>NZ_JBFAPP010000003.1:0-474521 GCF_040676775.1 Micromonospora sp. NPDC049523 | reverse complement strand
GGTGGGGGTGGGGAGGGCGGGTGGGGGCTAGATTTCGTGGAGGCGGCGGGCGGTTTCGTGGGCGGTGGTCAGGGCGGTGCGGGCGTAGTCGGGGGTGGCGCCGGCCAGGCCGCAGGTGGGGGTGACCACTACCTGCTGGGCGAGTTGGGGGCGGGGGAAGCCGAGTTTGCCCCAGAGGGTTCGGATGCGGTCGGCGACCTGTTCCGCCGAGGGGGCGACGCCGGAGGCGGGGAGCGTGGACGGGATGGCGCCGACCAGCAGGCCGAGTCCGGACTCGATCGCCTCGCCGAGCGGGTCGAGCTGGGTGATCAGGTCGAGGTCGAACGAGACGGCGACGGCTCCGGCGGTACGGAACAGCTCCAGCGGTACGTCCGGAGCGCAGCAGTGCACCACGAGCGGCGTACCGGCGGCGTCGACCACGATCCGCAGCAGGTCACGGGCGGCGCTCGTCTCGACGGCCCGGTACGCGCCGAAGCCGCTCTCGGTCGGTACGTGCCCGGCCAGCACCGCCGGCAGCGACGGTTCGTCGAGTTGCAGCAGTACGGTCGCGCCGGGCAGCCGCCTTCGTACGTCGGCCACGTGCCCGCGCAGCCCTTCGGCGAGCGAGTCGGTCAGGTCGCGTACGGCACCGGGGTCGCGCAGCAGCCGGCCACCGATGGCGAGGTCGACGCCGGCCGCCATGGTCAGCGGTCCGGCCGCCTGGATCTTGACTGTCCCGGTGAAGCCGTCGGCCTGCTCGGTGAGCTGGTCGAGGTCACGTTCCAGCAGGTCGTGGGCGCGGCGCAGGTCCTTGCCGGAGCGGGCCGCCACCCGCCAGCGGCCGGTGTACAGCTCCACCGGCAGGTCGACCAGGAATCCGGCGGTACGGCCGATCAGGTCGGCACCGGGCCCCCGGCCGGGCAGTTCCGCCAGGTGCGGCAGTGCGGGCAGTTCGCCCAGCACGATCCGCTGCACCTCGGCGACATCCGTGCCGGGCATAGAACCGATACCGGTAGCCGCACCGGTGGGCCATGGCCATGACTGAGCGTCCATAGGCCGGAGGTTAGTGCACCAAGCGGGAAAATCAGCCAGTGATGGTCGCGGACCCGAGCACCACGTCACCGGCCGGGTCGGGCCGGTACGCCACGATCGCCTGACCGGCGGCGACGCCCCGGACCGGCTTGCCCAGCTCGGCGTGCAGGGTGTCGCCGGTGACCCGGACGG
Organism: Micromonospora sp. NPDC049523; assembly: GCF_040676775.1. Lineage (NCBI taxonomy): Bacteria > Bacillati > Actinomycetota > Actinomycetes > Micromonosporales > Micromonosporaceae > Micromonospora > Micromonospora sp. NPDC049523. The sequence continues at coordinate 473,318 of NZ_JBFAPP010000003.1, read as the reverse complement.
TGGCCGGGACCACCTCACCGTGGGCGCGGAGCTGCACCTGGCACTCGGTGCCCTCGGTCGGCAGCGCCCCGCCGGTCCACACCGGACGTCGGGCGGCGACCTCGCTGGCCTCCAGCGCCTCGGCCGGTCCGACGGTGACGGTGTTGGTCTTGGGGGTGATGGAGAGCACGTACCGGGGCTTGCCGTCGGGCGCGGGCACGCCGAGGGAGAGCCCCTTGCGCTGACCGACGGTGTACGCGTACGCACCGGCGTGGGCGCCGACGACGGCTCCGGTGCGGGCGTCGACGATGTCGCCGGGCGCCTCTCCGAGCCGGTCGGCGAGGAACTTGCGGGTGTCGCCGTCGGCGATGAAGCAGATGTCGTGCGAGTCGGGCTTGTCGGCGACGGAGAGACCACGCTCGGCCGCCTCGGTCCGCACCTGGGCCTTGGTCGAGTCGCCGAGCGGGAAGACCGACCGGTCGAGCTGCTCGCGGGTCAGCACCGCGAGGACGTACGACTGGTCCTTGGCCAGGTCGACGCTGCGCCGCAGCAGACCGTCCGCGCCGAGCCGGGCGTGGTGTCCGGTGACCACGGCGTCGAAGCCGAGGGCGACGGCCCGGTCCAGCACCGCCGAAAACTTGATCTTCTCGTTGCAGCGCAGGCAGGGATTCGGGGTGCGGCCGGCGGCGTACTCGGCGACGAAGTCGTCCACCACGTCGGAGTGGAACTGGTCGGCCATGTCCCAGACGTAGAACGGGATGCCGATCACGTCGGCGGCCCGCCGGGCGTCCCGGGAGTCCTCCAGCGTGCAGCAGCCGCGCGCACCCGTCCGGTACGTCTGCGGGTTGCGCGACAGCGCCAGGTGCACGCCGGTCACGTCGTGCCCGGCCTCCACCGCCCGCGCGGCGGCGACCGCCGAGTCGACCCCGCCGGACATAGCTGCCAGAACCCTCACCGGGAAACCCCCTTCAACCTGTTCGAGGGTAGCTCTACGGCCTGCACGGTCAGCGCCGGGCAGACCTGGTCGCGCCGGCCCGGCGGGCCCGCTCGACCGCGGCGGGAAGCGCGGCGATCAGCGCGTCGACATCCTCGGCGGTCGAGGTGTGCCCGAGCGCGAAGCGCAGCGACGAGCGGGCCCGGTCGTCGTCTGCGCCCATCGCCAGCAGTACGTGCGACGGCTGGGCCACCCCGGCGGAGCAGGCGGAACCGGTCGAGCAGGCGATGCCCTGGGCGTCGAGCAGCATCAGCAGGGCGTCGCCCTCGCAGCCGGGGAAGGAGAAGTGGGCGTTGCCGGGCAGCCGGTCGGCCGGGTCACCGTTGCACACCACCTCCGGTACCACCTCGACCAGACGTTTGGTCAGGTCGTCGCGGAGGGTGGCGATCCGGGCGGCGTACTCACGCTGGGCGGTGACGGACGCCTCGACCGCGACCGCGAACGCGACGATGCCGGCCGCGTCGAGGGTGCCGGAGCGTACGTCGCGCTCCTGGCCGCCGCCGTGCAGCAGCGGGGCGCAGGGCACGTCCCGGCCGAGCAGCAGGGCGCCGACGCCGACCGGGCCGCCGAGCTTGTGCCCGGTGAGGGTGAGCGCGGCCACGCCGCTGGCGGTGAAGTCGACCGGCACCTGGCCGACCGCCTGGACGGCGTCGGTGTGCACCGGGATGCCGTACGCGGCGGCGACCTCGGCGAGCGCGGCGATCGGCTGTACGGTGCCGACCTCGTTGTTCGCCCACATGACGCTGACGAGGGTGGTCCGCTCGCCGTGTTCGTGCAGGTCGGCGGCGAGCGTGGCCGGGTCGACCCGGCCGGTGGCGTCGACCGCCAGCAGCCCGGCGTCGGCTCCTTCGTGCTGTTCCAGCCAGTGCACCGAGTCGAGTACGGCGTGGTGCTCGACCGCGCTGACCACCACCCGGTCGCGGGTGGGTTCGGCGGTGTGGCGGGCCCAGTGGATGCCCTTGATCGCGAGGTTGTCGCTCTCCGTACCGCCGCCGGTGAAGATCACCTCGGAGGGGCGGGCGCCGAGCGCGGCGGCCACGCGTTCGCGGGACTCCTCCACCCGGCGGCGGGCCAACCGGCCGGAGGCGTGCAGCGACGAGGCATTGCCGACCTCGCGGGCCGTGGCGACGTACGCCTCCAGCGCCGATTCGAGCATCGGCGTGGTCGCGGCGTGATCCAGATAAGTCATCAGGGCAAGCCTATCCGCACTCGTAAGGAGTGCACCGGCAGGCGGCCCGGTATTCCGGCCCCGGTTCGGAGGCAACCGGTGCTCGCCCGGTTCGACGCTTATTGCGGCGACCCGCCCGGATAGCCACCGCCACGAGCCAGCCCACGCGTACGCCGAAAGTGGCCGTCCGGATCCGGACGGCCACCCTCATGTACGACTTGCCGCTCCTTACCGGCCCATGCCGGGTCGGCCGTGGAGCGGGTGGGTGTCACTTGCGCTTGCGGATCTCCTCGGCGGCCTGCGGGACCACCTTGAACAGGTCGCCGACCACACCGAAGTCGGCGAGTTCGAAGATCGGCGCCTCGCCGTCCTTGTTCACCGCGACGATGGTCTTCGACGTCTGCATGCCGGCCCGGTGCTGGATCGCACCGGAGATGCCGAGCGCCACGTAGAGCTGCGGCGACACGGTCTTGCCGGTCTGTCCGACCTGGAACTGGTGCGGGTAGAAGCCGGAGTCGACCGCGGCCCGGGACGCGCCGACCGCACCGCCGAGCAGGTCGGCCAGCTCTTCGACCAGCTTGAAGTTGTCCGCGTTGCCGACGCCGCGCCCGCCGGAGACGACCACCGACGCCTCGGTCAGCTCGGGCCGGGAGCCCTTCTGCTCGGCGACCCGCTGGACCACCCGGGTCAGCTTGTCGGCCGCGCCGAGTTCGACCGTGAGCCGCTCCACCTCGGGGGTGGCCGGGGCCGGGCTCGGGGTGACCGAGTTCGGCCGCAGGGTGACCAGCGGCAGGCCGCGGGTCACCTTCGACTTGACGATGGTGGAACCGGCGAAGGCGACCTGGGTGGCGGTGCCGTCGGCGGCCAGTTCGACCACGTCGGTGAGGATGCCGTTGTCCAGCTTGACCGCCAGCCGGCCGGCGATCTCCTTGCCCTCCTGGGTGGACCCGAGCAGTACGGCGGCGGGCTGCACCCGCTTGACCAGCTCGGCCAGCACGGTGGCCTTCGGGGCGACCAGGTGGCCGTCGATCTCCTCGCTCTCCGCGGCGTAGATCTTGGCCGCGCCGTACTCGCCCAGCTTCGCGGCGAGCGCGTCGGCGGCACCGGGGCCGGCGAGCACCACGGCCGACGGCGTACCCAGCTCGCGGGCCAGGGTGAGCAGTTCGAGGGTGACCTTCTTGACACCGAACGTCGTTGTGGCCTCGACCACGACAAGCACTTCAGCCATGAGGCGTCTCTTCTCTCTCGAACCTGCTCAGACGAACTTCTCGGTGGCGAGGTATTCCACCAGCGCGACGCCGCCGGAGCCCTCGTCGGTGACCTTGGCGCCGCCGGAGCGCGGCGGGCGCTTGCTGTGCTCGACCACGACACTGGTCGCGCCGGCACTGCCCACCTCGGCCGCGGGCACGCCCAGGTCGGCGAGGGACAGGGTCTGTACGGGCTTCTTCTTCGCCGCCATGATCCCCTTGAACGAGGGGTAGCGCGGCTCGTTGATGGTGTCCCAGACCGAGACGACCGCGGGGGTGTTGGCGCTGACCACCTCGTAGCCCTCCTCGGTCTGCCGCTCCGCGGTCAGCACCGTGCCGTCAGCACCGGGCTCGACGGTGAGCTTGCGGGCGCCGGTGAGCGCGGCGATGCCGAGCCGTTCGGCGAGCATGTGCGGCAGCACCTGGACCCGGCCGTCGGTGGACTCCGCACCGCAGATGACCAGGTCGGCGTCGAGGGTGCCGAGGGCGTCCGCGAGCACCCGGGAGGTGGCGACGGCGCAGGATCCGTGCAGCGCGTCGTCGAGCACGTGTACGGCCTTGTCCGGCCCCATCGACAGTGCCTTGCGGATCGACTCGGTGGCCCGGTCCGGGCCCATGGTCAGCACGGTCACCTCGCCGCCGTGCGCCTCCTTGATCCGCAACGCCTCTTCGATGGCGTACTCGTCCATCTCGTTGATGACGTTGTTTGCCGACCCCCGGTCGGTGGTGTTGTCGTCACTGCGCAGGTTGCGGTCCGCGCCCGAGTCGGGCACCTGCTTGACGAGTACGACGATGTTCATCGCGCTTCGACGACCCTCCTGTTGGTGTTGCCGGCCTCGCCCGGTTCCGGGGCGCAGCGTCCCGCGTTCCTTAACGATCGGTCAACCGCGGCACGCCGTGGAGTTGCCCACCCGCTATGTTACCTACCAGTAGCATTGCTTGGCCGGACACTCAGGGTGACACAGCTCACCGGCACCCGGCCGCGCCGGGTCGGACGGGTTCAGGAAATGGACAGCGCGTCCCTGATCTTGTCCAGCATCGCCGACTCGGCCTCGCTCACCCCGTCCGAGGCCCGCGCCACCTCGTCACCGGCACGTAACACCGTGTCCCGGTAGTTCTCCAACTCGTCCGGCGCCTTCGCGCGCAGGATCCGTACGGCGCTGCGCAGCGCCGGCAGCGCCACCGACTCCACCTCGTCGGGCTTCAGCTCACCCGGCCGGGCCGACGTGAACCGGGGCAGGCCACCGGTGGTCAACACCTCCCGGACCAGGCCGGTGCTGCCGGCGATCGCGTTGGAGGCGGCGAAGCTTTCCTTGACCATGGAGAGCACGCCGGGATCGGCGTTGGAGACCAGGAAGACCGCGCCGAACGCCGCCCTCTTGAGGGTCATCCTCTCCTCGTCGTTGAGCGGCTCGGACACGGTTAAGGAGTGTAGACGTACGGGGTGGTCGTGGTGACCGCTACGAAGCCGAGTCGCTCCAGGATCGGCCGGCTGTCCGGCGAGGCGTCCACCTGCAACAGGGTGAACCCACGGGCGTCGGCGAGCCGCGCCCGGTAGGTGACCAGCGCCCGGTAGATGCCCCGGCCACGCCAGTCCGGCAGGGTCGAGCCGCCCCACAGGGTCGCGAAGCCGGTGCCGGCGACGTACCGGACCCAACCGGCACTCACCACCCGACCCGACTCGGCCTCCTCGGCCACCACCACGGTCAGCGACTGCGGCCAGACCTCCGAGCCGTCCGCGCCCGCCCCGGCATGCGAGACGGCCGGATCCACCGCCAGCTCCCGCTCCAACGCGTCGGCCAGCCAGTCGCGCGGCTCACCCCAGACGATCGACTCCAGCTCCGCAATCCGGTCCAGGTCCGCGCGGGCGGTGACCTCACGCAGGCGTACGCCGGGCGGCGGAACCGGCAGCGTGGCCGACAGCGCCGCGACCGGGCCGATCACCACGGTCTCCTCTTCCTCCGGCACGAACCCGGCCGCCCGCAGCCGGTCCGGCAGATCCGCGGGCTCGTCGTGGCCGTGCAGCTTCCACTCCACCGACTCACCCCGCGCCGCGAAGATCTCCCGCTGCCGGTCGATCAGCTCGTCCAGCGCGGTACCGGTCAACCCGCCGAGGTCCCGGTAGCCGAGAAAACCCCCGTGGTCGAGCCCGAGGAACCGCAGCAGCGGCCCGTCCCGCTCCACCGACGCCCCGGCCGGCATCGGGTCCGGCACCCGCGCCCGCAACTGGTTGTCGTACGCGGTCCGCAGCGTGAAAACGTCCAGATCAGTCACCCACCCAGGCTACGGGCGACGTCGACCGGATAATTCGGGTCGTGCGCGAAACGATCAGGCAGTGGTGGAACCCGGAACGGCTGCACCGGATAGGCACCAGGCCCGACTACCGGTTCTCCCTCGCCAACGAGCGCACCTTCCTCGCCTGGCTCCGTACCGGGCTGGCGCTGATCGCCGGCGGCCTGGCCATCGCCCAGTTCCTCCCCCCACTGCCGCTGGCCCACCTGCGCGAGGCGATCTCCGTCGCGCTGCTGGTGCTCGGCGGGGCGGTCGCGCTGCACGCCGTCGACCGCTGGGTACGCACCGAGCGGGCCATCCGGCTCGGCACCGAACTGCCCCCGTCCCGGTTTCCCGCCCTGCTCGCCCTCGCGGTTGCCGTCGGCGCCCTGCTGCTGGTCGCGACCGTGCTGCTCAAGGTGGTCCGGCGCGGGTGAGCCGGCAACCGGAAGGGCTGGACCGGGACCCGGGACTGCAACCCGAACGGACCCGACTGGCGCGGCGGCGTACGGGACTTGCGTTCGCGGTCGTCGCCGCCCTCACCGTACGGCTGGCCCTGACCCACGGCATGGCCGTCACGTTGGTGATCGCCGCCGGGCTGGCGGCGGCGCTGCTCGCCGTCGGCGCCGCGGTCACCCGGCGGGCGAGCCGAAACCCGTCGCGACCCTCCGGCGGTCGGACCATGCCCATGCTGGCCCTGGTCACCGTGGGCTACGCGGGACTTGGCCTGCTGCTGGTGCTCGGCGCACTAGGATGAGCTGACGCGGTGGGTCATCATTGCCTTATGGTTCGCCTGATGTTATTTGCCTTCGTCGCGCACGTCGTCCTTGCCGCGATCGCGTTGATCAGCTGCCTCAGCGCGGACAAGGCTGACATCCGTGCCCTGCCCCGGTTCCTCTGGGTGCCGGTCATCCTCGTCCCGCTCGTCGGACCGATCGCCTGGTTCCTCGCCGGCCGCCCGGTCCCCGCCGCCCGGCCCGGCACGGCCGGTGGACGGGTCGCCGACCGCCGCGGGCCGATCGCCCCGGACGACAACCCCGAGTTCCTCACCTCGCTCGCCAGCGAGCAGGCAAAGAAGGACCGTGAGCTCTTCGAGCGCTGGGAAGAGGACCTGCGCCGCCGCGAGGGCGAGATCCGGCGCCGGGAGACCGACGACCCGCCGGTGGAGGAGAAGCGCCCCGAGGCGTGACCCGCCGCCCGGGTCGGTAGGGGCGGACCCGGGATCGAACGCTCCGATTGAACGGCAGCGGACCGGTCGCCGTACCATGGCGCCTGGCCCGCGTCCGGCACGGCCGTACGGAGGGTCCCCAGTGCCCGGGTGAGACGCTCGAGAGACGGCGAGATGGACGACGACGCACCGGCCGAGACCGGCCCCCGCACCGCCGCAGCCCCGCCTGCTCCCGCCTGGCGTCGCCTGATCCGGCCCGGCCGGTTGCCCGTGCTGGCGCTGGTGACCTACGCGGCCACCCAACTCGTCCTGCTGTTCTGGTGGGTCGCCTACTACCCGGGACTGTTCAGCCCCGACTCGCTCAACTACATGTGGCAGTCGACCACCGGGAACTGGAACACCCACCACCCGGTCGCGTACACCTCGCTGGTCTGGCTGTCGCTGCAGACCACCGGCGGGGTCGGCGCGCTCACGCTGCTGCAGACGGTGCTGCTCGCCGCCGGCCTGGCGTACGCGGTCACCGGCCTGCGCCGGCTCGGCGGACCCGGATGGCTCTGGGCGCTCGCGGCCGTGGTGCTGGTGGCACTCCCCCCGATCGGCTCGTTCGTGCTGTCGGTGTGGAAGGACGTCGCCTTCGCCCTCTGCCACGTCTTCCTGTTCGGCACGGTGGCCCGGCTGGTCGCCCTGCGCAAGGAACGCGGCGGCCCGGCGAAGCCGGCACTGCCCCGTACGCTGCTCTACGCCCTGCTGGTGGAACTGGTACTGCTCTGCCTGTTCCGGCAGAACGGGGTCATCGTGGCGGCGGTGATCATCGCGGTCTGCGCCCTGGTCATGCGGGGCGTGGCCTGGCGGGTGGTGATCGCCGGGGGCAGCGCGATCGTGATCGCCCTGCTGACCAACTGGCTGCTGCCACCCGCGCTCGGCGTACGCAACGCCGGGTCGATGGTCGCGCTGGAATCGGTCTTCAGCGACATCGCGGTCGGCTACGCCAAGGATCCCGCCGGGTTCCCGGCCCGGGACACGGCGGTGATGGCCCAGGTGGCACCGCTGGACCACTGGCGCTCGTCGGCCGACTGCTACTCCGTCGACCCGACCGTGTGGAGCCCGAACTTCGACCGTACGGCCGCCCAGGAGCACCTGTCGGACCTGGTGGGCGTCTGGCGACGGCTGGCCCAACGATCACCGGGTACGGTGATCGAGGCCCGGATCTGCCGCAGCGCGATCGGCTGGCAGCCCACCTCGACCGGGAACGTGGCCCGCAGCCCGAACCCGTGGTCGGTGCGGGCGTACGTCCAGCGGGATCCGGCGTTCCAGGCGAGTCCCGCCGCACATGCCGCGTACTCCCGTCCGCTGAGCCAGCGGGCAGCGAAGATCGCGATCGAGCTCAACACCCGTACGGTCACGCCGGAGTGGCTGTGGTGGCGCGGAGCGCCGTGGGCGTACGCGGCGTACCTGATCGTCGGCCTGGTCGCCTGGCGGCGGCGGGAACCGGCGCTGGTCGCCCTGGCCAGCCTCTCCGCCGGCAACCAGCTCTCGGTCATGGTGGTGAACGCCGCCCAGAGCGCCCGCTACATGGTCGTCCCGTTCATGCTCGGGATCCTGCTGCTGCCGCTGCTGGCGACGGCCAGGCGGGAGGCCGACCGGACGGCTCCGGAACCGGACGACGTGGCACCGGACACCGCGACGTCCGGCACGGCCGCAGCGGAGGACACCGCGACCGACACGACACGGGCGGAGGAGCCGGGACCGGACGAGCCGGCCCCGGCGGGCTCTGCGGCGAAGGCCGGATCAGGCCAGGTTGGATGAGCGCGGGTACGCGTCCGCCGGGTCCGTCAGCACGTTGACCAGGTACGGCACCCCGGAGTCGAACGCCCGCTTCAGCGCCGGACGCAGGTCACCGGCCTTGGCCACCGTCTCCCCCGCCCCGCCGAGCGCGGTCACCACGTCGTCGTAGCGCAGTTCGGGTTGCAGGTCGGCGGCGACGTCGTAGCCGTACATGGCGTTCATCGGGTGCTTCTCCAGGCCCCAGATGCCGTTGTTGCCGACCACGATCACCACCGGCAGCTTCTGCCGGGCCAGCGACTCGACGTCCATCAGCGAGAATCCGGCCGCCCCGTCGCCCATCAGCACGCAGACCTGACGGTCCGGGTGGGTGACCCTGGCCCCCATCGCGTAACCCATGCCGGTGCCGAGGCAGCCGTACGGGCCGGGGTCGAGCCAGGTGCCGGGCTGGGACGGCTCCAGGTAACGACCGGCGTACGAGACGAAGTCGCCGCCGTCGCCGATGGTGACCGCGTCCGGGTCCAGCGCCCGGCGCAGCTCGCCGTAGACCCGCGCCGGCCGGATCGGGTCGGACTCGGCCGCCATCTCGTCCGCGTCCCGCTTCTTCGCCGCGTTCTCGACCGAGCGCAGGTCGGCGATCCAGGAGGCGTGGTCCTCGCGGTCGCCCTGCTGGTCGGCGAGGGCGGAGAGGATCAGGCGCAGGTCACCGGCGGGGCTGACGGCCGGCTGGACGTGGGTTGCCCGCTGGGTGGGCGCGTCCACGATGTGTACGAGTTGGGCGTCGCCGAAGTCGCCGAAGCTCAGCCGGAAGTCGAGCGGGGTGCCGACCACCACGATCACGTCCGCGCCGTTGAGCGCGGTACGGCGGGCCTTGGCGAAGGCGAGCGGGTGCTCGGGCGGCAGCGAGCCGCGGCCCATGCCGTTGGTGAAGACCGGGACCTGTAGCGCCTCGGCGGCCTCGCGCAACGCGGCGGTGGCGTCACCGGCGTAGACGTCCGAACCGGCGATGATCACCGGGCGTTGCGCCCCGGCGATCAGCCGGCCGGCCTTGGCCACCTCGTCGGAGTCGGGTTCGAGCGGGGCGATCTTCGTCGCGGTCGGCGCGACCGACTCGCCGACCGAGAAGACGACCTCCAGCGGTAGGTCGAGGAAGACCGGGCCGCGGTGCGGGCTGAGCGCGGCGGTCAGCGCGGTCTCGATCGCGCCGGGGATCTCGTCGGTGTCGAACACGGTGGCGGCGTGCTTGGTGACCGGGGTGACCAGGGGCAGGTGGTCGATCTCCTGGAGGCTGCCGGAGCCCCAGCGGAAGGCCGGTGCCCTGCCGCCGATCACCAGCACCGGGGAGCCGTTGAAGTGGGCGCTGGTCAGCCCCGAGATGCCGTTGGTGACACCGGGGCCGGCGGTGAGCACGGCGAGTCCCGGACGGCGGCGCAGTTTGGCCACCGCTTCGGCGGCGAAGACCGCGGACTGCTCGTGCCGTACGTCGACGATGCGCATCGGCGGTCGACCGGCGGCGTCGACCTGGCTGCGGTGGGCGGCGTCGTAGAGCGGGAAGACGTGGCCGCCGGAGAGGGTGAACATCTCGGTGATGCCGTACGCGCGCAGCGCCGCCACCGCCAAGTCGCCGCCGTGACCTTCGATCCGCTCCGTCATCGCCGCTCCCTCATCCTCGCCGTGGGTGCACAGGTTATCGGCCGACCCGGAGAAGGTGAAGAAGACTCGCCTCTTCGGATCGCACCGTTCGCCCGTTACCGCCCGACCGCGATCTACCGCCCGACCGCGATGTCAGCGGCCGGTGAAGTCAGGTTTCCTCTTCGCCACGAACGCGGCCATGCCCTCGCGTCGGTCGTCGGTGGCGAACAGCGCCGCGAAGAGCTGACTCTCCCAGGCCAGGCCGGAGTTCAGGTCCATGTCCAGGCCGCCGTCGACCGCCAGCTTCGCCGCCCGCAGCGCCTGGGCCGGGCCCGACAGGTACGGCTGGACCAGCGCGACCGCCTCCGCGTACACCCGGTCGGCCGGGACCACCCGGTCGACCAGCCCGATCGCCAGCGCCTCCGTGGCGTCGACCATCCGCCCCGACATGATCAGGTCCTTGGCCCGCGCCGGACCGACCAGCCGCGCCAACCGCTGGGTCCCGCCGGCACCGGGGATGATGCCGAGCTTGATCTCCGGCTGGCCGAGCTTCGCGTCTTCGGCGGCCACCCGCCAGTCGCAGGCGAGCGCCAGTTCGCAGCCGCCACCGAGGGCGTACCCGGTGATCGCCGCGACCACCGGCTTGGGGATCCGGGCGATGGCGCCGAGTGCGCCGGAGAGCTCGACCGCGCGCGCCGCCATGTCCACGTACGACATGTCGGCCATCTCCTTGATGTCCGCGCCCGCCGCGAACACCTTCTCGCCGCCGTAGACTATGACCGCACGGACGTCGGGGTCCGTGGTGACGGTGGCAGCCGCGGTTCGCAACTCCTCCTGCACCTGGGTGTTCAGCGCATTCATCGGCGGCCGCTCCAGCCGGATGGTGCCGATACCGTCGCTGATCTCCAGCCGGACGAAGTCGCCCACAGTCCACCTCCACATCGAAGTCGCGTACCCACAGTACGACGCCCCTCGTTGGGTATGTTGTCTGGTGTCCCCCGTGACCAGGACGTGAAGAAATGATCACCTATTACGACGACCGGTCCGTACGGGTCACCTCCGAGGCGATCCGGGTCGGCGAACGCGCGTATCCGTTGCCCGAACTCGCCGAGATCTGGCACCAGCGCGGCAACCGCTCCTGGCGCGTACTGGCCGGGCGGGGTGCGCTCGGCTTCGGGCTGATCGGTCCGGTGGTCGCCGCCGTACTCGGCATCGGGCTCGCGGTCCGCTTCCACTCCTCGTTCATCGTGACGCTCGCGATCATCGGCGTGTCGTGCCTGGTCGGGTTCGCCGTCGCCCCGGTCGCCGACCTGCTGCTGGAGTTCCTGGACCGGTCGTACACCCGGGGTTCACACCGGCTGGAGATCTGGGTGCGCTGGCACGGTCAGCCGATCCGGGTGCTACAGACCCACGACGCGCTGAAGTTCGGCCAGATCTACCGGGCCCTGCAACGCGCCGTCGAGCAGCGCCAGCGCCTCAACCCACGCCGCTGACGCCGCCCGCCCGTTTCGAACTCCCTCGCCGTGGGATGTCGAAAACCGCCACCTCTGCTCCGACCTCTGTAATGAGGCGCCCGCGGGTACGCCGACAAGGGCGCCGGTACATCGGCGCGGCGAGAGGATAGATCATGGGACGACCAGTGGTGCACTTCGAGATAATCGGGGAGGACCCGGCCAGGCTCCGCGGCTACTACGGCGAGCTGTTCGGCTGGGAGTTCGACACCGGCGACGCGGTCACCGAGAAGGTCTCGCAGCCGGGCACGTACGGCTTCATCGACGGAAGCACGACCGGCGACGGGAACGGCATCAACGGCGGCGTCGGCGGCGGACCGGGCCACCGGCCCGGGGTCCTGTTCTACGCGGGCGTCCCGGACGTCGAGGACGCGCTGCTGAAGGCGGAAAGCCTCGGCGGGGAGCGTCTGATGGGCCCCGAGCCCCGGTCCGGGGACTTCACGGTCGGGCAGTTCACCGACCCCGAGGGCAACCTGATCGGGGTCGCCGGTCCGTCGCGTGCTCGGGACTCCCACGAGGTGCTGGAGTGAAGTACCTGCTGCTGATCTACAGCAATCCGGAAAACTGGGAGCATCCGCTGTTCCTGCGCAACCCGCAGTTCCTGGCGTTGCCCGAGGCGGAACGCGACGAGTTGACCAGGCAGTCCGAGGCGCTGAAGCAGGAGATCACCGAATCCGGTGAGTTCATCGTGGGCGTGGCGCTGGCCGACGTGGTCAACACCAGAACCGTCCGCGTACGCGACGGGGTCCCGGCCACCACCGACGGGCCCTACATCGAGAGCAAGGAGCAGTTGGCGGGCTACGTGGTGGTGGACTGCGAGAGCCCGCAACGAGCGGCGGAGATCGCGGCGCGGATGCCCGACGCCCGGTTCGCCGCAGTGGAGGTGCACCCGATCATGGACACGTCCGGTACGGAGATGTGAACGCCGTCAACGGGGGCGAGGACCTGCTGCGCCGGCTGGCGCCGCAGGTCCTCGCGGCGTTGGTACGCCACCACGGCAACTTCGAGACCGCCGAGGACGCGGTCCAGGAGGCGCTGCTCGCCGCCGCGACCCAGTGGCCCGTGGACGGGATGCCGGACAACCCCACGGCCTGGCTGATCACGGTCGCCTCCCGCCGGATGACCGACCAGCTACGCAGCGAACTGGCCAGCAGGCAGCGGGAGCAGAAGGTCGCCTCGTTGACCCTGCCGGACGAACCCCTCGCGCCCGCCCCGGACGAGGAGCGGCTGCGCGACGAGGACGACACCCTGATCCTGCTGTTCCTGTGCTGCCATCCCAGTCTCACCCCGCCGTCGCAGATCGCGCTCACGCTGCGCGCGGTCGGTGGTCTGACCACCGCGGAGATCGCACGGGCGTTCCTGACCCCCGAGCCGACGATGGCGCAACGGCTGAGTCGCGCCAGAGCGCGGATCAGGGCAGCCGGCGCCCGGTTCGAGATGCCGCCCCGGCACGAGCGGGCGGATCGGCTCCGGGTCGTCCTGCACGTGCTGTACCTGATGTTCAACGAGGGTTACACCGCGACCTCCGGCCCCGAGCTGCACCGAGCCGACCTGACCGCAGAGGCGATCCGGCTGACCCGGATCGTGCACCGGGCGCTGCCACGCGACGGTGAGGTCGCCGGGCTGCTGGCGCTGATGCTGCTGATCGACGCGCGCCGGCCGGCGCGTACCCGCCCGGACGGCAGTCTGGTCCCGCTGGCCGAGCAGGACCGCAGCCGGTGGAACCGGGAGTCCGTGGACGAGGGCCGGGACCTGATCACCCGTACGCTGTCGAGCGCTCGGCTGGGGCCGTACCAGCTCCAGGCTGCCATCGCCGCCCTGCACGGCGAGGCGGCGCGCGCCGAGGACACCGACTGGCCGCAGATCGTCGAGCTGTACCAGCTCCTCGCCGACCTGGCCCCCAATCCCATGGTCACCCTCAGCCACGCCGTCGCCGTCGCCATGGTGCAGGGCCCGAAAGCCGGCCTCACGCTGCTCGAACCCCTGGACGCCGACGAGCGGCTGTCCGGCCACCACCGGCTGCACGCGGTCCGGGCACATCTGCTGGAGATGGCCGGTGACCACGAGGCCGCCCGTGCGTCCTACCGCTGGGCGGCACGCCTGACCACGAGCCTGCCCGAACAGCACTACCTGCACGGCCGCGCGGCGCGGCTCACACCGGATCGCCCGTGACGCCGGGTTCGCCTGTCGTAGCTGCTCGCCGCCGTCGGTCAGGCCCCGACCTGCCGTACCGCTCAGATCACGTCGGGGAAGAGCCGGAGCGCGAGCACGCTGGCCAGCCAGCAGTAGCCACTGACCAGGACGGCGAGCGCCGCCAGCCGCACCTTGCGGTCGATCGGCCGGTGCCGCCGTACCGCTTCGACCAGCGGCGCCGCCACCAGTAGGCCGGCGACCGCGACCGCCGGCCACGCCGCCAGTCCGACCACCGACAACCCGATCGTCGTACGGGTCAGCCAGCTCGGCGCCGGCACGGATACGGCTCCAGCCGCCGGCACCGACCGTGCACCGGTCAGCCCCTCGAGTCCCGTACGGGCCTGCGCCAGTTCGGCCGTACGTCGCTGAACCGCCGTCGCCTTGGGCACCCGCCGGCTCGGCTGAACCGGCGCACCCCCGTACGCCGGCACCTGCCCCGGCACACCCGCCCACGGCGGCGGTGGTCCCCACTGCGGGGGTGGCATCCAAGGCGGAGCCGCCCCCCACTGCGGGGGCATCGGCGGGGCCCCTTGCGCCGGCACGGTCACGGCGGGAGGGACGGCCGACGTGGGAGTGACCGCCGGCACGGCAGGGACGGCCGGCGGAAGCGGGGCGGGCTGCGCCACGGGGGCGGGCGGGACGGGTGGGACGGGTGGCTGGGCTGGCAGGGCGGGTGGTATCGGCAGGACCGGCGATGGAGCTAGCGGCAGGCCCGGCCAGGGGGCGGGCGGGTACGGAGCAGGCCAGGGGTAGGGGTAGGGAGCCGACCGGGGATCCGGGACCGGCCAGGGGTGGGGCGCTGCCTGGGGATACGGCGGCGGCCAGGGGTGTCGGGTGGGCCACGGGTGCGGCGGCGCAACGGCGTACCCGATCGGTTGGGGGACGACCGGCGGCTGCGGTGGCAGGTCGACGAGCCGCAACTGGGCACGTTGGACCCTCAGGGCCGCCCAGGCGGCCCGCCAGCCGTGGGCCCGGCCGACGGCGCGCGCCGCCCGGCCGCGACCGCCCAGCGTGCGCACCGCCGTGGCTTCGTCGGCCGTTGCCAACTCCGGCCCGGCGGCGCCGAGGCGCTCCGCGAGCTGGGCCGCGTCCGCCCGGCGGAGTGCGGCGAGCCAGTAGAACGACACCGCGCCGGGAATGCCGACCACGAGCAGGTAGCCGGTCAGCTCGGCGAAGCCGGGAAGCTGGTCGAGCACGTCGGACACGACGGCCGCCACCGGCGAGTTGACCGCCGCATGGGTCAGCCAGGCGAGCGCCTGCGCGCCGACGAACACACCCACCCGCCGCGCCCGAGTCCGGTCGGTACGCACGAGAAGGTACGCGACCCCGGCGCCGGCCACCGCGGTGAAAAGCGGATGGCCGACCGCACCGGGCAGGGTGAAGCGCAGTACCAGCATCCGCAGCGCCTCGCCGACGTCGTCCGGCAGTGTGTCGTCGGCCGCCAGCGCGGCGTAGCCGAGGTCCTCGACGGCGGCGAAGCCCACCCCGACGATCGCCCCGTAGACCGCCCCCGCGAAGACCGTACGCAGGTAGGGGCGGGCGGCCAGGAACAGGAACACCACCCCGGCCACCTTGGCCAGCTCCTCGGCCGGCGGGGCGACGATCATGGCGCCCCAGATGCCCGCCAGCTCGGGTGAGAACAGCCGTCCGAGCAGGTTGTCCATGGTGAAACCGGCGGCACCGCCGACCAGCACCGAGACCGTGGCGCCCCAGAGCCCCGCGAGCGCGACCAGCCACCAGGGACGGGTGCCGAGCCGGTCGAACTGCCGGATCGCCAGCAGGAAGAGTGCCACGTAGACGGTGACCAGCAGCGCGCCGACCAGCGTCGACCAGGGGGCGAGTATGACAAAGAAGACCGCGGTGAACAGGGTTACCGCGGTGGCGATCCCGGTGACGCCCAGCAGGATCCAGAAGCTCGGCGTGCGTACCAACGACCACGGGCGGATCACCGTGCCGTCGGGGTTCACTGTGCCGTCGCCGGGGTTTGCGGTGCCGCCAGGGATCACCGTGCCGTCGCCGGAGATCACCGTGCCGTCGCCGGGGATCACTGTGCCGCCGCCGGGTCGATCTCGATGCTGGTCACCGCTGCCCAGACCGGGGCCGGCAGCTCGGCGCAGTCAGCGACCGGGCTGGCCAGCACGACAACACCGATCGACCGCGCGGTCAGCACGGCGTAACAGCCAGGGTCGACGTCCACGCTGTCGTCACCGCTCAGCGAGCCGCGTTCACCGGACACACCGGAGGTGGTGGTGACCCGCTCCGGATCGCCGACCGGTCGCAGCCAGTCGTCGCGATCGAGCTTGTGCCGTACGTGTGCGACGTACGGCCCGACGTCGCCGCGGAACTGCTGCGCGGTCAGGCGCAGACGCACCTCGCCGGCCACCAGTGTCACGGCACCGGTGCCCGGTCGGGAGTCGGACAGGTCGAGCCGCGCACCGGGTGGCGGCGCGATGGTCGCGCCGAAGCCGATGTCGACTCGCTCACCGGAGAGCGGTGCGCCCTCGCTGGGCAGCGGCAACGCCAGCAACGCCGGAACCCCGGCCAGGACGCCCAAACCAACCAGCAGCAACACGGCCAACCCCGCGTTCTTCCAGCCCGTCACGCCCACCGCACCCCTTGTCGTACGACCATCGCCGGGCAGTACGGACCGCGCGGCCCGCCCACCGCTCGACCCCCACCCACGCTACCGATCACGGTCAATCCCCGAAAACCCGAGCCCCGCGCACCGGTGTCGCCGACGATCTTGCAGTTGTGGTGCCCGAATCACGACGCTTATCCGGTTTACCTGCCACCACAACTGCAAGATCGTCGCGGTGTGGGGGCACTGTTGACAGGCGCGCTTTGCTTGAGTGGTGACCGTCTATTACCGGGACGACACGGTGCAGGTGACCTCCGAGACGGTCCAGGCGGGCGGTCACCGGGTACCGGTCGCCGAACTGACGTACGTCTGGCACACCCGCGGCCGCGGCACGCTGCGCTCCCGCTCCCGGTTACTCGGACGCGGGACGCTCATCTTCCTGCTCTCGGTCCCGCCGCTGATCGCCACGATCTGCGTGGTCTCGCTCGCGTACGCCGCGCAGGACCGGGGGAACTGGCTGCTCGCGGGAGCGATCCTCGGCATCTGCGTGGTGGGCGCGCTGGCGCTGATGCCGTTCCTGGAGGTCCCGCTGAGCTGGTTGGACCGCTCGTACGACCGAGGCTCGGGGATCTACGAACTCTGGGTGCAGCGCCAGGGGCAGGAACTGATGCTGTTGCAGATCTCCGACGCGTTGCGCTTCGGCCAGATCTACCGCGCCGTGCAGCGGGCCGTCGAGCAGCACGGCGACCGGCCCTGACGAACGTACGGTGTGTCAGTTGGGTGGTTGGTCCGGCAGGCCGCCCCACGGCAACTGGGGCGGATCCTCGGCCATCCGTGCCTGGTAGTCGAGGGCCGTCGTCTCCTTCCCCCACCGGGGCATGCCGGCCGGCATGTCACGGGTGTCGAGCAGCAGCTCGATGATGGTCAGCCGGTCCGGTCTGCCCGGCAGGCCGGCGAAGACCCGGGCCAGGTCGCCCTCGGTGGAGACGACGTGCGCGTCGATCGGCGCGTCCCGGGCGAACACCGACGGGATCTGCGCGTAGCGCCAGTTGTCGATGTCGTTGTACCGCTGGTGCGCCCCGTCGACCGCGCGCTCGACGGTGTAACCGCCGTTGTTGAGCACCACGATGATCGGGTGCTGGCCGGTGGCGAGCATCCGACTGATCTCCTGCACGGTGAGCTGCAACGACCCGTCACCGGTGACGAGGACGACCCGCCGCTGCGGGGCGGCCACCCCGGCGCCGAACGCGGCCGGCGTCGCGTATCCGATCGATCCCCACAGGGGTGCCTGGAGACAGTCGGTTCCCGGCGGGAGCTGGATGGTCGCCACGCCGTACGAGGGGGTGCCCGTCTCCGGTAGCAGCACGTCACCCGGGCGCAGCAGTGCCGCCAGCGCGGGCCAGAGCCGTGCCTGCCGTACGGGCTCGTCGCTGGCCGGGTCGAGCGCGCCGGCCAGGTCGGGTGCGGGTGCGACGGCCGACTCCCAGTCGGCGGTACGCGCCGGAGCGATCTCGTACAGCGCTCGCAGCGCCGCGTCCGGCGGTACGCCCTCGAACGTCGCCCCGGCGACGGTGGCGGAGGTGCTGTTCAGCCCGATGATCAGGGACAGGTCCAGGTCGGCGGTGAACAGGCCGTCCCAGTCGAAGAACTTGGTGCCGACACAGACCAGGGCGTCCGCACCCTCGATCACCTGCCGGACCGGATCGGCGCTGTCCCCGCCGTTGTAGATGCCGACGAAGTGCGGGTCGGACTCGTCGACAAAGCCCCGACCCATGCCCTGGGTCGCCACCGGCCAGTTCCGGTCGACCATCACCGACCGTACGAGCTGCCCCAGTTCGTACCGGATCGCCAGGTTGCCCACCAGCAGGGCGGGTCGGCTCGCCTTGGCGAGCAGTCGCCGGGCGACGGCGGTGAACGCGTCGAGCTGCGCGGCGTCGACCACCGGCTCGGGTCGGATCAGCGGCGCCCGGGGCGTCGCCACCTCGTGCCGTGCCACGTCACCGGGCAACCGTACGTAGACCGGCCGCCGGGCGAGCCAGGCCTGGCACAGCACCCGGTCGATCTCGGTGGCGGCGTTCTCGGCGGTCAGGCTGGTCTGGGCGACGGTCACCTCGCGGCCGATCCGGACCCAGCGGTCGAAATCGCCGTCACCGAGCGAGTGGTGCATGGAGGTCTGCCTGTCCATGATCCGGACCGGTGGGCCGCCGACGATCGACACGATCGGCACCGATTCGGCCATCGCCCCGGCCAGCCCGTTGACCGCGGAAAGCTCACCGGGGCCGAAGGTGGTGAGGATGGCCGACATGCCGGCGAGGCGGGCGTAGCCGTCGGCCGCGTACGCGGCGTTCAGCTCGTTGCAGCTGCCGACCCAGTCGATGCCCTCGAACGCCTCGATCTGGTCGAGGAACTCCATGTTGTAGTCGCCGGGCAGGCCGAAGACGTGCCGTACGCCGAGGTCGTGCAGCCGGCTCAGCAGCAGCTCACCGACCGTGGTCATGTTCCGGTGCCTTCGCGCACTGTGCCGCCCCCGTCGCCGTCGCCCCGCGTCCGTGCCGCTGCCCTGGGCGGTCTGCTCGATGCCCGTGCCACTGCCCTGGGCGGTCTGCTCGATCCATTTTCCGGCCTTCGACGGCCGCCCGGACCGGGAATCGACAAATCTGCCGATGATCACCCGTCGGGCGGCGGTCGACCGGGCGACGCACAATTGCGGGATGGTGCTCCCCCTCCCCCGGCCCGCCGCCCTGCTCGACCTGACCAGATTCGCCGTCGGCCAGGCCGTCGGTCAGGCCACCGACGCCGCGACCACGCTCGCCGGACTGCCCGCCCGCGCGATCGGCGTACTCGACCAGGCCGAGGAGCTGGTACGGCGGATCGGCACCGTGCTGGACCGGGTGGAAACCGCGCTGGACCGGATGGAGTCCACACTGGAGCGAACCGACCGGATCGTCGGCACGACCGAGAAGGCCGTCGACCAGGTGCAGACGCTGACCGCCCGTGCCGCCGCCCCGATCGACGAGGCGAGCCGGGTTGCCGCGGCCGCCGCGGTGGTGGTCGCCGAGGCGGAACTCGTCGCCGGCAAGGCCGCCGCCACCATGGCCCGGGCCGAGGCCACCATGGGTACGGTCGACGAACTGCTCGGCGCGTACGCGGTCACGCTGCGCAAGGGTGCGCCGATGGCCAGCCGTTTCGTGGAGCAGCTCACCCCGGAGGAGGTGGACGCGGCGATCCGGCTGGTGGACGAGTTGCCGAAGCTGACCGGGCACCTGACGGCCGACGTACTGCCGATCCTGGCCACCCTCGACCGGGTCGGCCCGGACATCCACGACCTGCTCAACGTCACCCGTGACCTCAAGCTCGCCATCGCCGGCATTCCCGGCCTGGCCATGCTCCGCCGACGCGGCGAGAACCGGTCTCCAGACGAGAGCTGACCGGACCGGTCAGCGGGAACCGGTCAGCGGGAACCGGTCAGCGGACGTAGTCGCCGAGCACGGCCGGGGTCAGGCCGGCGGCATGGATGGCGTTCAGCGCCGCGACGAGGTCGTCCACGAACCGCTCCCGGAAGTGCATCAGGATGATGTCGCCCGGGTGGATCTTGTGTTCACCCTGGTAACGCACCTTGCCCTTGTCCACCGACTCGGTCCAGAAGAACGCCGCCTTCAGACCGCAGTCGTGGGTTGCCCGCAGGGTGGTGGCGTCCTTCTCCCCGAACGGCGGCCGGAACAGCACCGGGCGGCGGCCGTAGAGCTGGGCGAGGCGGTCTGCCGAGCCGCAGATCTCGCGCTTCTGTGTCGCGTACGACTTGCCCCGCAATCCCTGGTGGGTAAGGGTGTGCGCCTCGATCGCCACGTTCGGCGCGGCGAGTTGGAGCTGCCGGAAGTAGTCCGGATTCTCGTGGATCGCGTCGATGGTGAGGAAGAGCGTGACCGGCACCTGCGCCTCGGCGAGCAACTGACGCGCCTCGGGCCGCTTGATCCAGCCGTCGTCGATGGTCACGAACGCCACCGGCTGGGTGGTGGGGATGCGCGAGTACCAGCCCGCCGAAGGCCCGGCCGGCACGGCCACCGGCTCGGGCACCGGCGGGGCCGGAAAGCGCGGCAACCTGGCCGCGTACACGCCGACCGGGGTGGGCGAGACGGTCGGCGTCGCGGTCGCCGTGACCGTGCGTACGACGGTCCGGGCCAGCCGGGCGGTGGCCGGGCTGCCGGTCGGTCCGGGAAACGCGACCACGAGCCCCGCCACGGCCAGCGCCACGACCAGCCCGACCGTCCACTGTGGCTTACCTCGGCCCGGCGCCCCCGTGGGCCCGCCACCAACGCTCATGTCGCGGGAGCGTACGCCGAACCCGTCAGCGCGTGGGGAGGCCCCTGAACGTCACAGATCGCAGCTAGGCGGCCACTCCCGGACGACGAAGGTCGTCGATCTCGACCACCTCGCGTCCGAGCGGCCAGAACGCCGCCGGTACGAGCTTGAAGTTGGCGATACCGAACGGGATCCCGATGATCGTGACGCAGAGCGCGATCCCGGCCAGCACGTGCATCAACGCCAGCCACCAGCCGGCCAGGATCACCCAGAGCACGTTGGCCACGCCCGATCCCAGTCCGGCGCCCGGCTTCGGGGTGAGCGTCCGGCCGAACGGCCAGAGCGAGTAGTACGCCAACCGCAGCGACGCCACCCCGAACGGAATCGTCACGACCAGCACGAAGCAGATCAGCGCGGCGATGCCGTACCCGATGGCGAGCACGATGCCACTGCCGAAGACGAGCCAGAGAAGATTGAGGATGAAACGCACCATGCCCTCATAGTGCCCAACCCATGCCACCGTGGGCGGTGAACGCCCCAGCTCAGTTGCCGGGGCGGGCGGCCGCGGTGGCGAAGAGGGCGTCGATCTCGTCGCGGCGGGGCAGCGAACCGGAGGTGCCGACCTGCCTGGCGCAGGCAGCACCGGCCGCGCAGGCCCAGTGCACCGCGTCGACCAGGTCACGCCCCTCGCCCCAGGCGACGGCGAGCGCGCCGGTGAAGGCGTCACCGGCACCGGTCGTGTCGACCGCGTCGACCGGAAAACCCGGGACGTGTACGGCGGCGCCGTCCCGGTCGCCGTACCAGGCACCATCGGCGCCGAGGGTCAGAACCGCCCGGGGTACGGCGGCCAGCAGCGCTCCCGGATCCTCCCGGCCGGAACCGCTGATCGCCTGCGCCTCGTGCTCGTTGACCACCAGCAGGTCGACCAGTTCGAGCAGTTCGGCGGGGAGTTCGCGGGCCGGTGCGGCGTTGAGCACCACCCGGGTGCCGGCGGCGCGGGCAGCGGTGGCCGCTTCGAGCACCGTTTCGAGCGGGATCTCCAACTGGGTGACCAGCACGTCCGCTCGGCGTACGGCGGAAAGCTCCGGTTCGGTGAGGCCGACGAACGCGGCGTTCGCGCCCGGCGCCACCACCACCGTGTTCTCGCCGTCGGCGTCGACGGTGACCACGGCCACGCCGGAGGCGCCGTACACGACCCGCAGTTGGCCGGTGTCGACGCCGGAGGCGGCGATCCGGGCCTTGAGCGTCACGCCGAACGAGTCCGAGCCGATCGCGCCGAGGAAAACACCGGAGGCACCGGCCCTGGTGGCGGCGATCGCCTGGTTGGCACCCTTGCCGCCGGGCACCATCACGAAGTCGTTGCCGAGCACCGTCTGCCCGGCCGCCGGCAGCACCGGCGTCATCGCGACCAGGTCCATGTTCGCGCTGCCCACGACAACGACCCTGGGTCGGCTCACGGGCACCTCCTGCTGGTGGGACGCGGACCATGATTCTAGAGGCGGCGGTTGGGGTGGTTTTCTGGCAGGCTGCCGGGATGGGAAAGACGGCAATCGGGGTCATGTACCGCTGCGACAGCCCGCCGGAGCAGCTTCCGGCCTATGCGCGCCTGGTGGAACGACTCGGTTACGACGAACTCTGGGTGGTGGAGGACTGCTTCTTCACCGGTGCGGTCTCGGCCGCCACGGTTGCCGCCTCGGTCACCGAGACGATCCGGATCGGCATCGGCATCCTGCCGGCCGCGTTCCGTAACCCGGCCCTGGCCGCGATGGAGCTGAGCAACCTCGAACGGCTCTTCCCCGGCCGCATCCTGCCCGGTTTCGGTCACGGCATGCCGGACTGGGTACGCCAGGTCGGCGCCCACCACCCGTCCCCGCTGGCGGTGCTCGGTGAGACCGTCACCGCCGTACGCGCCCTGCTGGCCGGCGAGACGGTCACCGTCGACGGCCAGTACGCCAAGCTGGACGGGGTGAAGCTCGCGTTCCCGCCGGCCGAACCGCCCCCGATCTCGACCGGCGTACGCGGCGCGAAGTCACTGCGGCTGTCCGGTCAGGTGGCGGACGGGACGATCCTGGCCGAGTGCGCGAGCCCGGCGTACCTGCGCTGGGCCAGGGACCTGATCGACGCCGGCCGGAACGACGCCGGCCGGAACGACGACCCGCATCGCCTGACCGTCTACGGTTTCCTCGACTTCGACTCCGACCGGTCGTACGCCCGCCGGGCGATCGCCGGCCGCTTCCTCGGCGGCCCGCCGCTCTCCCCCGCCGACGACGACCTGGCCGAGGAGATCGCCACCCTGGTAGCCGCCCACCCGCAGGTGGAACAGCTCGCCGAGGCCCTACCGGAGCACTACGTCGACCGCTTCGCCATCGCCGGCACCCCCACCCAGTGCGCCGCCTCGATACAGGCCCTGACCGAGGCAACCGCCAACGCGATAGTCCTGATCCCCCCGCCCGACCCCCAACTAGCCGTAACCCAAATCACCCTAGCCGCCCCCACCCTCCTCCCCCGGTAACCCCGGATCACCTCGTTGATCATGAAGTTAGCGACGATTTCGGCCACGGAAGGTGTCGCTAACTTCATGATCAACGGCGAGGGGTGGGGGGTGGGGGTGGTTGGGTGCGGCGTTGGACGGCTTGGCCCGAGGGTTGGTTGGTGGTGAGGGCGTGTAGGTAGGTGATGACCTCGTCAAGGTTGAGGCCGGTGCCGGCGGCTTCGAGGGTTTCGTAGAGGCGTTCCTCTACGTCGGCGACTCGATTCGCCACGTCGCGGCCGGCGGCGGTGAGGGTCAGTTCGACGGTACGGCGGTCGTGGGGTGCCTCGACCCGGTCGACGAGACCCGCCGCCACGAGCCGGTCGACCAGCCGGCTGGGATTGGTGCCGCTCTCGCAGACCAGCAGTTCGCCGAGCCCGCCGAGGGTGAGCGGTTGCCGGTCGGCCAGCAGGCGCAGCACCTCGGCCTGCGACGGGGTCACCCCGAGCGGGCGCAGGTTCTGGGCGAGCAGCCGGTTGCCCTCACGCTGGGCGGCCAGGATCAGGAACCGCAACTGCTCGACCTTGCGCACGGTCAGCTCGCCGCCGCGACGCCGGCCAGCTTGCCCCAGGAGCTGCCGGAGAGGTGACCGCCCGCGGCCGGGTCGTGCGCGGGCAGGACCGCGAGGTCCGGGTACCTGCCGCGCAGGGTGTTGATCGCGCGGGTCGTCTCGCGCAGCCGGGCTCGTTCGCCCACGCCGGGGATGTGTCCGTCCTGCATCAAGTGCACGTCGTAGGTTACGTCACCGACCATCAGCAGTGGGGTCGCGCCGGGCTGGCGTACGAGCAGCGACAGCGAACCGGGCGTGTGGCCCGGGGTGGGCAGCAGCACGAGGGTGCCGTCGCCGAAGAGGTCGTGCGCGGCGGTGAACGGCGCGACGGCGGGATCCTGCGTCGGGCGCGGCGTCACCTGCCGCCAGCGCAGGCCGGGCAGGTTGATGTGGCTGGTGAGCATGCCCCGGTTCTCGGGGTTCGGCTGGTGCAGGTCGTCCCACTCGTGCTGGTCGACGACGATCTCGGCGTGGCGCAGTTCGGCGAGGCCGCCGATGTGGTCCTGGTGCAGGTGGGACAGGACGACGGTGTGCACGTCGGCGATGTCGTAGCCGATGCTGGCCAGTCGGGCGGTGAGCGTCTGGTCGGGGTCGATCTGGAACCGGGCGAGCCGGCGGTAGATCAGGCCGGTGAGGCCGGAGGTCGGGAAGTAGTCCGGGTCGGTGACCGAGGCCCGGTCCTGACCGGTGTCGAACAGGACGAGACCGTCCTCCCGCTCGATCACGTACACGTTGATCGGCCGCGGGTCGGTCCACTTGCGTGAGGTCATCAGCCACCACAGGAACGGGGTGCCGTCCGAGCGCACGTGCTGCGGGCGGATGTCCACCGTGCCGGTGCTGACCACCGAGACTGCCTTGATCAGGTTGCTGGTTCCGGGCGTGACCGCCGCGTTCTGTGTCATGACATTAGATTACACGACACATGAATCCTGGCAAGCCCCCAGCGCGCTCCTGCAGAGAAAGAGGGGCTATCCCGGGCGGGACAGCCCCTCTTTCTCTACAAGAGCGGTGATCTTGGCGGAGGTGATGGCCGGGGGTCAGGTGGTGGGGAAGGTGTCGGGGGTGCGGGTGCGGTCGCGGATCCAGACGCCGGCGGGTTTGAGGACGGCGGTGCCGGCGTACGTGGTGCCGTTGCAGGTGCCGGTGTTGAAGACGGCACCGGAGCGGAAGTCGTCGGAGAAGTTCCAGTTGACCCAGCTGATCTGCTTGCTGGCCATCAGATCCAGGTACGCCTGCGCCTGGGTGAAGTTGTTCGCGCCGTCACCGGAGGCGGTCTGGGTGCCGAACTCGGTCACGAACATCGGGATCCGGTCGGCGGCCCGACTCAGCGCGTTCAGGTACGACGTGCCGTGCGACGCGGCGTAGAAGTGGAAGGTGTACATGATGTTGGTGGCGTTGACCGGGTTGTTGACAACCTCGGTCTCGCTGGCACCGTCGGACAGCCCGAGCGAGGACCAGGCGCGGGTGCCGACCAGCACCACACCGTCGGGGTCCTGGGCGCGGATCACCGGGATGATCTGCTCGGCGTACGACTTGATGGTCGACCAGCCGACGCCGTTCGGCTCGTTCGCCACCTCGTACAGGATGTTGGTCTTGTCCTCGTGCCGGCTGGCGATCTCGGTGAAGAAGGTGCGGGCCCGGCTGAGGTTGAAGTTCGGGTCGCCGGGATCCAGCATGTGCCAGTCGACGATCGCGTAGAGGCCGCGGGCGGTGGCGCGCTCGATGAAGTCGTGCACCCGGTCGGTGAAGCCGCGCGGGTCGGTCTCGTAACCGTCCTCCTGGATGTACATCGAGATCCGCAGCACGTCGGCCCGCCAGTCGTTGGCGAGCGCGTCGAGGGAGTTGTTGTTCACGCACTGGGCGTACCACTGGATGCCGTGCGTGCTCATGCCGCGCAACTGGATCGGGCGACCGTACTGGTTGCAGAGCTGACGCCGCAGACCCGGAGCTGGCCGTTGATCGCCGCCGGGGTGGTGCCGCCGCCACCGCCGGAGGCGGTGGTCGCGGTGACCTGGTTGCTCACCGCCGACAGGTTGCCGGCGGCGTCCCGCGCCCGGACCGTGAAGGTGTACGCCGTGGCGGCGGCGAGCCCACCGACGGTGCCGCTGGTGCCGGTGACCGTGGTCGCGAGGGTGCCGCCCCGGTAGATGTCGTAGCCGGTCACGGCGATGTTGTCGGTGGCGGCGTTCCAGGCGAGCGAGACACTGGTCGAGGTGACCGAGGTGCTGCGCAGGTTGCCGGGAACGGTGGGCGCCTGGGTGTCGCCGCCGCCACCGCCGCCGGAGCAGGAACCGCCGTTGACGGTGCAGTTGGTCGGCGTGCCGGTGCCGGAGACGGTGAAGCCGAAGGTGGTGCTGGCTCCGGCGGCGAGGGTGCCGTTCCAGGACTGGTTGACGAAGCCGTGGTGGTTGCCGGAGCTGGTCCGGGTCGCGTCCCAGGAGCTGCCGATGGTCGAGCCGGCGGCCAGGTCGAACTCGACCCGCCAACCGGTGATCGTGCCGCTGGTGTTGTTGCGGACGGTGAACAGGGCCTCGTAGCCGCTGCCCCAGTCCTGGGTCTTGGTGAAGCTGGCGGTCGCCGCGTACGCGCCCGGGGCCACCAGCAGGGCTGCGGCCACGGACAACGCGGTGGCGGAGACCAGCGTCGCCAGCCGACGGAATCTGTTCATCCTGTTCCCCTGACGATCGGATCGACATGACGACACGTATCGATGAAGGAACAGTAAATTTAATTAACAGTCACGTCAACATGACGACACTTGTCCATATTTGGCAAGTGCCGCCGGTTCGTCCCCCGGATCAGGCCGCGCGGGCGGTGAAGCGGTCTCCCGAACGCTCGACGGTGAGCGGCAACCCGAACGTACGGGAGAGGTTTTCGCCGGTGATGGTGTCACCGAGCAGCCCCTGCGCCACGATGCCGCCCTCGCGCAGCAGGAGCGCGTGGGTGAAGCCCGGCGGGATCTCCTCCACGTGGTGGGTGATCAGCACCAGCGCCGGGGCGTCCGGGTCCCGGGCCAGTCCGGCCAGCCGGCCGACCAGGTCCTCGCGCCCGCCCAGGTCGAGCCCGGCCGCCGGCTCGTCCAGCAGCAGCAACTCGGGGTCGGTCATCAGGGCACGGGCGATCTGCACCCGCTTGCGCTCCCCCTCGGACAGGGTGCCGTAAAGCCGGTCGGCCAGCCCGGCGACACCGAACTGGTCCAGCAGTGCCCGCGCCCGTGACTCGTCCACCGCGTCGTAGCTCTCCCGCCACCGGCCGACCACCGACCAGGCAGCGGTGAGCACCACGTCGCGTACGGACTCGTCGGTCGGGATCCGCTCGGCCAGCCCGGCGGTGGTGAGACCGATCCGGGTACGCAACTCGGCCAGGTCGGTACGGCCGACCTTCTCACCGAGCACGTGCACCGTGCCGCTGGTCGGATGCGACCGACCGCCCGCCAGGTTGAGCAGTGTCGTCTTACCCGCGCCGTTGGGGCCGAGCACCACCCAGCGCTCGTCCAGCTCCACCCGCCAGCTCAGGTCCCGCAGCAGGAACGCTCCGGTGCGGACCACGTTCACCCCGGCGAGGTCGATCACCAGGTCGTCGGCGTCCGGGCTCGGGTTCGGGCCGGCGGCAGCGGCACCGGCGACGTTGTGGACCAGCTCAGTAGGCACCCGTCCATCCAACCACGCACGTGTCGCCGCCCCCCACGGACGGCGGCCTCCCCGTAAGGTGGGGCGCCGTGTCATTGATCACGCTGAACGGACCGGAGGTCCACATGGGCGTACGCGGCGAGGGGGTCGCGTGAGCGCGGTCATCGAGATACACGGGCTGCGTAAGAGCTTCCGCCCGTTGAGGGGTGCACCGAGGGTCGCACTCGACGGCTTCGACATGCTGGTCGAGGCGGGACAGGTGCACGGATTCCTCGGCCCCAACGGCTCGGGCAAAACGACCACTTTGCGTACGCTGCTCGGCCTGGTCCAGGCCGACGCCGGAAGCATGCGGGTGCTCGGTGAACCGGCGCCGGAACGGCTGCCCGTGGTCGCGCCCCGCTTCGGTGCGATCGTGGAGAGCCCACAGTTCTTCGGCAACTTCACCGGTCGGCGCACCCTGCGGCTGCTCGCCACGGCCGGCGGGGTCGAGCCGGCACGGGTGGACGAGGTGCTCGAACGGGTCGGCCTGCGGGACCGGGCCGACGACCGGGTCAAGGGTTACTCGCTCGGCATGAAGCAGCGGCTGGCGGTCGCCTCGGCCCTACTCAAGAGCCCGGAGCTGCTGATCCTCGACGAGCCGGCGAACGGGCTGGACCCGGCCGGCATCCGGGAGATGCGCGACCTGGTCCGGGACCTGGCGTCGTCCGGGGTCACCGTGCTGGTGTCCAGTCACATCCTGGCCGAGATCGAGCTGATCTGCGACCACGTGACCATCATCTCGCGGGGCCGACGGGTCACCGCGGGAACGGTCGGCGAGGTGCTGGCCGGCTTCGACCGGGGCGAATACCTGGTACGCGTCGACGACCACGACCGCGCCACGGGCCTGATCACGGCGGCCGGTCACGACGTGGTCACCTATCCGGACCGCCTGGTGGTCTCCGGGGTGACCGATCCGGCCGCGCTCAGCCGCATCCTCGGCGAGCAGGACCTCTGGGTACGCGAGCTGACGCCGCTCACCCCGGACCTGGAGAGTGTCTTCCTCGAACTCACCGGCACCGTGCCGCACCCCGGCATCCCGCAGCAGGTCGACGACTCGGTGCTGCCGCAGCACACGGCGACGGCGTACGACGGACCGGTGGCTCAGATCGAGCTGGGTTCCACCGCGGAACCGGACGACGGGGCGCGACCGGCCGCCATCGGTGCGGGAGCGCCGGCCACCACCGACGAGGGGACGAAGGCGTGAATCTCATCCAGGCCGAGTTGGAGCGGCTGGGTGCCCGACGCTTCGTCCAGCTCATGCTGGCGCTGCTGGTGGTCGCGTTCGCGGTCACCGTGGTCACCACCGTCGCCGGCTCGCGCCAACCCACCGCGGGCGAGGTCGAGCGGGCGCGGGTCGAGGTGCAGCAGCAGATCGACACGAACGAGCGCTGGCTGCGTGAGTGCCGGGAATCCCGTGAGGAGGACCCGCAGAACTTCCGGTCCAGGTACCCGGTCGACTGCGACGAGGTTTTCACCCGTACGCCGCAGATCGAGGACTACCTGACCGGGGTGTTCGTCTTCGAGCGGCAGATGCCGGGGCTGATCTACTTCCTGATCACGTTCCTCGCGCTGTTCGGTTTCCTGGTCGGGGCCTCGTACATCGGTGCCGACCTGAACTCGGGCGGGATGACCAACCTGCTGCTCTGGCGACCGCAGCGGCTCACCGTACTCGGCACCAAGCTGGGCAGCCTGCTCGGCGCCGTACTCGGCTTGTCGATCGTCTCCTCGGTGCTGTACCTGGGCGCGTTCTGGCTGGTCGGCCAGGCGCGTGGTTACCCCGGGATCCTGGACGCGGACTTCTGGAACACGATCCTGACCACCACCGTCCGCGGCTGGTTCCTGACGCTGATGGTGACCGCGCTGGGCTTCGCGATCGCCGTGCTGGGCCGGCACACCGCCGCCGCGCTGGGCGTGCTCGCCGGGTACGCGGTGATCTGGGAGGGCGGCGGCCGAATCGTCATGGAGATCATCGACGCCCCGCGGCCGGACGTCCTGATGCTCTCCACCTACGTCGGAGCGTGGGTGCTCGGCCAGCTCCACCTCAGCGACCAGAACTTCGACTGCGGCCCGAGCCTCGCCGACTTCTGCCAGCCCACCCAGTACGTGCTGAGCTGGCCGGCGGCGCTGCTGGTGCTGCTGGTCGTGGTCGGCGCTTTCGTGGCCGGCGCGTTCGCCAACTTCCGCAAGCGGGACCTGGTCTGAGCCGGGAGGGGCAGCCGGTCGGACCGGGTGCCCCTCCCCTGCTTCCTCAGAGGCGGGTGAGGCGGACGGCGTCGGCGATCACGTAACCGGTGCCGGAGGCCCAGCGGCTCACCCCGACCTTGTTGGCGTCACCGGCGGCGAGGGTGAAGGCGCCCAGTGAACGCCACTGCCCACCGCCGCTGCGCTGGTTGACGATCACGGTCTGGTTGCCGCTCGGCGTCGCCACCACGTAGGGCGTGGAGTCGTTGTAACCGGGGTCGGCCGGGTACCAGACGTCGACCCGGTAGCTCGCGGTCGCCGGCACGTTGAACCTGTACCAGGCGACGTCGCTGGCGGCGACCGGGTTGGCGTACCGGTAGTCGACGCCCTGGCGCTGCGCGGAGTACGTCGACACACCCCAGTTGGCACTCGCGGTGAACCGGCCCGAGGTGGTGTTGTCCACGGTGGCCGTCCAGCCACCACCGCCGCCACCGGAGCCGGTGACGTACTGCATGTAGGTGGTCCAGTTCCAGTTCGGGCCGGGGTCGGTGTGGGTGGCACCGGGCACCTGGTTGTGCCCGATGATGTGCGACCGGTCCTTCGGGATGCCGTACTTGTCGCACAGGTGCCGGGTCAGCGCGGCGGACGCCCGGTACATCGCGTCGGTGAACCAGGACGCCTGGTTCACGTAACCCTCGTGTTCGATCCCGATCGACTGGGTGTTGTACGTCCAGTTGCCGGCGTGCCAGGCGATGTCCTTGTCGCGTACGGACTGGGTGACTGCGCCGTCGGAGGAGCGGAACGTGTAGTGCGCGCTCACCCCGGCGGCGGAGTTCTGGAACCAGTTGACCGTGCCGGCGTACGAGCCCTGCGCCACGTGGATGATCACGTAGTTGATCGGGTACGCCGACTCGCGGCTGGACGCGGTGTAGTTGCCGGAGTACGCCGGCGCCCAGGCGGCCGGGCCGTAGTCGGTGCTGAGCGTGCCGACGCCGTCGGTGCCGGCATTTACCGAGGAGCCGAGCGGGGCGACGGTCGCGTACGCGCCCCGCTGCGGCGAGACGGCCGTGGGGGCGACGGACGTGCCGGAGGGCGTGCTGAAGCCGGTGCCGAGCAGGTCGTACACGGCGTCGGCGTAGAGCCGGGCGACGGCGGGGTCACCGGCGCCGCCGTACCGGACGACCGGGAGGTACCAGTGGTCGACGTCGGCGCGCTGGTTCGCGTCCAGCCCGGCCGCGTCGGCGTACGAGCGCAGCACGGCGGCCGCGCCGAGGATGTTGGCCGTGCTGTCGGTACGCAGCACGGCCGGGTCGAGGCCGGTGAGCGTGGCCGCCAGGTCCAGGGTGCGCAGCTTCGGGTTGCTGGTCAGGTGCATGACGCCGTAGCCGCCGGACGCGCTCGGTGCGCCGCCGTGGCCGTCGAGCCGGGTTTCGGCGTAGCCGAGCGCGGCGAGCAGGTCGGCCGGCACCTGGTAACGAGCCCCCGCCCGCTCGAACGCGCCGGCCAGCGGCGACCGGGCCGCGGCGCCGACCACCGCCGGACCGTTGCCGGTCGAGTCGGCCGGAGCCGCGGCCAGCGCGGGTTGGCCGGCCGGACCGGCGGCCAGGATCAGCGTGGCGCCGAGCAGGTAGCTCGCACGCCGTAAGGGAAACCGAACAGTCACCGTCACTCCTCCCCAGGGGATCGATGATCCTGGATCCAGATCACCGGATGACGGAACGCTATAGCGCGACGTTCGTCGATGTCGAGGGAGCTTGGGTAACCAGCGGGTAACTAGCCGACGGTCGAGCCGAACACCTCGTCCCGGACCGCGTCGAGGGCCGTACGCAGCGCGCCGCGCAGCACCGGCTCGTCGGTCAGCTCGGTCACCACCACCCGGGGCGTGACCAGGGTGATCGCCGCGACCTCGTGCTGCACCCGCTCGGCCAGCGCACTGCCGCCGGCCTGACCGACCTCGCCGGCCAGCACCACCAGCGGCGGGTCGAGCACCACGCAGGTGCTGGCCACCCCGAGCGCGAGCCGGCGGGCGAGTTCGTCCAGCAGTTGACCGCCCTCGGTGCCGGCGGCGATCGCGGCGCGTACCGCGTCCGCAGCGGTCTGGGCCCGGAAGCCGTGCTCGCGCGCGACCACCCGGACCGCGTCGGCGGCGGCGAGCTGCTGGAACGCGGGCTTGGCCCGGCGGGAGACGTCGCGCGGGATGGGTGCGCCGGGCACCGGCAGGTAGCCGATCTCGCCAG
This sequence comes from Micromonospora sp. NPDC049523, assembly GCF_040676775.1. NCBI lineage: Bacteria > Bacillati > Actinomycetota > Actinomycetes > Micromonosporales > Micromonosporaceae > Micromonospora > Micromonospora sp. NPDC049523. Next base: position 441,330 of record NZ_JBFAPP010000003.1, on the reverse strand, counting down.
CCGCGCCGCTGCTGCCGTGGTGCAGCTTGCCGTTCAGCACGATGGCCAGACCCACGCCGACGCCGACCCAGACCAGGACGAAGTCGTCGACGCCGCGAGCGGCACCGGACTGGGCCTCGGCGAGGGCGGCGAGGTTGACGTCGTTCTCGAACACGACCGGGGTGTGCAGGTCCTCCCGGAGCGCGGCGAGCAGGCCCCGGTGCCAGCGCGGCAGGTTGAACGCGAACGTGATGTCGCCGGTGTGCGGGTCGACCAGGCCGGGCGTGCCCAGCACCACCCGCCGTACGCTGCTCAGCGAGGCTCCGGCGCTGCTCGCCGCCTGGACCACGGCGTTGTGTACGACACCGACCGGGTCGTCGGTGTCGCGGGTGGACTGTTCCACCCGGCCGATCACCTTGCCGGTGATGTCGGCGCAGGCGGCGACCACCCGGTCCGGGCCGACGTCCACCCCGATCACGTGCGCGCTGCCCGGCTCGACCGCGTAGAGCTGGGCGTTCGGCCCGCGCCCACCGGCCTGCTCGCCGACCCGGATGACCAGCCCGCGCTCCTCCAGCCGTTCGACGAGTTGGGAGGCGGTCACCTTGGACAGCCCGGTCAGCTCGCCGAGTTGCGCCCGGGTCAGCGGCCCCTGCGAGAGCAGCAGTTCGAGCGCGGCGCGGTCGTTGAGCGCGCGCAGCAGCCGGGGCGTGCCGGGTAGCCGGGTGGAAGCCATGCAGGTCCCCTAATTATTAGTAAAGTTTGTTATTAGATGGGTTAGCCTTTACCGAGTAGCCGTAGCGTAACGGCCAGTCGGTGCTCCGGCGGTAAGCCGACAGGGCACCGGTTGGTCACGAGATGGCCCTGCTTGGTGCGACACTCGGACCAGTGGCGGCCGCGAAGAGGAGACAACGTGGGGACTGATCCAGGGCTCCGCCGGTTGGCACTGCGTACCCTGCTCGCCGCCTTTCCCGGCGACTCGCCGCCCGACTGGGCGCTCGGCCTGGTCGCCGACGGGCTCGCCGGCCACACCCTGTTCGGCCGCAACGTCACCGACCCGACCCAGGTCGCGACCAGCACCGCCGCCCTGCGCGCGGTCCGCCCGGACGTCCTGATCGCGATCGACGAGGAGGGCGGCGACGTCACCCGACTGGCCCACGCCACCGGCAGCCCGTACCCGGGCAACGCCGCGCTCGGCGCGGTCAACGACGTCGGCCTGACCCGGCGGGTCTACCAGGCCATCGGTGCCGAACTCGCGGCAGTCGGGATCAACGTCAACCTGGCCCCCACGGTCGACGTCAACAGCGCCGACGACAACCCGATCATCGGCACCCGCTCGTTCGGCGCCGACCCGGTCCGGGTCGCCGCCCACTCCGCCGCCGCCGTCGCCGGCCTCCAGTCGGTCGGGGTCGCCGCCTGCGCCAAGCACTTCCCCGGCCACGGTGCCACCATCGCCGACTCGCACTACGAGTTGCCGACCGTCGACGTACCGCTGGACCTGCTCCGGGTCCGCGACCTGCCGCCGTTCGCCGCGGTGGTCGCCGCCGACACCAAGGCGATCATGACCGCGCACATCAGGGTGCCGGCGCTGACCGGCGACGGGCCGGCGACCTTCAGCCGGGCCGTCCTGGTCGACCTGCTCCGCCGCGAGTACGGCTTCGCCGGAGCGGTGATCACCGACGCGCTGGAGATGAAGGGCGCGGCACTCGCCGCCGGTGGCATCGGCCCGGCCGCGGTCCGCGCCCTGGACGCCGGAGCCGACCTGCTCTGCATCGGCGCCGACGTGGACGCCGCCCTGGTCGAGGAGGTGGCCGCCGAGATCGTCGCCGCGCTGCGCGACGGCCGGCTCTCCACCGCACGGGTCGAGGAGGCCGCCGGCCGCGCCGACGCCCTCGCCGCCTGGACCCGGGCCGCCGGGACCGCCGAGATCACCGCCGGCAACCTCGGGTACGCCGCCGCGAAGCGCGCGGTACGGGTCGAGGGTGTGCTGTCCGGGCTGGACGATCCGCTCGTGGTGCAGCTCGTCTCCAGCTCGACGATCGCGGAGGGTCGGGTCCCGTGGGGCCTCGGACCGCACCTGGGCGGCACCGAGCAGTTGCCGCTGGTGGCCGCCGAGACCGACCCGGAGACGCTGACGAAGCTCGCCGACGGGCGACCCATCGTGCTGGTCGGCCGGCACCTGCACCGGCTGCCGGGCGCGGCCGAGCTGGTCGAGGCGCTGGCGGTCGACCAGGCGGTGACCGTGGTGGAGATGGGCTGGCCGTCGACCTGGCGACCGGCGGGCGTACGCGCCTTCGTCACCACGTACGGCGCCAGCCACGCCAACGGCTGGGCCGCCGCCGACACCCTGGGCCTGGCCGGCTGACCGGCTCTTGCCAGCTCGACTGACCATCGTCAGGTCGCGACACCGACGAAGGTAGCAAGACTGCGGCCACCCTCCGTTCATACAGTGTTCACCATGGTGGAGCGGGCACGGTCGACGGAACGGTCAGCGGAAAAAGCGGGTACCGGTACGGGGGCGGGCGGTCCGACGCACCGCCGCCGTACCGGCACCCGAGCGGGACGGCTCTGGGCCGCACTGGGGCTCGTGGTGGGCGGAGCCGGACTGGTCGGCTGGCTCGCACCCGGCGGGCTCGGTGACCCGGCGGTGCTCCGGGTCACCGACGGTGCCTCGGCGGACGGCTACCGGAGCATCGTCGGTGCGATGGCCGGCTCACCCGGCTGGTTGCACCGACTGGTCGAGGTGACCACCGACGCGGCGCTGCTGATCCTGCTCGCACTGGTCGCCGGGATCGGCTGGCTGGGACGGCGACGCGACCCGTTCCTGCTGGCCGGGGCGGTGCTGGTCCTCGTCGCCACCGGCGCCGCGTACGCACTGAGCGAGGCGTCGAAGCTGGTGGTGGACCAGGAGCGGCCGTGCCGGGCGCTGACCGGGGTGCAGCCGATGGCCGCCTGCCCCGACGTCGGCGACTGGTCGTTCCCGAGCAACCACGCCACCATCGCCGGTGCGCTCGCGATGGGTTTGGCACTGGTCGTGCCCCGGTTGGCCGTGTTCACCCTGCCGTTGGCCGGGTTGACCGCGCTGCTGCGGGTGGTGGCCGGGGTGCACTATCCACACGACGTCCTGGCCGGGCTGGTCCTGGGCGGGGTGCTGGCCGCCGCGACGGTGACGGTGGCACGCGGGCCGACCGTACGCCTGCTGCGCGTGCTGCGGCTGGCACCAGCATCGGGACGGGGGCGATAGGGGCAATGGGCAATTGCCCGTCAAGTCCCCCGAACGGACATTTTGGACGGCTCTCCCGCGGTCTTGAAAGCAACCGCCCGGATTCGTAGCGTTACCACTGGTCGTACCGACAGGTTCGCACCCCATCACTTCGACCCACCGGCCACCGCACACCAGGTGCGTACCGGCGGGCGGCACCGAGGACTTCGGCCTGGGGAAGGATGCGGACCGTGGGCCCGCCGGGGTCCACGGTCCGCGCCACGACGCCGGGCTAGTTGTAGACGCCGGGCTAGTTGTAATGGAAGCGGCGGACCGTGCCACCGGAGAGGTCCACGTAGTAGAGGTCACCCTCCGGGCCGATCTGGAGATCGACGGGTGTGGCCGCCGTGCCGAAGGGCACGATGGTGGCCGGGTTCGGCACACCGTTCGGGCCGGCCAGCATGGCCCAGACGCAGCCGCGCAGGAAGTCGGAGAAGAACAGCGCCCGCGAGTACGTCGTCGGATAGCGGCCTCCGGTCCTCGGGTAGAACGCGAGTCCGCTGATCACGGCCCGGCCGACCAGGCACCCGTCCCCCGGAGCTATCACCTGCGTACGCGCGTAGCTGTAGTGCGGCGCGGTGACCGTACCGGCGGGTGCGGCGTAGAGGCTGTCGCAGAGGGTCAGGTGCGCGGCCCGGTAGTTGCCCTGCACCGCGGGCCCCTCGTAGCAGGGCCAGCCGTAGTTGCGTACCGGCCCGGCAACCGGTGCCACCACCCGGTCGATCTCCTCGTAGCTGCGCCAGCCGACGTCACCGACCCAGATTTCGCCGGTCCCCGGCCGGAACACCCAACGGAACGGGTTGCGCAGCCCGTACGCGACGATCCGCTTGGTGTTCGCGTCCGGGCTCTTCACCAACGGGTTGTCGGCCGGGGCCTTGCCCGTGGTCTCGTGCACCCGGACGATCGTCCCGTCCAGACCGGTCGGATCCGCGGTCGTACGCAGGTCCTGTGACCGCAGCGCCCCGCCCTGCGCCGTCGGCGGGGTCATCGGACCGCCGACCGGGGACGGCGGGTCCCCGCACGGGTTACTCGGGGTGCCGAGCTGACCGTAGTCCATGGTGTTGCCGGACGCCCCGTCGCCACCGGCGACAAAGAGCCTCCCGTCCGAGCCGAAGCCGATGTCACCGATGGAGTGGGTATCGCTCTGCTGGCACCAGTCGTGCAGCAGCACCCGCTCGGTGCCGTTCATCACGTCACCGCTGATGTGCAGGCGGGACACCCGGGCGCTGGAGAGACAGTTCCCGATCGCCGGGCAGGTGTCGCGGTAGGTCGGGGCGGTGCCGCCGACAACACCGTCGTAGGTGTAGCCGACGTAGACCCACGGGTTGGCGGTGGGAAATCCGGGCGGCAGCGCCAGGCCGACCAGGCCCAGGTCGGAGTAGTCGTACACGTTGGTCCGCAGGTCGGCGAAGGTGGTCGGGGTGGAGTCGGACATACCGTGGAAGACCTTGATGATGCCGTTCTTCTGCGCCACGAAGATCCGCCCGTCGGGCGAGAAGACCAGTTTGGTGGGTTGGACCAACCCGGAGAAGACCACCTGGTCGGTGAAGCCGGGCGGGAGCGCCGCCGCGCGTACCGGTTGGGTCTGCCCGGACGTCGGTGAGACCGCCGCGACCAGCCCGAGGCAGAGCGCCAGTACGGCCGAGACTCCGCGTCGTGTTGTTGTTCTCCTGGACATCGCTGCCCCCTCACATGCCATGGTTCGTTCAATTCGAAGGGTGTGTCGGGGTTCGCCGGGCTCCCTCCGCACGCGTTGTGCGGAAGGAACCCGGCGGGTAGGAGGCGGTGACGCGACCGCCCCGGGGTCAGAACTGGATCGCGACGGAGGCGCTGACGGTGCGTCCCCCGAGCGTCACCCGGTAGCTGAACCTGTCGGTCGACCCGTGTGACGCGTTCGGTGTGTAGACCACCGTTCTCCGGCTGGTGATCTGCACCGTGCCGTGGGACGGCGGGGTGGCGATGGTGAGCGCCGCGCTGTTGGGCGCGATGTCGTTGGCCAGCACCGCGATGTCCACCTTCCTGGTGCCGGTGGTCGAGGCGGTGTCGTTGTTGGCGATCGGTGCCCGGTTGAAGGCGCCACCACCGTTTCCGATCCAGTGGTTCACCGCGCCGTTGTTGATGTTGGTGGTGACCACGTCGGGATTGCCGTCGCCGTTCTCGTCCTGGACGGTGGCCGTCCACCGGGTGGCGCCCGTGGGGCTGCGTTCGACGTTCACCACCGTGCCCGAGCTGAGCAGCACCACCACACCCGACGAGGTGTCCTCGCAGCCCTGTTCGTAGGTGATGACCGCGTCCATCGTGCCGTTGCGGTCGACGTCGGAGAGCCGGGCGGTCAGCCCGCTGGCGCAGAACCGCATCGGGCCCGGGGTGAGGTCACCGCCCTCTCCGTTCAGGAAGGTGGCGAACGCGCGATCGGTGTTGGACCACTCGTAGATGTCGCGCCGCAGGTCACCGTTGAAGTGCCCCGACCCGATGAAGTCGGGCTTGGGCAGCGCGACGAAGCCGTCCGCCGCGCTGAAGTTCTCCAACACCAACAGGTCGACGTCGGATCCCGCGGGCCGGCCGTTGGACCATCCCACCAGTAGGTCGTTCGAGCCGTCCCCGCTCAGGTCGAGGGCGGTACCGATGTTGGGGCAGTCACCGGGCGTCCCCGCACCGGGCGGGTCCGTGTACGAGTAGGCGACCGGCAGATCGAAGCCCCCGCCATCCAGGCCCGCCTCCACCACCACGCCGCATTCGTCGGGGTCGACGTCGATCAGGGTGACCCGGTCGCTGCGCCCGTCGCCGGTCACGTCGCCGGTGATGGCCGCGTTCGGTCCACCGGCCCGAGCGGTGCCCGCGACCGCCCCCACCGCGACCATCGTCATCAAGACGGTCGCCAGGGTGATGAACTTTCTGGACATGATTCCTCCAATCAGGATTTCGATCCGCGGATTTGCGCGATCCGAGCAGGTCATCGGTTCAGGGTGGCCGCGCCAGCGCCCACTACCGCGCCGGCTCGGTGCCCCGCGGTGCCGCCGGAGTCGCGCTCGCCGGTCGGGCCGTCGGGAGCCGGAGCGCGACCGTCACCGGGGCTACGGCGACCTTGCCGTCGTCGATCACGCGGTAGGTGAAGGTGTCGACGGTCGCCGGAGGAGTCGCCGGAGGTATGTAGAGCAGGGTCTTCTGGGGCGTGATCTCGACCCGGCCGTAACGCGGCGGTGTGTCGATCTCGATCTGCGCCTCGACCGTCACGGCGTCGTTGGCCAGCACCGGGATGGGCGTCGGTACGGGTGCCGTCACCACGGCCTCGTCCGGCTCCGGGGTGGGCGCCTCGACGAACCTGACCGGGGGGCGAACCAGGTAGTGCGACACCTCGGAGGTGGTCTCGTTGACTGTCTGCACGTCCGGTATGCCGTCCAGGTCGGCGTCCACGATCGAGCTGTGCCAGATGCTCGATCCCGCCGGGTCCTGCTCCAGGTAGTTCGTCCCCCCGTCGCCGAACAGCACCGCCACCCCGGACTGCGGGGCACCGCAACGCTCGAAGTACGAGAACACCACCTCGGTGGCCCGGTCCTGGGTGAAGTCGGCGAGCTGCGGAGGTTGGACGGGGGTGGCGCAGAACTGTAGCTGTCCTGGGGCCAGCCCGCCGTCGGCGGTGTTCAGGAGGGTGGTGATTCCCTCACCCTGGTCGGTCCACTGGTAAACGTCCCTGCGTCCGTCGCCGTTGAAGTCGGAGACGTCTATGTAACTGGGTTGGAACAGGCCGGTGGTTCCCCCCGAGGGTCGGAAGTTCCGCAGAATCAGGAGATCCTCGTTCACGCCCACCGGACGACCGGCGAACCATCCCACGACCAGTTCCATGGAACCGTTCCGCCCGAGGTCGACCAGGGTCCCGATATCCGGGCACTGTAGAGGGGTCCCGGCGCCGGCAGGGTTCGGATACGCGTACAACCTCGCCCTAAGAAAACCGCCGCCCGCCCTGCCCAACTGCACCAGGACCCCACACCGGTCCGGCGGGGCCGAGGTGAGTTGGACGCGGTCCGTACGTCTGTCGCCGTTCACGTCGCCGAACAGCGTCTGACCCTGCGCACCCGCCCGAGCGGGTACGGCGGCACCCAAGGCGGTCACGGTCACGGCCACGGTCACCACGGCAATGCGTCTTGCCCACATGATGTTTTCCCTTCGCCTCCACACACCCGTTGCGGTGGCTGGCTTATTCCCCGACACTAATTCGCCTATATGTCCATAAGCCAGCAGATGACCGCTACACGACACCTATGTGACATATCACGGTAATTAGGGCAGGAATGTGCCCCACTCCTGGCTCGGTCGCGACTCGAAAAGAGTTTCATTCGGGACCGGACAACGGTGGCAGCAAGCGCCCTCGTGACCACCGCGCGGACGACAGGAGTCAATGCCGTCCTGAATCGTCGTCGCCCGCGCCAGAACGCGCGGCGCGACGCGGAAGCACCGCGACGGAGGCGGGTGTGACCTCTTTCGGCTCCAGCCGGCGATTACCTAACCGGCGGACCCGTCCGCATCCCGACCCGGCTCGTTCCCGGCCGCCCGACATCGCACCGCATATCGATCGGTACGGTCGCGACGGGCACCCCGGTGGGTACGGCGACAGTCCCCCGCAAGGCGAACGGCGGCCGGCGAGCGGTGGCAGGGGAGCGTCGGTTTGTCGAGACGACTCCCCGAAGTCGACTTCTCGTTCATGTTGCCATCCTTCTGTCCGACACCGCCCTGGAGCGCCGAACGAAGTCGCACAAGGAAATTCGAATCAGTTGTGGTCTCATGTCCACGGTGACCGTCCGGTGCCGGGGCGTACGGCAGGCGGGACGGTAACGGGTCAATGAGAGCCGGGTCGGCGGTGCGTGGAAAATGCACGGCGACATTTCCGAGCGGGTATCGGTCGCGATACAGATCCAGTCGGATCCGGGCATGGACATTGGCCCGGTCCGGGCACACGGCCACGGCGGTGAGCGCTTAGCGCGGAATGGTCCCTAGCACAGATGAGGGGAATTCATACGGGCCCCACCTTTGGTCTGTCGTCCTCGATTGCCAAGGTCTGGGGCAACATCCACTACTGGATGAAACAACGTTATCCCAGCTCAGGGGGGCTGTCAAGCAGACCCGACAAAGAATCATGCAGACGGGTGAATGGCAGGACGAGCCACGGCATGTATCGTTCCCCTGTCTCTGTTGATGTCGCTTCCACCCGGCGGCACCTCTCACTAATCCGGAAGGTGCGCCCCCAATGATGATGTCTTCACGGACATACTCCGACCGAAATCGGCGGGCCGGCCGGGGCGTGGTCGACGCATGACGGCGAATCGCCCCGCGGGCCGATGGGTCCGAGCACTCTCGACCATCGCACAACAAGAGGGTCCGGACAACGGAGCCGACAACGTCGCGAAGAGCCTGTCCAGAATCTGCCGCGCCGCCGCGCACGACCTCGGCGGATCGGGCGCGGGCGTCACCGTACTCAGTGAGCAGGGGGCCCGGGGGTTCGCCGCCGCCTCGGACGAGACCGCGTACCTGCTGGAGGAACTGCAGTTCACACTCGGGGAGGGTCCCTGCATCGACGCATACGAGACGCGCCGACCGGTCCTGGTCCCGGACCTCACCGCCGACACGGCGATGCGGCGCTGGCCGGTCTACGCACCGGCCGTCCGTGAGCACGACATCAATGCCGTGTTCGCGCTTCCGCTCCAGGTCGGGGCCCTGCACCTGGGCGCCCTGGACCTCTTCCGCCGTCAGACGGGCCCACTGACCAAGGACGCGTTCGACCAGGCGCTCACCTTCGCGGAGATCGCGCTGACCGTCGTGCTCGACGGCCAGGGAACCGCGACTGGTCGCACCCTGCCGATCGGGTTCGACCAGTCGCCCGGCTTCCGGGCAGAGGTGGCACAGGCCCAGGGCATGATCATGGTCCAACTCGGCGTCACCATCGAGGAGGCCCTGATCCGACTGCGCGCCCACGCCTATGCCGAGGGACGGCCGCTGCACCACGTCGCGCAGGACGTCGTCGACCGCAAGTTGCGGTTCGACCAGACCCAGAAATGAACGACAGCATCCTTAGGAACAGGGGCCAGGAGCTTGTCATGACCGCAGTCTCACCGCAACGACTCGCGAGGATCTTCGTCGAGATCTCCGACACCCTCGTCGACGAGTTCGACCTCATCGATTTCTTACAGACGCTCACCCAGCGGGCAGCGGAGCTCGCCGAGGCAGGCGTCGTCGGTCTGGTCCTCGCCAACCACTACGACCAGCTCCAGTTCATCGCCGCGTCCAGGGAAGAGGCCCGGGTTCTCGAGCTGTTCCAGATCCAGAACGACGAGGGCCCGTGCCTCGATGCGTTCCGCAGCGGCACCGCGGTGGTGAACACCGACCTGAACAGCGCCGTCGATCGCTGGCCACAGTTCGTGCCGTACGCCACCGCCGCCGGGTTCCGCGCCGTGCACGCCTTCCCGCTCCGCCTCCGTACGCAGGTCATCGGGGCGCTCAACGTCTTCGGTGCCACCGGGAGCGAACCGCTCAACAGCGACGACGTCCCGATCGTGCAGGCGCTCGCCGACCTGGCCTCGATCGCCATCCTGCACGAACGTGCCATCAGCCGGGGCGAGGAACTCACCGCCCAGCTCCAGAACGCGCTCAACAGCCGGGTCACCATCGAGCAGGCCAAGGGCGCCATCGCCCAGCGCAACGGCATCAGCGTGGACGAGGCGTTCGTGCTCATCCGCCGGCACGCCCGGTCGACCAACCAGCGGCTCGTCGAAGTGGCCCAGAACATCGTCCTGGACCTCGCCAACGTCCCTGAACTCACCTGAGGGCGACCGCCCGGTCGGGCCTCATGCCGACGTACGGTGTTGGGCCGGACTGAGCCCGCGTACGCGTTTGAAGGCGGAGCTGAGCGCGAACGGGCTGCCGTAACCGACCCGCCGGGCCACTGCGGCCACCGTCGCGTCCGGCTCGCGCAGCAGGTCGGCGGCGAGCGCGAGCCGCCAGTTGGTCAGGTACGCCATCGGCGGCTCACCGACCAGTTCGGTGAACCGGCGGGCCAGCGCCGCCCGGGACACCCCGGTACGCGCCGCCAGCGTGGCCACCGTCCAGGGCTGCGCCGGATGGTCGTGGAGCAGCCGCAACGCGGGCCCCACCACCGGGTCGCCGTGCGCCCGGTATCCGGCCGGCGCCGCCGCCTCCGGCCGGGAGAACCAGGCCCGCAGTACGGCGATGAGCAGCAGGTCGAGCAGCCGGTCGAGGACCACCTCCTGGCCCGGCTCGTCCCTGGTCATCTCCTGCGCGAGCAGCCCTACCAGCGGGCTGTTGCGCGCCTCGTCGGGCAGCACCAGCAGCGGCGGCAGCACCCGCAGCAGCCGCCCGCTGACCTCACCCTCGAACTGGTACGTGCCGCTGAGCAGCACCGCCGTCCCGTCGGCCCGCTCGCCCCAGGTCCGTACGCCGAGGTCCATCACCTCGCACAGCTCGTCACCGGACGGCGTGGTGCTGTGCTCGCCGGGATGGATCACCGCCTGCGGCGGGGTCGCCGGGTCGTCCGCCACCGTGTACGGCTCCGGCCCGCGCGCTATCGCCACGTCACCGGGACGCAGCCGCACCGGCTCGCCGCCGTCCGGTAGCACCCACGCCTCGCCGCGCACCATCGACATCAACGTGAGCGGCGCGCGGTCTTCGATCCGTACCGACCAGGGTGGGTCGAACACCGAGCGGATCAGGAACGCGCCGCGCGCCCTCGGCCCGTCCAGCAGCCCCGCGAGTGGGTCCATGCGTTCCAGGTTAGACGCGTACGCATGCGGTCGAGTGTCTCGACGATTCCCGCCGGCAGCCGCCCGGACTTGACTGGTGGCATGACAGCGAACACGATCCACGCACCGATCCTGGTCCTCGGCGGCACCGGCAAGACCGGTCGCCGGGTGGTGCGCCGCCTCACCGCCGCGAACCGGCCGGTACGGGTCGGATCCCGTACCGGCGAGCCGCCGTTCGAGTGGACCGACGAGCGCACCTGGGACGGCGTACTGACCGGGGTGGAGTCGGTCTACCTGGTGTACTACCCCGACCTGGCCGCACCGGGCGCGGTCGACACGGTCCGTTCCTTCACCGCGCGGGCGGTCGCCGCCGGGGTACGGCGACTGGTCCTGCTCTCCGGTCGGGGCGAGCCGGCGGCCCAGCTCAGCGAGGACGTGGTCCGGAACTCCGGGGTGGCGTGGACGATCCTGCGGGCGAGCTGGTTCAACCAGAACTTCAGCGAGGACTTCCTTGCCGACTTCGTACGCGAAGGCGCGGTGCTGCTGCCGGCGGGCGAGGTGGCCGAGCCGTTCGTCGACGCGGAGGACATCGCCGAGATCGCCGCCGAGGCGCTGACCGGGGACCGGCACGTGGGACAGCTCTACGAACTGACCGGCCCCCGGCTGCTCACCTTCGCCGAGGCGACCGCCGAGATCGCACGTGCCGCCGGACGTCCGATCCACTACCAGTCGGTCCCGCCCGAGGGGTACGCCGCCGAGATGGCCCGGTACGACGTACCGGCCGAGTTGGTGGGGGTGCTGATCGACCTGTTCGGTCAGGTGCTGGACGGCCGCAACGCGTACCTGGCCGACGGGGTGCGGCGAGCACTGGGCCGCGAGCCCCGCGACTTCGCCGAGTACGCCCACGAGGCCGCCGGCACCGGAGTCTGGTCCGCGCGTACCCCGGTGGACGCGGCGTGACCTCCACCCTGGCCGCCTGGTCGGCGGCGGTGACGCTGGCGCTGACCGGTGCGATCGCCGGCCTGTACTACGCGTACTCGGTCTCGGTGCTGCCCGGCCTGAACGCGATCGACGGCGGCTCCGCGATCCGGGCCATGAACAGCATCAACGTGAAGATTCAGAATCCGCTCTTCTTCGTCACGTTCTTCGGGCCGGTGGTCACGGCGACGTTGACCGGCGTACTGCTGCTGATGCTCGGGCACCGGCCGGCGGCGGTGCTCTTCCTGCTCGCCGCGACCGTCTACCTGCTCGGCGCGTTCCTGCCCACCGTGGCGGTCAACGTACCGATGAACGACCTGCTCGCCGCGGCCGTGGTGCCCGCCGACCCGGCGGAGGCGGCACGGGTATGGGCGGACTACTCGTCGCGCTGGATCGGCTGGAACACCGTACGTGCCGGCGCCAGCCTGATCAGCCTGCTCCTGGTCGGTTCCGGCATCTACCTCTGGCACCGCCAGCCCTGATCCGGGGGGAACGGGGGGACGCCCGGCGGATCCGGTCAGCGGGGTTTGCGAGCCTCGACCAGGATCCGCCGGGCGTGCGCGACGAATGGGCCGTCCGCCTCGATCCGCCGGTGCAGCGCGGCGAGTTCGTCGCGGTAGCGCTCGACGGTGAAGCCGGGCACGATCCAGATCACCTTGCGCAGGAAGTGGACCACCGCACCGATGTCGTGGAAGACCGTACGCAGGGACTCCTCGCGCAGGTCGAGCAGTTCCAGGCCGGCGGCCCGGGCCTCGGCGGCGATCCAGGCCGTGCCTCGTCGGGGGTTGGCCGGCAGCGGCCCGGCGATCACCTCGGCCAGTTCGCCGACCGTGCCGGGGCCGATCTGCTGGGAGAGGAAGGTGCCGCCGGGGCGGAGCACCCGGGCCACCTCCGGCCACCGGGTGTCGACCGGGTGCCGGCTGACCACCAGGTCGAAGGCGGCGTCGCGGAACGGCAGGTCGGTGGCGGCGACCACGTGGCCGCCCAGCGGGGCCAGGTTGCGCCGGGCGATGTCGACGTTCGGCGGCCAGGACTCGGTGGCCACCAGCAGCGGTGGCGGCTGGCCGATGGTGGCGAGCACCTCGCCCCCGCCGGTCTGGAGGTCGAGAGCGGCGTTCGCGCGCGACATCCTGTCCGCGAGCAGTTGGGAGTAACCCCACGAGGGGCGTTCTTCGGTGGCCCGGCCGGCGAACCAGGAGAAGTCCCACCCCTCCACCGGCACGGAAGCGCCCTCGGTGACAAGCTCGTCGAAGGTCGGCGTCGTCGCTCTCATCCGGGCAGTCTCGACCGCCGCCGGTCCGCCCCGCAACGGAAAAACCCCTCCGCGTACGCGCCCCGTGATCGCGAAGGGTTTGGCTCGCTATGACCGGCCGAACTCTCCGCGATCACGAAGGCAGCCAGCGCGGGGCGCGGCAGGATCCGCGAGAGAGAGGCCGGGCCGAATACAGCGAAGCCCCCCCGCCGCTGGGTGGGGAGCTTCTCTTCAGGTCGGGCGGTTGGGTCAGCCCTGCTTGGTCAGGCCGACGAAGTTGCGCCACGCCGTTGGCTCGAAGGCGAGCACCGGGCCGGACTGGTCCTTGCTGTCAGCAGTCCAGGGTGGAGACACTGTCGCTCGGCCTCCGAGCCGGTACGCGGTGCGCCGGCACACCCGTGGGCGCGGGTGTGCCGGCGACTTTCCGTGGTGCCGTACGGTCAGTTGGGGTTGTTCGCGTGGGTCAGGGTTTCCCAGGCGACGAAGAGGTTGTTGGTGCCGGCCGGACGCTGCTGCTCGGTGAGCCGCTGGGTGTTGGTCATCGCGATGCCCATCCGGGTGTTCAACGCGTTGAAGCCGACCTCGGTGACCGGGCCCAGGCCCTTGGTCAGGCTGCCGCCGCAGAGCCAGCTCGGGATCGCCTCGCCGAGCTGGTACTTGGAGTGGAAACCGAGCGCGTGCCGCAACCGGTCCTGCAACTCCGGGTAGAGGTCCTGGCCCTGGTGCCGGGTGGTCTCGGCGACGTGGGCGATGGCGGACAGGCCGTAGCCGGTGTGGACGAAGTCGCGGCAGGTCTCCTGGGACAGGCCGTCGACGAAGGTGTTCTGCCCCTGCCAGTAGCTCGCCACCTCGGCACGGGTGTCGATGGTGCTGCCGGCCGGGCCCTTCGGGAAGGCCCCGTCGCTGGTGATGTAGAGGAAGGCGGGCACCCGGGCGCGGAACTTGGCCAGGGCCCGGTCGTAGACCGCCCGGTCCTCAAGGAAGACCGAGATGCCGATGGACGCCTCCATCATGCTCAGTTCCCAGTTGCCGTTGCTGTACGTGTTGCCGTTGATGATCTCCGGCAGGTAGACGTTGCGCAGCATGTTGCCGAACCGGGTGATGCTCGCCGACGACCAGCCGCTGTACGTGTAGCGGATGATCTCGGCGGCCCGGGGCCAGGACGAGCCCGCCCAGGCGGTCTGCAACGGGGCGTTGCTGTTGGTGTGGTCCTGGATCACCGCCGACCAGGCGTCCATGATCTGGATGGCCTTGGTGGCGTACCGGCTGTCCTGGGTGATGTACCAGGCCAGCGACAGCGTGTACGCGGCCAGCGCGTCCTCACGCTCGTCGGTGCAGCCGTTGTTCGGGTTCGAGTACGACCCGCACTCGACCACCGCGCGCGGCTTCGCGGTCCGGGTCAGGGACGCGTACCGGCTGGCCATCATCTGGTCGTACGCGGCACGCCACGGCTGGGCGTACGCGTTGACCCGGCCCCGGATGAAGTCGAGCTGGGGTCGGCTGACCAGCACACCGGGGTGGGTGAAGGTGGCCGGTGCGGCGACGACGACGTCACCCGCCGCGGGCGCAGGTGCGGTGGCACCGACCTGCGCGGTGGCGGCCGGGGCTGCGGTCAGCAGCAGGGCGGTGACCGCGGTGACGGCAAACGCCCACCTGCCGTGCCGGAGTGGATGGGACATCAGGTCCTCCTGGTGGGAGTGGCCGACTGGCTCGGTTCGGCCGGGCAAGCGGGGGTGACCGACACCGAACTGTTAAGAGTGTTAACTACTTCGATATGACCATCCCGGTCGATACGTTGTCAACCACCACAGCCAGGCCGAACGCAGCCGGCCCCCTCGGAAGGCATCCACCGGGGTCACTGCCAGCAGCGATTACTCCGAGCGAAAAACCCCGTACGCCGTCCAGCCCCGGTCCGGGAAACCCGCCGCCTCGGCCACCCGCGCCGACGCCTGGTTGTCCGGCGCATGCAGGTACGTCGGCACCGCGCCCTCGTCGAGCACCCGACGGGCGGCCTGCGCCACCAACCGCCGGGCCAACCCCCGCCCCCGGGCGGCCGGTGTGGTGCCGACCGACAGTTCCTGCCCGTGCCGGTCGTGGCGTTTGATCCCCACCCCGGCCAGGTACTCGCCGTCGTCGTCGCGCGCCACCAGCACGTCACCGAACGGACGCAGCCAGGTGGGCAACGCCGGATCGTCGGAGGCGACCCACTCCCCCGCGTCCGGCAGCGGGGCCGGCGCCAGCGAGTACCGGAAGATCGCCGGATACGACTGCCAACCCGGATGACCGACCACCGCCGGCAACTCGGCGAGCAGGGTGTCGAACGGCTTGGCGGCGAGTTCGCGTACGGCCGCCAGCCGGTCCGGCGGCACCGACAGCACCAGGCCACCCGGCGCACCGACCCCGACCGCCGGGCGTACCTGCCCGTCCCAGGCCGGTCGGATGCGCCGCTCCGAGCCCACCACCTGCAACGGCTGCCGGGTGGGCCACTGCCCCAACCAGGTCACCAGATGGTGGAAGAGGCGTGTGTCGAGCAAGGGGCCCTTCCTAACGCGTCCGGCTCGGTGGCTCTTGATATTCGGCAGCGTACGCCGAAGCGGGCGGCACCGGTCGTGCACTCGAACAGCCGACGTACGCGACCTGCCGCTCGCCGTGCAGGACCCACGTCGAGTGGTTCGCCGGGTCGACTCAGCGCAGGTACGAGGCGCCGTTGAGGTCGAGCACCGCGCCGCTGGCCCAGACGGCCTCCGGTGAGGCGAGCCAGGCGACGGCGGCGGCGATCTCGGCCGGCTCGGCGACCCGCCCGAACGGGCTCTGTGCCCGGATCGCATCCCCGGTCGCCCCGTCGAGCAACGACGCCACCATGTCGGTCCGGATGAATCCCGGTGCCACCGCGGCGACACCGATGCCGTGCGGGGCGAGGTCGACGGCGAGGGACTGGGTCAGCGAGTGCACCCCGGCCTTGCTGGCGCCGTACGCGGGTGCGTTCGGCTCGCCCCGGTAGGCGCCCCGAGAGCCGATGTTGACGATCCGCCCGCCGGCCGGACCCTCGGGGCGTTCGAGCAGGTGGTGCACCACGCACCAGGTGACGTTGGCGGTCCCGTGCAGGTTGACGTCGAGGATCTCCCGCCAGTTCGCCTGCCAGTCCGCGTACGAGGTTTCGGTGATCGGCCGTTCGACGTACCGTCCGGCGTTGTTGACCAGGAGGTCCACCCCGCCGAGCGCCTCGACCGCGGCGGTGACCACCGACCGGGCCCGCTCCGGGTCGGCGAGGTCACCGGCGACGACGGCGTGCCCGAGCCCGGGCAGCGCGGCGGCCACCGCGTCGGCCCCGGTGGTGTCGGCCCGGCAGTGCACGGCCACGGTGTATCCGGCCTGCGCGAGTGCCGCGGCGACAGCGGCTCCGACGCTGCGCGATCCACCGGTGACGAGGGCACGTTGTCCGTTGCTCATCGGCGCACCCTAACCGGACCGCACAGATCTCGACAAAGATCAACCTGCCGCCGGAGCGTCCGGAGCGGCATGATGGACCCAAGGACGCCGCTTCGTCGGCACCGACCCCGACCCTCCGGGGGTGTGAGCGCTGCCCGTGGCGCACCGAGGACCGCGACGGTGTGCGGCACAGACCCCAGGTCACCCGGCCGGTACCGGCCCGAGCGGCGAGCTAGTCGGGCCAGTATTGCATACGATATTCAGGCTACAGTATTGTAAACACGGTGGCGGGTCGGCGATGTGGAGGTGGGATGGCAGTGGACAGTCCTGATGCCTCGGTCAAGGATCGGGTGCGTGCGCTGGTCGCGGCACATCGAGGGGATCGAGGGGCGCTGTTGCCGATCCTGCACCGGATCCAGGCCGAGTTCGGTTGGATCGACCAGCAGGTCGTGCCGGTGCTGGCGGCCGAACTGAACCTCTCCCGCGCCGACGTGCACGGCGTGATCACCTTCTACACCGACTTCCGCTCCGAACCCGCCGGCCGCACCACGGTCAAGCTCTGCCGGGCCGAGGCCTGCCAGTCGGTCGGTGCCGAGAAGGTCGTCGCGCACGCCGAACAGGTGCTCGGCATCAAGGTCGGACAGACCACACCGGACGGTTCGGTCACCCTGGAGCAGGTCTTCTGCCTGGGCAACTGCGCGCTCGGCCCGGCCGCCCAGGTCAACGGACGCGTCGTCGGTCGACTCGACCCGCGGCGACTCGACGCCCTCCTGGTCACGGAAACGGTGAACTCATGACCACGGGCCACGGAAACGGCGAAGCCATGACCACGAGCCACGGAAACGGGGAAACCATGACCACACCGGTCACCGTCTACGTCCCCCGCGACTCGGCCGCCCTCTCCGTCGGCGCCGACCAGGTGGCCGCGGCCATCCAGCGCGAGGCCGCGCTCGCCGGCCGCCCGGTCGAGGTCGTACGCAACGGATCACGCGGCATGCTCTGGTTGGAACCCCTGGTCGAGGTGGAAACCGCGCGCGGCCGGATCGGCTACGGACCGGTCGACCCGGACGAGGTGGCCGGACTCGTCGCCGCCGGCCTGCTCGACGGCGCCGACCACGAACTCAACCAGGGTGTGGTCGAGGAGCTGCCCTGGTTGCGTGACCAGACCCGGATCTGCTTCGCCCGGGTCGGCGTCACCGACCCGCTCTCGCCACAGGACTACGTGGCACACGGCGGCCTGGCCGGGCTGCGCCGAGCCCTGGACCTCACCCCGGCCGAGGTGGTCGCCGAGGTCACCGAGTCCGGGCTGCGCGGACGAGGCGGCGCCGGCTTCCCGGCCGGCATCAAATGGAAGACCGTGCTCGACACCCCCGGCCCGCTCAAGTTCGTTTGCTGCAACGCCGACGAGGGCGACAGCGGCACCTTCGCCGACCGGATGCTGATGGAGGGTGACCCGTTCACCCTGATCGAGGGCATGACGATCGCCGCCCACGCGGTCGGCGCGAGCGAGGGCTACCTCTACGTCCGATCCGAATACCCCGACGCGGTCCGTACGCTGCGCCAGGCGATCGACATCGCCCGCGCGCAAGGCTGGCTGGGCGAACGCATCCTCGGCTCGGAACTGACGTTCGACCTGTTCGTACGGGTCGGCGCCGGGGCGTACATCTGCGGCGAGGAAACCGCCATGCTGGAAAGCCTCGAAGGCAAACGCGGCATGGTACGGGCGAAGCCGCCGATCCCCGCCATCACCGGCCTGTTCGGCAAGCCGACCGTGGTGAACAACGTACTCACGCTGGGCTCGGTGCCGGCGATCCTGGCGAACGGGGCGGCGGCGTACCGGGACCTCGGGGTCGAGCGGTCGCGCGGCACCCAGGTGTTCCAGCTCGCCGGCAACATCGCCCGTGGCGGGGTGTTCGAGACCGCGTTCGGCATCACCCTGCACGACCTGATCTACACCTACGGCGGCGGCACCCGTACCGGCCGTCCGCTGCGCGCGGTGCAGGTCGGCGGCCCGCTCGGGCAGTACCTGCCCGCCGCCAACCTGGACCTGCCGATGGACTACGAGGCGTTCGCCGCCGCCGACGCCATGCTCGGCCACGGCGGCATCGTGGTCTTCGACGACACCGTGGACATGGCCTCGATGGCCCGGTTCGCGATGGAGTTCTGCGCCGAGGAGTCCTGCGGCAAGTGCACGCCCTGCCGGGTCGGCGCGGTACGCGGGGTGGAAGTGATCGACCGCATTGTCGCGGGTGAGGACCCGGACGGGAACCTGGCCCTGTTGGGTGATCTCTGCGAGCTGATGACCGAGGGATCACTGTGCGCCATGGGTGGGCTGACGCCGAACCCCGTACGCAGCGCGCTGCTGCACTTCCCCGACGACTTCACCGCCCGCTACGAGGAGGCCAGACGACCATGAGCCTGTTGAAGGAACCCGACCTCGGTACCCCGGCGAAGGCCGGACCCGCGACGGTGTCGATCGAAGTCGACGGCCTACCGGTGACGGTGGCCGAGGGCACGTCGGTGATGCGGGCAGCGGCACTGAGCGGCATCGACATCCCGAAGCTCTGCGCCACCGACAGCCTGGAGGCGTTCGGCTCCTGCCGGCTCTGCCTGGTGGAGATCGACGGCCGGCGCGGCACCCCCGCCTCGTGCACCACCCCGGTCGCCCCCGGCATGAAGGTACGCACCCAGACCCCGAAGCTGGAGAAGCTCCGCCAGGGCGTGATGGAGCTGTACATCTCCGACCACCCGCTGGACTGCCTGACCTGCTCCGCCAACGGCGACTGCGAGTTGCAGGACATGTCCGGTGCGGTCGGCCTGCGCCAGGTCCGGTACGGCTACGAGGGCGCCAACCACCTGGACGCGCCGACCGACACCAGCAACCCGTACTTCGACTTCGAGTCGTCCAAGTGCATCGCCTGCTCCCGCTGCGTACGCGCCTGCGGTGAGGTGCAGGGCACGTTCGCGCTGACCATCGAGGGGCGCGGTTTCGGCTCCAAGGTCAGCGCCGGTGCGGGCGAGCTGTTCATGGACTCCGAGTGTGTCTCCTGCGGTGCCTGCGTACAGGCCTGCCCGACGGCTACGCTCCAGGAGAAGTCGGTGATCCAGCTCGGCATGCCGAGCCGGAGCGTCGTCACCACCTGCGCGTACTGCGGGGTCGGCTGTTCGTTCAAGGCCGAGCTGCGCGGCGACGAGCTGGTCCGGATGGTGCCGTACAAGGACGGTGGCGCCAACGAGGGGCACTCCTGCGTCAAGGGGCGGTTCGCGTTCGGCTACGCCACCCACCCCGACCGGCAGCTCTCGCCGATGCTCCGCGACAAGATCACCGACGAGTGGCAGAAGGTCGACTGGGACACCGCGATCAACTACGTGGCGACCAGGATGCTCGACATCCAGGCCCGGCACGGCGTCGGCGCGATCGGCGGCATCACCTCCTCGCGTACCACGAACGAAGAGGTCTACGTGGTGCAGAAGATGATCCGGGCGGCGTTCGGCAACAACAACGTCGACACCTGCGCCCGGGTCTGCCACTCCCCCACCGGGTACGGGCTAAAGCAGACCTTCGGCACCTCGGCCGGCACCCAGGACTTCCGCTCGGTCGCCAAGGCCGACGTGATCCTGGTGATCGGCGCGAACCCGACCGACGGGCACCCGGTCTTCGCCTCCCGGATGAAGCGCCGGCTGCGCGAGGGCGCGAAGCTCGTGGTCATCGACCCGCGCCGGATCGACCTGGTCCGCTCGCCGCACATCGAGGCGGCCCACCACCTGCAACTCGCCCCCGGCACCAACGTCGCCGTGGTCAACGCCCTCGCGCACGTGGTGCTGACCGAGGGGCTCTACGACCGGTCGTTCGTCGACGAGCGGTGCGAGGACTTCGACGGCTGGGCCGAGTTCATCTCCCGGCCGGAGAACAGCCCCGAGGCGGTCGAGGAGATCACCGGCGTACCGGCCGAGGAACTGCGGGCCGCGGCGAGGCTGTACGCCACCGGGGGCAACGCCGCGATCTACTACGGTCTGGGCGTCACCGAGCACAGCCAGGGCTCGACCATGGTGATGGGCATGGCGAACCTGGCCATGGTGACCGGCAACATCGGTCGCGAGGGCGTCGGGGTCAACCCGCTGCGCGGGCAGAACAACGTGCAGGGCTCCTGCGACATGGGTTCGTTCCCGCACGAGCTGCCCGGTTACCGGCACGTCTCCGACGACGCCGTACGCACGGTGTTCGAGAACATGTGGGGCCGGCCGCTGATGTCGGAGCCGGGGCTGCGGATCCCGAACATGTTCGACGCCGCCGTGGACGGCACCTTCCGGGCGATCTTCGTGCAGGGCGAGGACATCGCCCAGTCCGACCCGAACACCAAGCACGTCTTCGCCGCGCTCGGCGCGATGGAACTGGTAGTGGTGCAGGACCTGTTCCTCAACGAGACGGCCAAGTTCGCGCACGTGTTCCTGCCCGGCACGTCGTTCCTGGAGAAGGACGGCACGTTCACTAACGCCGAGCGCCGGATCAACCGGGTACGCCCGGTGATGGCGCCGAAGACCGGCAAGCACGAGTGGCAGATCGTCTGCGAGATCGCGGAGGCGATGGGCTACCCGATGGACTACAGCCACCCGCGCGAGATCATGGACGAGATCGCCGCGCTCACCCCGACCTTCGCCGGGGTGTCGTTCGAGGTGCTGGACAAGCTCGGCAGCGTGCAGTGGCCGTGCAACGAGAACGCGCCCGAGGGCACGCCCACGATGCACGTGGACGGTTTCGTACGCGGCAAGGGCCGGTTCGTACCGACGCCGTTCGTGCCGACGAAGGAACGCAGCACCCGCAAGTACCCGCTGATCCTCACCACCGGCCGGATCCTCAGCCAGTACAACGTCGGCGCGCAGACCCGGCGTACGGCGAACGTGGCGTGGCACCGCGAGGACGTACTCGAACTGCACCCGCACGACGCCGAGGTACGCGGCATCAACGACGGTGACGAGGTGACCCTGGCCAGCCGGGTCGGTGCCACCTCGCTGCGCGCCGTGCTCTCCGACCGGATGCCGGTCGGCGTCGTCTACACCACCTTCCACCACCCGGTGACCGGCGCGAACGTGGTCACCACGGAGAACTCCGACTGGGCGACCAACTGCCCGGAGTACAAGGTCACCGCGGTCCAGGTGGGGTTGAAGCACTCCCGTCCGCCGGCACAGGTCGCGCAGGACGAGGTGCTCCTGCCGGCGCTGGCGGACTGACATGTCACACCAGGGCGTCTCACCGTCGGTCCGGCTCGCCAACGAGATAGCGGCGCACTTCCATCACGTACCGCCGGAGGTGGCGGCGAAGGAGATCGCCGAGCACATCCGGCTGTTCTGGGATCCACGGATGCGAGCCGAGTTGGACCGTCGGGTCGAGGCCGAACCGGACGAGTTGGACCCGCTGGCCCTCGCGGCGGCCCGCTTGCTGGCCGCGAGGTAGCACCAGCGCGCAGGCGCTCGGCTCTCGTACGAGAGCCGAGCGCCCGCTCCACGTCTGCCCGGCCGCTAGCGGGCGCCAGCGAGTTCGGGCTCCCCGACCGGGTCGCCGTCCCCGGCGCTCGCGGGCAGGTCACGGCTCAGCTTCTCGCCCTCGACGTCGACCTCGGGCAGGATCCGGGCCAGCCAGCGGGGCAGCCACCAGGCGGACCGGTCGAGCAGCGACATCACCGCCGGCACGATCGTCATCCGTACGACGAACGCGTCCACCAGCACCCCGAAGGCCAGGGCGAACCCGATCGACTGGATGAGCACCTGGTCGCCGAAGATGAAGCCGCCGAAGACGCTGATCATGATGATCGCGGCGGCGGTCACCACCCTCGCCCCGTGGCGGAACCCGCTGACGACCGCCTCCTGCGCGCTCCGGCCGTGCACGTAGTCCTCGCGCATCCGGGTGACCAGGAAGACCTGGTAGTCCATCGCGAGTCCGAACAGGATGCCGATCAGCAGCACCGGCACGATGGGAGCGATCGGTGACGCCTCCTCGACGCCGAACACCGAGCCGAGCCAGCCCCACTGGAAGACCGCGACCATGGCACCGAAGGTCGCACCGACGCTGAGCAGGAAACCGAGCGTCGCCTTCAGCGGCACCAGGATCGAGCGGAACATCAGCAGCAGGATCAGGAACGCCAGCCCGACGACGAGCCCCAGGTAGGGCAGGAACGCGTCGTTGACCCGGTCGGAGGCGTCGATGTTGACCGCGGTCGAGCCGGTGACGGAAACCTCGGCGCCGGTGGACGTACGCAGGTCGGACTGCCGGTCACGGATGTCGGTGACCAGGTCGGTGGTGGCCGGGTCGTTCGGTCCGGTCGCCGGTACGACGGTGAGCAACGCGGTACCGCCGTCCGGGCTGAGCACCGGCGGGCTGATCGAGACGACGTTCGGCAGGCCCTTGATACTGCTGGTCGCCTCGGTGGCCGCCGCGTTGACGTCACCACCCTCGCCGTCCACCACGATGGTGAGCGGACCGTTGAAGCCGGGCCCGAACCCGACGCTGAGCATCTCGTACGCCTTGTGTTGGGTGGTTTCGGCGGCGGCCGTACCGTCGTCGGGGAAGCCCAGGCGCAAATCGGCCGCGGGCACCGCGATCACGCCCAGCCCGATGACGGCCGCGACCAGCACCGGCACCCGGCGGCGGGTGACGAACCGGGCCCACCGCTCGCCCATCGGCGCGGTGCCCCGGTCGGATTCCGGGTCGCGGGCGCGCCGGCCGCCGGTGATCCGCTTCCCGGCGAAACCGAGCAGCGCGGGGAGCAGGGTGAGCGCGACCAGCACGGCGATGGCGACCGTTGCCGCCGCGGCCAGTCCCATCGAGCGCAGTACCGGGATGCCGACCACGGAGAGCCCGGCCAGGGCGATGATCACGGTCAGGCCGGCGAAGGCGACCGCGGATCCGGCGGTGCCGACCGCCCGGCCGGCGGCTTCGAGGGGGTCCTTGCGGACCGCGACCTCGTGCCGGAAGCGGGAGACGATGAACAGGGCGTAGTCGATGCCGACGGCGATGCCGAGCATCAGCGCCAGGATGGTGCTGTTGGAGTTGATGTCGACGAAGCCCGAGGCGGCGCTGATGCCGGCCAGTCCGACCAGCACGCCGACGAGCGCGGTGAGCAGCGGCAGGCCGGCGGCGACCAGCGAGCCGAAGGTGAGTGCCAGCACGACCGCGGCGATCACGATGCCGATGACCTCGGTGATCCCGGTCTCCGGTGACGACTGGAGGGCGTCGCCGCCGATCTCGACGGTCAGCCCGGCCGCGCGGCCGACGTCGGCGGTCTCCAGCAGGGCGTCGCGGTCCGAGGTGGCAAGGGCGGGCCCCTGTACGGAGTAGCGCGCCTGGGCGATCCCGTACCGGCCGTCGGGCGAGATCGCGTTTGCCTGGTACGGGTCGACCACGCTGGCCACCTTCGGTGCGCCGGTCAGCGCCTCGACGACCTTGCCGACCGCCGTGCGGTTCGCCGGGTCGGTGAGCTTCTGCCCGTCCGGTGCCTGGAACACCACCCGCGCGGTGGCACCGCTGGCGTTCGCCTGCGGGAATCGGTCGGCGAGGTGGTCGATGGCGCGCTGCGCCTCGGTGCCGGGGACGCTGAACGAGTTGGACATGCTGCCCGAGACGGTGGCCGCTCCCACGCCAACCAGCGCGAGCAGCAGCACCCACAGTCCCGTCACCAGCCATCGGCGACGGTACGAGAACCGGCCTATCCGGTAGAGAAACGTTGCCACGAGATCCGCTCCAGGACAGATAGGGGACGTCATCCTTGCGCCGTCACGGCACCAAGGCGTTCGGACATGATCGATAAACGCCAGGTGAAGGCGCCGGTACGGTGTTGCCGGTACGCCCTGAAGCTAGCCGATCGGCAAGGGGAGCACTAGCCGATCGGCAAGTGACACACCTAACGATCGACTAGCTGGCACCTTGCCGATCGGCAAGCTATCGTCCAGCCGATCGGCAAGGTAAGGACCTGTCGACCGACTAGCCGTTTCCTTGCTGGTCGACAAGCTGAAAACCTGCTGGACGGCAGGTTAGGCTTGACCCTGTCCGCAGCCCGCCCACTGCCGACGCCGAGGAGGAGATATGACCGCGAGCCCCACCCGCGAGACAGTCGCCACCGAGAGCACCCGGGCCCGGCTGCTCGACACCGCGCTGGAGTTGTTCATCCACCGGGGTTTCGCCGGCACCTCGCTGCAGATGATCGCCGACCAGCTCGGCATCACGAAGGCGGCGGTCTACCACCACTTCAAGACCAGGGACGAGATCCTCGCCTCGGTCATCCGACCGGCCGTCGAGGACGTCTCCGCCGTGATCGCCGAAGCCTCGGCACAGCGCACCCCCACCGCTCGCGCGGAACGGATGCTGGTCGGCTGGGTGGACGTCGCAATCCGGCACCGCTCCCTGATCACCCTGCTCCAGGTCGACCCCGGCGTGAAGCCGTTGCTGAAGGACCAGGAGAACGCGTCGATCCTGCTCGAACAGCCCTGCGACCTGCTCGCCGGCCACCTACACGGCACGGGTGGTGCCGGGATCAGCGCCCAGGTGGCCCTGTTCGGCATCGCCGTCGCCGCCGCGAAGCCGGAGGTACGCGAGTTGGCGGACGAGGAACTGCGGGACATCCTGCTCGACGTCGGCCGCCGGATCCTCGGCCTGCGCCGCCCCCGGACGGCCTGACCGTCATGGACGTCGACCGCACCGCGCCGGTGATCGTCGAACTGGCCACCATCGTCGACGCTCCCCTGCAGACCATCTGGGAGCTGCACACCAACATCGACGAGTGGACCGTGTGGCATCCCGAGGTCACCCGCGCCCGGCTCACCGGCCCGCTGGCGGTCGGCGCCACGTTCGAGTGGGAGACCGCCGGACTGGCCATCACCTCCACCGTCGGAGAACTCGAACCACTGCGGCGGATCGCCTGGGGCGGACCGGCGCGCGGCATCGACGGGGTGCACGTCTGGACGTTCGAGCGATACGACGACGGGGTGGCCGTACACACCGCCGAGTCGTGGGCCGGCGCGGCGGTGCTCGCCGACCCGGACGGTCTCCGGGCCGCCCTGACCGCCTCCCTCACCGCCTGGCTGGCCGCACTGAAGGCCACCGCCGAGTCGATTCGCTGAGCCGCCTGCCCGGACCCGCCGTCTCGGCCACCCACCGGACACGGGCGGCGCTCGGCGAGGGCGCTTCCCGGACCGGCCCCCGACTAGGCTTCGGCACCATGACCACGCAGGAGGCGCAGCGCTGGGAGCGCCCCGGACCGACCGCCGCGCAGCGCCGGCACGACTGGCAGATCGGCGCGCTGCTGGTCGGCGGTGGACTGCTCAGCGTGCTGCTGCTCAACAGCTCCGGCACGTTCGCGCTCGGCCACCCGCCGCCGTGGCCGGAACAGCTCGCCTGGATCGTGGGGATCAACGCGCCGATGGCCTGGCGGCGGCGCTGGCCGGAGGCGACCACCCTGCTCACCGCCAGCCTGTTCATCGGCGCCCAGGCACGGGCCAACGTCGACGTCCTGGTCTCGTCCGTCACCCTCTTCATCGCCATCTACACACTCGGCGCCTGGGGCCGGGACCGGCGGCGGGCCGCCGTGATCCGGATCGCGGTGATCGTGGCCATGTTCTGCTGGCTCGCCCTCAGCGCCGCGATCGCGATGCCGGACCTCCCGCCGGACGCGTTCAGCGGTGCCGCCGGCCCGCTGCCGCCCCTGTTCGCCGTGCTGCTCACCTCGGTCCTGTTCAACCTGATGTACTTCGTCTTCGCGTACCTGTTCGGGAACACCGCGTGGCTGTCCGCGCGGCGGCAACACGAGGTGCAGGTGCAGACCGAGGCACTGCGCCGGTCCCAGGCCGTACTCGCCGAACGTGCGGTGATCCAGGAACGCGTACGCATCGCCCGCGAACTGCACGACGTGGTTGCCCACCACGTCGCCGTGATGGGCGTACAGGCCGCCGCCGCGCGGAGGGTGATGGACCAGAACCCGCCGAAGGCGAAGACCGCGCTCGCCGCCGTCGAACAGACCGCCCGGACCGCCATCGACGAGTTGCGCCGGCTGCTCGGTGTGCTCCGGCAGGCCGACGGCTCCACCACCGACCCGCGCACCGAACAGCCGACCGGACACCGGCTGGACCAGGTGGAGACGCTGCTGAGCGGGGCCCGCGAGGCCGGGTTGACGGTCGACTTCCGTACCTTCGGCGAACCGGTGCCGCTGACCGACTCGGTCTCGCTGGCGGTCTACCGGATCATGCAGGAAGCGCTGACCAACACCATCAAGCACGCCCGCGCCAACCTGGTCGACGTACGGATCCGCTACCTGCGACAGGAGATCGAAGTGGACGTGGCCGACGACGGTCGCACCGCCGCCGAGCACGCCGTACGGCTGCCGTCGGGCAGCGGACTCGGCCTGATCGGGATGCGGGAGCGGGTCGCGGCACACGGCGGCGTACTGGAGATCGGTGCCCGCGACGGCGGCGGATTCCGGGTACGCGCCCGGCTTCCCCTGCACGACGACACCCAGCCGGCCGAGACGGTGGAGGCCGGATGAGCGAGGCACCCTCGTCCACGTGCGCACCGATCCGGGTGCTGCTGGTCGACGACCAGCGGATGCTCCGCGCCGGCTTCCGGGTCATCCTGGAGATCGAGGACGACATCGAGGTGGTGGACGAGGCCGCCGACGGCGCGGAGGCGGTCGAGCTGGCCGCCCGGCACCGCCCCGACGTGGTGCTGATGGACGTCGAGATGCCGGTGATGGACGGGCTGGAGGCCACCAGGCGGATCGTCGCCGCCTCGGCCACCGGCGGCGCCGCGGTGCTGATCCTGACCACCTTCGACCGCGACGACTACCTGTTCGCCGCCCTACAGGCCGGTGCCAGCGGCTTCCTGCTCAAGAACGGCTCACCCGAGGACCTGGTCGAAGCGGTACGCGTGGTCGCCCGCGGTGACGCCCTGCTCGCCCCGCAGCTCACCAAGCGGGTCATCGCCACCTTCACCGCACCCGGCTCCGCGACGGCCACGGATCCGGCCGGGGGTGCGCAGCCCCTCCCGCCCGCGCAGCGCTCCGGACGGGAAGCCGGGCCGCTGGCCGGGCTGACCGAGCGAGAACACGAGGTGCTCGTGCTGCTGGCCGGCGGCGCCTCCAACGCCGAGATCGCGGGGCAGTTGCTGCTCGGCGAGGCGACCGTGAAGACGCACGTGTCCCGGGTGCTGATGAAACTGCACCTGCGCGACCGTACGCAGGCGGTGGTCTTCGCGTACGAGCACGGCGTGGTGACCCCCCGTACGGCCGAGGGCTGACCGCCGCCTCCACCCCGCGCCGGACGGCGGACCCCGCCGTGGCCCGGGGTCCGTCGCGCGGCGGACCCCGACGGCTCCGTCCCGCGCCGGACGCCAACGCCGACGCCTCGGCCTAGGCTCGGTCGCAGGTCACCCGCATCGAACCGGGCGGGGATCACGATCAAGCAGAGGGAGACCGCATGCTCCGCGTCGCGTCCGTGAGCCGGACGTTCGGTGATCGCCGGGTGCTGCACGACATATCGTTCGACATCGGCGCCGGCCGGATGACCGGCTTCGTCGGCGCCAACGGTGCCGGCAAGACCACCTCGATGCGCATCATCCTCGGGGTGCTGGCCGCGGACTCGGGCGAGGTCACCTGGGACGGCGCCCCGCTCACCCGCACGCTCCGGCAGGGCTTCGGCTACATGCCCGAGGAACGTGGCCTGTACCCGAAGATGAAGGTCCGTGACCAGCTCGTCTACCTGGGCCGGCTGCACGGGATGACCGCCCCGGAGGCCCAGCGCAGCAGCGACGACCTGCTGGAACAGATCGGGCTGGCCGAACGGGCCGGCGACGCGGTCGACACCCTGTCGCTGGGCAACCAGCAACGCGCGCAGATCGCGGCGGCGCTCGTACACGATCCGGTGGCCCTGGTGCTCGACGAGCCGTTCTCCGGGCTCGACCCGATGGCCGTCGACGTCATCGTCCGGGTGCTGCGGGAACGGGCTGCGCGCGGCGTACCGGTGCTCTTCTCCAGCCACCAGCTCGACGTGGTCGAACGGCTCTGCGACGACCTGGTGATCATCGCCGACGGGGTCATCCGCGCCGCCGGCAGCCGCGCCGACCTGCGCCGCAAGCACGCTTCGCCGCGCTACGAACTGGTCGTCGACACCGACGCCGGCTGGGTACGGGACCTGCCCGGCGTCACCGTGGTCGACCTCGACGGCGCCCGAGCGGTCATCGACATCCACTCGCCCAGCGACGACCAGGAGGTGCTGCGCCGGGTCCTGGAACGGGAACCCGTACGCGCCTTCCGTCCGATCGTTCCGTCGCTCGCCGAAATCTTCCGGGAGATCGCACGATGACGCTCACCAGTCAGACCCAGCCGACCGACGCACCCGCCGCCGCACCCGCGCCGCTCCGGCCCGCCACCTCGTTCTGGCAGGCGGTCGGCCTGATCAGCGGGCGCGAGATCGGCACCAAGCTGCGGGACAAGGCGTTCCTGTTCAGCACGGTCTTCTTCCTGCTGCTCACGGTCGGCTCGACCGTGCTGCCGGCGATGCTCTCCGGCGGGCCGGACACCGTCGCCGTGGTCGGCTCCGAAGCCGCCGAGGTGCTCGGTGCCGCCGGGCTGGAGGTGCGGACCGTCGCCGACGAGCAGGCGGCCCGGGACCTGGTGCTCGCCGAGGACGTGGACGCGGCCGTGGTCGCCGGCCCGAACGGCGTACGGGTGCTGGCGCTGGACGAGGCGCCGACGGACGTGGTGAGCGCGCTGAGCACCGCTCCCCCGGTGGAACTGCTCGACCCGGACGCGGTGGACCCGGTGGTGGGGGTGCTGGTGCCGCTGATCTTCGGGATGGTCTTCTTCTTCACCTCGATCACCTTCGGCATCCAGATCGCGCAGAGCGTCACCGAGGAGAAGCAGACCCGGATCGTGGAGATCCTGGTCGCCACCGTGCCCGTACGCGCCCTGCTCGCCGGCAAGGTGATCGCCGCCAGCACGCTCGCGATCGGGCAGATCGTACTGATCGCGCTGGCCGCCGTGGTCGGCATGACCGTCACCGACAGCGGCGCGATCATGGACCAGGTCGCCCCGGCGATCGGCTGGTTCATCCCGTTCTTCGTGGTGGGATTCGTGCTGCTGGCCGCGATCTGGGCGGTCACCGGCGCGCTGGTCAGCCGGCAGGAGGACATCGGTTCGGTGTCGATGCCGGTGCAGATGCTGGTGCTGATCCCGTTCTTCGCGGTGATCTTCGGCAACGACAACAGCACCCTGATGACCGTGCTGTCGTACGTGCCGTTCTCCGCGCCGACCGCCATGCCGGTACGACTCTTCCTCGGCGAGGCCGCCGGCTGGGAGCCGGTGGTGGCGTTGCTGATCCTGCTCGGCTCGGCGGTGGCCGTACTGCTGCTCGCGGCACGCCTGTACGAGGGCTCGCTGCTGCGTACGAACGGACGGACGTCGCTGGCCGCTGCCTGGCGTAACCGGGGCAACTGACGGGTCAAGCCACGCGGGGGCCACGGGGGCGGGCGGAGGGTCGATCATCGGCCCTCCGCCCGAGCGCGTTGTGGTCCCTGTCGGCTTTCACCCCGCCAGTTTCGCCAGGCCGAGGCGGGCGCAGGTGCCGGTGTCGCCGGGGAAGACCGCGGCGATGCCGTTGTCGAGCACGCACGCCTGTAGCGGCGGCACGGGCACGGTCGGCACCACACCGGCCGACGGACCGACTTCCTTCGCCCCGCCTTCCGGTGGCCGGACCCCCTTCGCCCCGGCCTCCAGCACACCCTGCTGCCACAGCGCCGCACAGAGTTCGACCGCGGCAGCGGCGGACCGCTGGCCGTCGCCGGACCACGCCCGACCGACCGTGGTGCCGTGGAAGTCGGAGTCGCCACCGTCCAGGGACGCCACCGTGTAGCAGCGGGTCTGGTCCTCGACCGGCACCGAGGCCGGCCGGTAGGCGACATAGGCCGCGGCGGCGCCACCGAACAGCAGGGTCGAACCGGCCGCCGTCACCGCGAGGTACCGGGCGATCCGCCGTCGCCGCGGCATCCGTACCGGGGTCGACGCGTACTGCTCCAGCAGGGCCTGGCGGGCCCGCGCCCGTGCGGGCGGCAGCGGTCGCTGCGGGGGAAGGTCGACGAGACTGGACATCAGCGGGTCTCCTTGGACTCGTGCGTTCGGGGCGTGGCCGCGACGTCGGCGAGTTCGGGGCGGCTCTGCACCGCGTCTGGCACAAGGCCGGGCTGGGCGGGATCGGGCTGGGCGGGTTCGGACTGGGCGGGTTCGGACTGGGCGCGCTCCAGGGCGGCGAGGCGTTCGCGGGCCCGGGACAGGCGGGACCGTACGGTGCCGACCGGCACGCCGAGCGCCACCGCCGCCTGGGCGTAGCTCAGCCCGGACATGAGTACGAGCGCCACCACGTCCTGTTCGTCGGCGCCGAGGGTGGCGATCCGGCGCAGCACCTCCCGCATCCGCCGCTCGTCGTCGAGCCGGGACGCGACCTCGTCCGCGTGGTCGGGTTCGACCGGCCCGGCCGGCAGGCGGAACTGTGCCGCGTCGTAGCGGCGAGCGGCGCGCGCGACGTTGCGTACGACGTTGTTGGCGACTCCGAGCAGCCACGGCAGCAGTGAGCCGTCCACCCCGACCGCCCTGGCCCGCCCCCGCCACGTTTCCAGGAACACCAGGGAGGTGGCGTCCTCGGCGGAACTCCACGAGCCGAGGCGACGGAAACAATGGTTGTACACCGCGTCCGAATGCCGGCGGAAGATCTCCCCGAACGCCGCGCCCGTACCCGACTCGGCCTGCGCCAACAGGTCGAGATCCGGTGTCCGCGGATCGAAGTGCTGTCCCATACCTAGCTATGTCCGCTCGGCACACGACGGTTCCCACCGACATCGGGAAATCCGTTTCGGCGGTACGTGAGGCAATTCCACGAACGCCCGATCACCGGACGTCCGCACGGTTCGGTTCATCCTTTCCAGGATGAACCGAACGGGAGCCCCGAAGGGGAGGTACGGAAAGTCAGCCGCGGGTGATGTGGCTGTAGCCGACCAGGAACGAGGCCGTACCGGGGGTGAATGCGGTGGCGAACTGCGCGGCGAAGGACGGGACGGCGGCCTCGAGTCCCAGGCTCTCCTCGTCGGCGAACTTCGCGGCCGCGGCCACGATCGACGCCAGCAGCGCCCGCTGCCGGGGCGGGAGGTCGAGCCCGTCGAGCGCTGCCGCGAGCCCGTCGATGTCGGCCTGGTTGATCGGCGTTTCGGTCACTGCGGGCCTCCAGATTGCGTTACCTGGTGAGCACGACCTGAGCGGTACGACCATGGTGGCCGTCCGACCCGGACCGCCACCCGCTGCCGTCCGGACACCGACACTCGGGCCCGGACACACACCCCAGTACGGTGCCCGCCCGGACACCCTCAGTCAAGGGGATGATTCGCTCGCGCCTCGTCCGCCGAAGGTCCCGCCGCGCGAAGCTTCTCCACCTTCGTACGGACCGCCTCGGCCTCCGGATGACCGAGCCCGTCGAGCAGGTCGAGCGCGACCCGCCAGGCGGCACCGGCGGATTCGAGGTCGCCTGCGGCGTGGTGGGCGTCGCCGAGGGCGGCGTGCCCGTGGGCCCGGTTGTAGCTGTAGTGGAAGTCCTGGTACAGCTCGATCGCGGTCCGGTAGCAGGAGATCGCCTCGTCGTGCTGGCCGAGCAGCATGTGCGCGTAGCCGAGGCTGTCCCAGGTCTCGGCCTGGGCCAGTCGGTCGTCCAACTCGCCCTGGATCTCCAGCGCCTGCCGGCAGTACACCAGCGCCTCCGCGTGCCGGCCCTGCATGGTGTGGAACCAGCCGATCGCGTTCAACGCCCGGGCCTGCCCGGCCCGGTGCCCGACGGCGCGGAACGCCTCGAAGCTCCGCTCGGCGTGCGCGAGCGCCTCCGGGTGGCGGTCCTGCCGGTCGAGCATCCACGAGTAGTGGAAGTGGGTGTTGCCCTCGCCGATCCGGTCACCGGCGACCCGGTACAGCTCAAGCGCCGTGTCGAACTGGACGCGGGCGGTCTCGTACCGGCCGAACCAGACGTGTGCGCAGGCCAGGAAGCAGTGCGCGAAGGCCTGCCGGCCCGAATCGTCCAGCCGCCGCGCGGCAGCCAGCGCGGCCGAGAGCGCGTCGATCGAGTCCTGCCAGTGCCCCTGGTACGACAGGAAGCGCCGCAGCATCCAGGCCAGCTGCCAGACCTCGACGTCGAAGCCGGTGACCTGCCGAAGGGTCGCGAGCAGTACGCGACGTTCGGCGTCGAACCAGACCAGCGCCGACCCGTGGTCGGGCGGGCCGTCCACGGTGACCCCGGTGGGCGGCGCGGCCAGCACCGGCGGGTCGAACCGGAGCGGGTTGAGCAGCCGGTCCGCGACGTCGGCGCTGTGTACGTAGTGCGCCAGCATCCGCCGCAGCGCGGCCCGGCGCTCGTCAGGTGGGTCGACGAGGTGCGCCTGTTCGTTCGCGTAGGCGCGGAGCAGGTCGTGGCAGACGTACCGGCCGGGGGTGTGTTGGGTGACCAGGTGTGCGCGGGCCAGTTCGGCCAGCAGCGCACGCGCCGGTGCGACCGGCAGGCCGGCCAGGCTCGCCGCGGCGCTCGTGCCGATGTCCGGTCCAGGATGCAGGCCCAGCAGCCGGAACATCCTCGCCGCGCCGGGGCTCAGTTGCAGGTAGGACCACGAGAAGACCGCCCGCGCGTCGGTGGCCGGGTCGCCTCCGGCGAACTCGTCCAGGCCACCCCGGGCCCGGCCCAGCTCGTCGGCGAGTACGCCGAGTCCGAAGCCGGGATGGGTGGCGGCGCGGGCGGCCAGTACGGCCAGCGCCAGCGGCAGCCGGGCGCAGAGGGCCACGATCCGGGTGACCGCCTCCGGTTCCGCCGCGACCCGTTCGGGGCCGAGGCGGCGGGCCAGCAGCTCGCGCGCGTCGTCGTCGTCGAACAGGTCCAGCGTCAACGGTCGGGCGCCCTCGGCGATCAGGCCGGTGAGTTCGTCGCGGCTGGTCACCACCACCAGGCAACCGGGTGCGCCCGGCAGCAGCGGGCGGACCTGTTCGGCGTCGCGCGCGTTGTCCAGCAACAGCAGGACCCGCCGCCCGGCCAGCAGGCTGCGGTAGAGGCCGACCTGCGCCTCGAAGCCGGCCGGGGTCCGTTCGGTCGGCACCCCGAGGGCGTCGAGGAAACCCCGTACCGCCTCGGCCGGCGCGACCGGCGTACCGCTCGGGTCGAAACCGCGCAGGTTCAGGTGAAGCTGCCCGTCGGGGAACCGGTCCCGGACCAGGTGTGCCCAGTGGACCGCGAGCGTGGTCTTGCCGACACCGGCGGTGCCCGACACCGTGACGATCGCCAGGGCGGTGGGCTGGGCGCCGGCCACGGCCAGCAGGCCGTCCAGTTGGCTCAGCTCACGGTCGCGACCGGCGAAGCCGTACCCGTCGGGTGGTAGCTGCGCCGGTGGTGTCACGGTCCGCGCGGCCGGGACCACCCTTTCCGGTACGGCGGGAGCCGGCGGCTCCCCACGCAGGATCGCCCGGTGCAGTGCGCGCAGTTCGGGGCCGGGATCGGTGCCGAGTTCGTCGGCCAACCGCTGCCGGGTGGCGGTGTAGCGGTCGACGGCCTCGGCGTCCCGCCCGGCCAGGTGCAACGCCCGCATGAGCAGCACCTCGATCGGTTCCACCAGCGGGTACTCGGCGGCGAGCGCCGACCCGGCGGTGATCACCCGGTCGGGGTGGCCGAGCCGGAGTTCGATCCTCCCCCACCGCACCACGGCGTCCACCCGCCGCTGGTGCCAGGTGCCGCGTACCTGTTCGGCCCAGCTTCCGGGTACGCCCGCGAGCGGGGTGCCCCGCCACAGTGCCAGTGCCTCGGCGAGCGCGCCGGCCCGGTCGTCGTCGGGCAGCAGCGGGTCGTGGCCGCGCTCGACGAGCCGCGTGAAGCGGTGCAGGTCCACCCGGTCCGGCTCGACGGTCAGCGCGTAGCCGGCGTGACGCCGCTCGATCCGCGCCACCAGCCCCGGCGATCGTGCCGCCGCATCGGCGAGCAGCCGGCGGATCCGGCTCAGGTGCGAGTAGAGCACGTTGCGGGCCGCGACCGGTGGCGCGTCGTCCCAGACCCGGTCGACCAGGGTCTCGATGGCGACCGGGCGGGGCGACTCCACCGCCAGTACGGCCAGCACGGCCTGCTGCCGCGGGGTCCCCAAATCGAACAACTGGCCACCGGCCCGCAACTCCGGCTCACCGAGCAGGCGGAACTCCATACCCGCTCCCGGTGATCGCACCATCGCCAACGGTTGGCCCCGGTGACGATCCTGGCCGCTCCGCAAGGTTGCCGCAAGGTTCGTGACCAGGGTCGGGCACCACTGTGGAGTCACCGGCCCGGTAGGTCCGGTGCCGACGATCCCAACCGAGGAGAACCCCGTGCGATTTCGAACTCTCGCCGCCGCGACCATCGCCATGGCGGCGCTGGGACTCGCGTTCGTCGCGACGCCCGCGCAGGCCGACGCACAGCCGCTGCACTGCGTGGTGGACGTGGCGGCGAAGAGCGCCGCGCCCACCTGCTACGACAGCTTCACCAAGGCCATCGCGAAGGCCACCGGCGGCCGGGTCACCGACGCCCCGAACAACGCCCGCGCGGCCATCCAGGACCAGGGCCTGACCGCGAAGCTGAACGCCACCGGCGCCACCAAGGACCGCGCGTCCGTCGCCGTCGACGTCCTGATCGGCATCGAGTACTGGGACGACGACTTCGGCGGCTCCACGTACACCTTCACCGCGCCGTGGGGCTGCACCGGCACCACCAGCGACGTGGACTGGGAGTTCGCCGCCCTGCCGTCGAACTGGAACGACGAGATCGGCTCCTACCGGGGCTACTCGAACTGCTGGGTGAAGCACTACGAGCACAGCTACTTCGGCGGGATCTCGACGTCGTACGACGGTGGGCTGGCCGACATGGGCTGGATGGACGACGAGACCAGCTCGCTGCGCTGGTCCTGAACCGACCGGGCACCGGCGGTGGTGCGACTCGCACCACCGCCGGTCCTGCCGCGCCGGGACGGCCCGGCGCCACAGACCTACCGAGGAGGGTTCCATGCGTCTACGAACACTGGCCACCACCGCTGTGGCGGTCGTACTGTCCGCGACCGGTCCGACGAACATCCCGGCGCCCTCGGCGCAGCCGCGTCACTGCGTACTGCGGCTGGCGGCCACCGACGCCCGGATCAGCTGTGACGACGGCACCGGCCGGGCCGCCGCCGTACGGGCCGGTGTGGTGGTCGGAATCCTGTACGAGAACGCCTCGTTCAGCGGTGGCACGCTCACCTTCACCGCGCCGAGCGGCTGCACCGGGTCGCTCGCCGACGTCGACTTCGAGGTCCCGAACCTCGACCTCCCGTCGGGCTGGCGCTGGTACCGCAGCTTCGCCGGTTGCTGGGCGAAGCACTACCAGCAGCCGTACTTCGCCGGCGGCTCGGTCGGCTGGAACGGTGCCGGTGAACTGCCCTGGACGCCCCGGTCGATCCGGTGGTCGTGACGGCTCGACGTACGGTCCGACGGTGGCCCGACCCGGTGGGGCGGGTCACCGTCGGGCTCAGCCGGCGGGGGGCCAGGGCTCGGCCCAGGAGAGCTGGCTCCGCAGCGGCTCGCCGCCGGCCACCGAGGATCCGGTCTCTTGAAGAGTGGCCATTTCCGCGAGGATGGCCACTCTTTCGCTACAGGGGGCTGCTGTTCCGCGCTGGCGGATGTCGGGGAAGGTCCAGCAGCCCGGGTATGACCACGGCGTCGGACAGGTCGGACCAGGAAACCCGGGCGGCGCGGTTGTCCGGGGCCGGGCGGCTGACGGGAAGGTGGTACCAGGCGGGTGGCGCGGTTTCCCGTCCCGTGATCGGCACCGGCCGGAAGTCGTCGGCCGGCAGTCCGGGGTAGTTCTGCCGGAAAACGTCCTGGTAGAGCAGGTCACTGGTGACCAGGGCCAGGTCGACGTGCTCGTGCTCGGGCCGGGTGAAGGCGGTTTCGAAAACCGGGGTGTGGGCCAGGTCTGCGGCGAGGACGACGGCGGGGCCGAGGAATCCGGTCGCGCCCCGGCCGATGTTGCCGCCGACGAGCACCGCGCGCAGCCGGATCCGGCCGCCGGATCCCGGCTCGCGGTTCGACTCGTAGAGCGCGTGGCGCAGGCCGAGTACCAGCGCGGGAACCACTCGGGCCGAATCGACGGCCGGCGGCAGGACCAGCACCTGCGCGTCGCCACCACCCCGAATGCCGCTGCCCGGGCCGCCATCGCCTCGCAGGCCGATGCCCCGCAGGCCGCTGCCGGCGATCCGGCGGATGCGGGCCCTCAGGCAGGCGAACTGGATGATGCGCAGCAGCCGGAACTGAGCGTCTCCCTGAGCGTCCGTCTGTTCCGGTGCCGCGCGGGCGCCGTGCTCCGGGATGTCGACCACCAGGCAGAGCCGGTCGGTGAACTCCGGGAGGTCGGTCATGGCATCTACCCCTTCTCGGTGTCCGGCGGCCCTCCTCCCTGGGTCGCCAACTTCCGCAGCGCCTCCGGGTCGCGCACGATCTGTCGCCGGTACTCGCTCTTGATGACGTCCTGGTCGCGCAGTTCCCGTACGGCTCTTTGCAGGCTCGGTTCGGAGACGCCGATCAGGCTGGCCAACTCGGGTTGGCTCAGCGGCACCTCGATCCGGATTCCGTCCGAGTGTGGCCGGCCGTACGTCTCGGCCAGGTAGTGCAGCACCAGCGCGAGCCGGTTACGTACGGAGGCACCGTTGATGTCGATCCGGTGGCGGGTCGCCCTCCTGAACTTGTCCGCGACGGCGCCGTGGATCGCGCGGGCCGCGATCGGGTGCTCGAGCATGAATCGGGCCAGCGTCCGCTGTGAAATGGCTCGGGCGACCACGGCAGTCGCGGTGAACACCGAGGCCGACCGGGGTGTGTTGTGCAGTGCGCCCAACTCGCCGACGAGGTCGCCGCCGATCCGGATCGACAGCAGGATGCTCCGGCCGTCGACCGCACTCCCCACCACCTTGACGCAGCCCTCCAGCAGGACGTACGCGTCGGTTCCCCGGTCATCCTCGATCATCAGCGCCTCGCCGACGCCGAATGATCGTTGTGTGCCGAGTGCGAGTAGTGCGGACCGGTCGGCCGGCTGGAGATCGTGCAACAAGGTGCCACGCGCCCACCGGACATTTTCAAATCGCGACGAGCCGTCTACAGCCGCCATTGTCGACACGCTCCGAGACCTCGACCCGCTCCGTCGTGGTTGCCTCCAACTGGCCGTCACTCTAAGCGCCGGAATCTGTTGTCAAATCCACCTTCCCGTCAGTGCGGGCGGCTCGTCGGCCGCAATTCCAGCACTGCTCGGAGAGGAGAACCCCATCCTCTGATGGGAAGCACGGGTACCGACGTTCATAACATCTTCCCTGACCATCGGCACCGTCCGAAGTGGCTCCACCGAGGGCGGGCCGCCGGCGAGGAGGCGGTCGTGGACGAAATATTCCGGGTACGACAGGACGTGCTGACGCATTTCGCCCGGATCATCGAGATGGTTGCGCCCGAACTGCCCGATGCCCTGCGTCGGAAGGCCGGTGCCGCCTGGGAACGGCTCGACTCGGGGCAGTACCGCGTGGTGGTCTGCGGCGGATTCCGGTCCGGCAAGTCGACCCTGCTGAACACGCTGGTCGACCGGCCGGGGCTGTTCCCGGTGTCGCCGGAGGTGGTCACCACGTCCACCGTGGTCAGTCTCTCCTGGGCCGACGAGGAGCAGGTCGTCGCACACTTCGATCCACGACCCGGTGATCCCGGCCCGCTACGCCAACCGCTGGAACTCATCCCGCTCGACCGGCTCGCCGAGTTCACCGGCGAGCGGGGCGGCCCGGTCCAGCAGCGGGACGTACACCAGGTGGAGATCGGGTTACCGCTGCCGAGGCTGGAATCGGGGCTGGTCCTGGTCGACACCCCGGGCATCGGCACCACGACGCACACCGAGGTCGTACGGGCCGAGCTGGCCGAGGCCGACGTGCTCGTCTTCGTCGCGTCGGCGGTCGAACGGCTGCGTACGGAGGAACTGGCCTTCCTGGCCGACTCGGTTTCCTTCTGCCCCGACGTGATAGCGGTGGTCACCTTCCTCGACCTGGTGGACGATCCCGAGCCGGTGGTCCGCGAGCTGAACGGACGGATCGCCGCCACGGTCGGAATCTCGCCGGAGGAGCTGGTCGTCGTCGGCGGACTGTCGGAGGGGATCGCCGACCTCTGTTGCCGGGTGCAGATCCTCGCCGCGCTCGACACCTGGGAGGAACTGGTCGACGCGCTGCGCCGGCCGGAGGCGGAACGGCTGACCGCCCTGGTCGACGACGTACCGACCGGGCTTCGGGACGAGCTTTCCGACCTGCGCGCCGAGGTCGAGTCGCGGGAGAAGCGGCACGGCCGGCAGTTGGTCGCCCTACCGCTGGACCTGGAGCGGGCGGCGCGACCGGTCCGGCGGCGCCTCGCCGAGGACTTCGACCGGCTGACCGCCGACTTCCGCGCCGCCAGTTACGGCGAACGGGCACACCGGGACCCGGACGGTGTCGCCGACTGGGTGGGCGCGAAGACCGCCGCCGTCGTCGCCGCGGCCGAACGGGACCTGCTGGTGGCGGCGAGCACCGTCGCACGGCAGTACGGCCTGGACGCGTACGCCGACGCGGGCATGTCCGAGCCACCCGCCGACATCGACCCGGCCGGCGAGCAGCGACCGGTCGAGCCCGTGCCGGAGCCGGTAGCGCGGACGCGGGCCCGGGGCGGCGCGTACGGGAGCACGGGTGCGTTCCTGGGGGTGATCGCCGGGACGATCGTGCTGCCCGGCGTCGGCACCATGGTCGGGGCGGCCGTCGGCGGGCTGGCGGGCCAGGTCTCCGGTTGGTACGCGGGCCGCCGGGAGGGGCAGCGCCGGCACGATCTGCGCCGCCGCCGGGAGGTCGGCGCCCAGCTACGGGAATTCGGCCTGTCGAAGCTCGAATCCGCCCGCCGGGCGGCCGAACGCGATCTCGACCACCAGCAGCGTGACCTGTCCGCGAGCCTGGGCGAGACGCTGGAGGCCCGGCACCGTGCCGAGCTTGAGCGCCTCACCGATCGGGGCGCCGGTCTCGCCGACGCCCTGCTCGAACGCGAGCGGCGGCGGGACGCGGCCCTGGTGGACCTGGAAACCATGCTGGAGCACTACACCCGGCTGCTGGAGGAGTGCGACACCCTCCGCGACCGGTTGGAGGCGGTCGGCCCGCCGGACCTCGAACGGCCGACCTGAGGCCGGCTGCCCGATGGGTCCACCCTGGACGGTGGGACCGACGAGTCAGCCCTGGGCGGTGGGAACGACCGGTCAGCCCTGGGCGGTGGGGCGGACGACCAGTTCGTTCACGTCGACGTTCGCGGGCTGGGCGATCGCGTACCCGATGGCGTCCGCCACCGCCGACGCCGGGATGGCGAGTTCCTGCGACGCGGCCCGTACGGCGGCCCGGACCTCCGGATCGCCGCCCTGGTCGGCGAGTTCCGACTCGGTGTAACCCGGGCTCACCACGGTCACCCGGATGTCGCGGCTCTCCTGCCGCAGCCCTTCCGAGAGCGCCCGTACGGCGAACTTGGTGGCGCAGTAGACGGCGGCCGTGGGGTCGACCCGGTACGCCGACACGGAGGCGACGTTAACGACGTGGCCGCCACCCTGACCCCGCAGGTACGGCAGGACGGCCGCGATCCCGTGCAGGGTGCCGCGCAGGTTCACGTCGATCATCAGATTCCAGTCGTCGACACGCAGCGCGTCGATCCTCGACAGGGGCATCACGCCCGCGTTGTTGACGAGTACGTCGATCCGGCCGTGCCGCTCGTGGGCGGCGTCGACGAAGGCGCGCACGCTGTCGAGGTCGGTCACGTCGAGTTCCCGGTGTTCGGCCCGGCCGCCCGCGGCACGCAGTTCGGCGACGAGGGCTTCCAGACGGTCCACCCGCCGGGCCCCGAGCACGACGTGGTGGCCGTCGGCGGCCAGCCGGCGGGCGGTCGCCGCGCCGATGCCGCTGCTGGCTCCGGTGATGAGAACGATCTTGTGATCGGCGGTCGTCGGGCTGTTCATGGGGTACTCCCGGAAGAGGCGGGGCTTGCGGCGGGATCACCGCGGGGCCAAGCGTGCCGCCCCGGGCGGCCGGGAAGAAGGACATGACTTCCTGGGTGTGACGCACCCAGGAAGACCCGCCCTTCCGACGCGACCACGGGCGACACAGGCTGGAGCGGGCCGGGCCGCGCGGCCCTGACGGCGGGATGCCGACCATCGACCTGGGCTCCGAGAAAGGCGACGATCATGGCGAAGACCAGGACCATCACCGAACGACAGGTGAAGAGCTGGGTCGACGGTTATGTGAAGGCGTGGACCACCGGCGATCCCGCCGATATCGAGGCGCTCTTCACCGAGGACGCCGAATCGTACGAGTGGCCGTACGAGACGGCGTGGGTCGGCCGTCAGAAGATCGTCGACGGCTGGCAGACCCGCGCGCCGTGGCAGGAGGGCGGCTGGACCTTCGACTGGTCGCTGCTGACGATCAACGGCGACACCTTCGCCATCAAGGGAACCGGCGTCTACGCCAAGCTCGGGACCTTCGACAACCTCTGGGTCGTCACCCTCGACAGCAGGCGGAAGTGCACCGTGTTCCGGATGTGGAACAACGAGGTCTGACCCGCCTTTCCAGCAGCCGCCCGATCGGCCGTCGAGCGCCCGCCGAGCCCCGATCGTGGTCAGGGTCCGGCGCGCTCAGGCTCCGGCGGTCACGGAGCCCAGATAGGCGATGGCGTCGGCGCTGCGGGTGCCGGGCTGCGGCGTACCGACGAGCAGCTGCTGGCCGGGAGCGTCGCGGACGTCGAACGTCTGGTACGTCAGCTCGATCCGACCGACCTCCGGGTGGACGAAGACCTTGAACGCGCGGGCGAGCCCGCCGACGGTCTGGTCCTGCCAGTACGAGCGGAACTCCGGCGAGGTGTGCAGAAGTTCGTCCACGAGTTCACGGATCTCCGGGTCGTCCGGGTAGTAACCGGCGTTGAGTCGCAGCGCATGGACGACCCGCTCCGCGAGCATCGGCCATTCGACGAAAACGGTTCGCGCCTGCGGATGCCGGAACAGCACCCGGACCATGTTCGTCATGCCGTCGAAGGGCGAGAGCAAAGCGGCAGCAATGGCGTTGGTCGCGAGTACGTCGAACGCCGGACCCAACACATACGCGGCCGCCGTGGGAAAAGAATCCAGCAATTGCAGTAGTGCCGGGTGGACCAGGTCGCGGGAGGTGCCCGATGTCGGGCGGGGAGTCACCCCGGCGAGCCGGAAAAGGTGACCGCGGGTGTCGCCGTCGAGCTTGAGCGCCCGCCCGATCGCGTCCAGGACCTGCCCGGAAGGATTGCGTTCCCGCCCCTGTTCGAGCCGGGCGTAGTAGTCGACGCTCACCCCGGCCAGCACGGCGACCTCCTCGCGCCGGAGCCCCGCGACCCTACGGTCCCCACCCCCGAGCAGCCCGGCGTCCGCCGGTTCGAGCCGAGCGCGATGCGCCCGGAGGAACTCCCCGAGCCTGTTCGCGGAGGAGGTGGGCGGCATGAGGACCAGCCTAGCCTTCGCACCTTCGGGGCACCGAGCTGTCGGAGCCGAGCGGGCCGGTTGTCCGGTTTCGCGGGCAGTATCGCGAAATGCCCGTAACGCGTAGTTCGAATAGTGAGCATGCTGGAAGAATGAACGGCCGTTGCGGCTTGCTATCTTGTCAATGCGCAGAAACCATTCGGCCCGAACGGTAAAGGCAACCGACGAACAATTGCCCCGACGGGGCGACCCGGGGCCATTCACCGACCATTCCACGGCCATTCTGTCCGCCGTACCACCGGGTGCCCCGACGTTATCGGGCGCCCAATCAGCAGGGAGTCGAAAGGCCGTCACGGGTGCGGTTCGTCCGCACTCGGCGGTCACCGTCGTTCACCGGTCGAAGGAGAGAGCAGATGGACCTCGGGAAAGGCATCGCCCAGGAACTCGATCCGCGCCGGTGGAAGGCACTGGTGCTGCTGTGCACCGCCAACTTCCTGGTCATCCTCGACACGCAGGCGGTGATCCTCGCCCTCCCCTCGATCAGTCGGGACCTGGGCATGTCGGCCGTCAGCGCGCAGTGGGTGCTCAGCGCGAACCTGCTCACCTTCGGCGGCCTGCTACTGCTCGGCGGGCGCATCGCCGACCTGCTGGGCCGCCGCCGTACCTTCATGCTCGGTACGGGCCTGTACGTACTCATCTCGCTGATGTCCGGCCTGGCCTGGAACTCGGAGGTGCTGCTGGCCTCCCGTGCCCTGCACGGTGTGGCGGCGGCGCTGGTCGCCCCGA
Source organism: Micromonospora sp. NPDC049523 (assembly GCF_040676775.1). NCBI lineage: Bacteria > Bacillati > Actinomycetota > Actinomycetes > Micromonosporales > Micromonosporaceae > Micromonospora > Micromonospora sp. NPDC049523. The sequence continues at coordinate 398,342 of NZ_JBFAPP010000003.1, read as the reverse complement.
CCGCGTTGTCGATCCTGACCACCACGTTCCCCGAGGGTTCCGAACGCAACAAGGCGCTCGCCGCCTGGTCCGGCATCGCCGGCATCGGTGCCACCGTCGGCCTGCTCATCGGCGGATCGCTCACCGAGAGCCTGGGCTGGGAGTGGGTCTTCTACATCAACGTCCCGGTGGGCCTGGTGATGCTGGTGCTGAGCCCGGTCCTGCTCCAGGAGAGCAGGGACCGCCAGCAACGGCGCATCTACGACGTGGCGGGCGCGGCGACCAGCACGGTAGCGCTGGTACTGCTCGTCTACGCGGTGGTCGAGGCCCCGGCCGTCGGCTGGACCAGCGCACGGACGATCGGCCTGTTCGTGGGCGCGGCCGTACTGATCGCCCTCTTCGCGATCATCGAGAGCCGTTCCGCCGCACCGCTGGTGCCGCTGCGCATCTTCCGCAGCCGTACGCTCGTCGGCGGCAACCTGGTAACGGTGGCCATCGGCATGGCCGCGTTCGGCATGTCGGTCACCATCTCCATGTACGCCCAGGCGGTGCTGGGCTACTCGCCACTGGAGTTCGGGCTCAGGCAGGCCGTGATGCCGATCATGGCGTTCGTCGGGGCGTACATCGCACAGGCGATCGTCACCCGGAGGGGCTTCCGACCGGTCACCGTCGGCAGCCTGGTGCTGCTCGGGGTGGGCAGCTTCCTGCTGTCGCGGGTGTCGGCCGACGGGCAGTACTTCCAGGACGTCTTCTTCGCCCTGTTCGTCTTCGGCCTCGGGCTCGGCGCCGGCACCGTCGCCACCTCGGCCGCCGCGCTGTCCCGCATCGCCGACAGCGACTCCGGGCTCGCGTCCGGGTTCAACACCGCCGCGTTCCAGATCGGCGGCGCCGTCGGCGTCGCGGTCGTCACGACGGTCATCGCCGCGAACACCCTCGGCCCCGACCCCGCCGCGATGACCGACGGCCTCCGGACCAGCTTCGGTACGACCGTGATCTTCGCGATCATCGGCCTGGTCCTGGCGTTCGTACTGCTCCCGCGCTCCGGCCGGACACCCACCGTCGAGCCGACGCCCGAGCGTCAGTCGATCGGCTGAACCACCCCACAGCTGAAGTTCCGACCACCTCGCAGGCGGCGCGGGCGCGCACCATGGCTCCCGCGCCGCTGGCGCGTCCAGGTCCGGTGACCGCGGCTACCGCCCCGCCAGGTGGGCGCGGAACCGGACCAGCGACAACAGATGCAGTACGAGCAGGAACGGCACCGCGAACGTGGGAATGAGGCTCAACGGCAACTCGGCCATCGGCGGGGTGGTGAGCGTGCCGTCGGGCAGCGCCTCCCGCGCACCGATGCCGTTCACGATGCCCATCCCGATCGCGACGACGAAGTCCGCAATTCCGAAGAAGGTGAAGCCGAGGAAAACCGGCCGGGCCGCCCGTCCCCGGCGCAGTACGTGGATCGCGACGAACGGCGCGGCGAGCCCGACGACGATGTCCCCGTACCCGGCCGGCACGGCGAAACTGGCCGGCAGCAGGTCCTGTGCGTACAGGGCGAGGAACGCGAAACCGGCCACCCGCCAGCACTGCAAATTGATCAGTACGGTCAGGTCCAGCGTCTCGACCCAGGCCCGGAACCTGCGTACGAGCAGGGCCGATCCGACCAGCACGACGGGCAGACCCGCGGCCAGGCCGATCCGCAGCGGTGGCTCGTCCGGGTCGCGCACGATCAGGCCCGCCCACGCCGCGAGCCCGGCGAGTGTCAACCAGACCGCACCGACGACCACCAGCAGAAGCGTGCCGCGGCTACGAACCGACGACGGGGACGCGGACGGCTCGGCCATGGTGCCTCCACTGTGCTCGGTACCGGGGTGGGCACAACATAGACCACCCTCATTACCAGATCCACTCCCCGGACAGCCGAACGCGAGACCGCCGGACGCACGGAGGCCCCGGCCGGGAAAACCCCGGCCAGGGCCTCGATCACGCCTGCGCTCAGCAGCTGGTGTTCAGGCCGGCCCAGTCGGCACGGTCGTTGTAACCACCGTCGCCACCGTCGCCGACGACCAGGTCGAGCACCCGTACGCCGGTCAGGTCGACGTCGACCTGGCGGAGGTCGTCACGGGTCAGTACGCCACTGTCGAACAGGACCCGACCGTCGCCGACCACCTGGAAGGTCGAGGTGGCTCCGTCGGGACCGACGTTGCGTACGGCGTCGTCGAGGCCGACGGTCGCGGTCAGCCGATCGCAGCGGTCGCCCAGGTAGTAGCGGACCGTCGAGGGTGAGGCGACACCGAGGCCGGTCGGGTACACCTGACCGACCAGCCTGATCGGCGACCCGCCGCCCACACTCAGGTCGACGGTCGGGGTCATCCAACCGCTGGTGGCGCTGATCCACGCGTGGTGCGACAGCACGACGTCGCCGGTCGGCGGCGCCGGGGCGATCACCACCGTCGACACCGAGGTCTGGCGCGACTTCCCGTGCCCGATCACCTCGTACGACGTGGTCGCGGTCAGCGCGGCCTCGCCCGCGGCGGCGGTGGCCGGCAGGGTCACCGTGAAGGCGAAGGTGGTGGCCTGGCCGGGGGCGAGCAGGATCGGTGCCCGGTCGAGCGCCCGGACCGTCCAACCGGCCGGCGCGACAAGCCCCACCTGCGGTGCGACTACGGGCAGCAGCCCGTCGTTGCGTACGGCGACCTCGACCCGCGCCTGGTCACCGCCACCGAGTACGGGTGCGGTCCCGTCCGGCGTGGCGGCGTTGCCGACCTTCGTGACCTGCGGCAGGCCGGCGGTCACGTGCGGCACCCCCGGCAGGCCGCGTGCCGGCCCGACCCGCATCAGCGCGGCGCCGTGCGCCGGGACCGCCGCGCTGATGGTGCCGGCGCTCTCGGTGACCTGGTTGGTCCACGCGTTCTTCACGGTGAGACGGGCTCCGGGCAGGCCGACCGACGAGGCCTTCGCGGTGAGGATCTTCGAACTCTCACCACGGTTGAGCAGCACCACGGCACGGTCACCGTTGGCCAGGCGCTTGACCCAGGTCTCGGTCGTACCGGCGGGGCCTACCCGTACCGCCTGGACACCGGCGGGGTCCTGGTTGATCGCAAGCGCGTCGGGGTCGGTGAGCGTGTCGACCGAGGCCTGACTGATCTTGCGGATGTCGCTGCCGATCACCAGCGGGGCGGCGGCCACCGCCCAGAGCGTCATCTGCGTACGGAATTCCTCCTCGGACATGCCGAGCCCGGGGGCCAGGTAGTCCGGGTCGTTGAAGTGCCCCGGTCCGGCGACCTCGGGATGCCGCGCGTTCGCGTCGTAGTTACGCAGCACGTCTTTGAACTTGATGTCGCCGACAAACCCCACGTCGGTGTAGGTCCGCCAGGACTGCGCGATCGCCGGGGCATAACTCCAGGAGTACGTCGACTGCTGCTCCTGCGGGTAGTTGCCCCAGTCCGGGGAGGTCACCGGGTTGCACAGGTTGAAGATGATCGGCCGCTTGCTGGCGTTGTCGCGAAGCGCCTGGGCGAACTCGGTGTAGACGGTCTTCGGGTCCAGGTCGGCGGCGATCCCGCAGAGGAAGTCCACCTTCACCGCGTCGAACTCCCAGGCGGCGAACTGGTCCGCGTCGCGCTGGTAGTAGCCGTCCCCGCTGCCGAGCCCACACTTGCCCGGGATGTACGGCCCCGCGTCGGTGTAGATGCCCGCCTTCAGACCCTTGCCGTGGATGTAGTCGACCAGCGGCTTCAGCCCGTTCGGGAACCGGGTCCGGTCGGCCTGCAGGTCACCGGCGGCCGTACGCGGCTCCGGATCCTGCCAGCCGCCGTCCAGCCAGACGATGTCGTATCCGGCCTTTGCCAGGCCACGGCTGACGATCGAGTCGGCGACCTGCCGTACCGACTCCTCGGAGAAGTCGCCGCCGAGGCCGAAGTACGTGTTCCAGCCCTGGTACGGCGTCGGGCTGAGCACCTGTCGGGGTGCCGGTTTCGTAGCCGTCGGGGTGGCCGGCGCGGCGTGGGCGGGTGCGGGGACTACCAGCAGGCTGGCTGTGAGGGCGGTCAGGGCGGTGAACAGATGTCGTCTCACATCGGGTTCCTTCGCAGCGGTGGGGCGGACCGGTACTTCTGGGTTGTTTCGACCGATCCTGCAATCCGTTACGCCGACGTGTCAATAATATTTAATAAATTATGAGATCGAGGTACGCCGAGACGCCCGCCGACCCGGAGCACCACCTTCCCGCTCACCCGTCCTCCGGCACTGCCGCACGCTGGGCCTCGGCCCGGCCACCGCTGCGTTCAGATGCGAATCCCCTATGGTTGCGGAGAGGTCTCCACTAAAGTTGCAGGGAGAGGCATGGTTCGCTCAGACGCTCGCAGGAACCGCGACCGCATCCTGGCCGCCGCCCGCGAGGCGTTCGCCGAGGACGGCGACGCGTCGATGAATCAGATCGCGCAGCGGGCTGGCGTCGGCCCGGGCACGCTCTATCGCAACTATCCGTCGCGCGAGGCACTCATCCTGGACATCTACCAGGAAGAGGTCGAGCAGCTCATCGGCTCGGTGTCCGAGTCGCTGACCACGGCGACGCCACTGGAAGCGCTGCGGAGCTGGACGACCGTGCTGGTCGATGCCATGCGCAAGAAGCACGCCTTGGGTTCCGCCCTCACCCCGGGCGTCCAGAAGGCGGTCACCGAGCAGACCTACGGTCCGGTGATCGCCGCGATCACCCTGCTGTTCGACGCGGGCAAGGCGGACGGCAGCATCCGGGCCGATGCCAACCCCGGTGACTTTCTGCAACTTACCGGCGCCCTCTGGCGAGCCGCCGAAGACCGTACGCAGCCCATGCTCGCGCTGATCCTCGACGGCCTCGACGCCCGCCGCCACCTGGCACGGGAGGCAAACGGAGATCTCTCCAGTTCTGGTTGACGATGTGGAGACCTCTCCGGTACCGTTTCGTCAACGCGAAACGGACACCCTGGAAGGGGCGAAATGTCGGAGATCTTGGTTACTGGCGGTTCGGGGTACATCGGTAGCTGGTGCACGCTGGCGTTGCTGAACGCCGGATATACGGTCCGCACCACGGTGCGCCATCTGAGCCGCGAGCCGCAGGTACGCGAGATGCTGCGGAACGGCGGCGCGGACCCCGGTGACAACCTGCGAGTCGTCCGCGCCGATCTGCAAAACGACGAGGGCTGGACGGAGGCGGCGGCCGGCTGCGACGGCGTTTTGCACGTCGCGTCGCCTACGCTGACCCACGCCCCGAAAGACGACGACGAGATGGTCCGCCCTGCGATCGACGGCACGCTGCGGGTGCTCCGGGCAGCCCGCGACGGCGGCGTCCGGCGGGTGGTCCTGACCTCCGCGATCGGCGCGATCGCCTACGGCCACGAGCCGCGCGACACCCCGTTCACCGAGCAGGACTGGACGAACATCGACGCGGACGGCCTCCAGCCCTACCAGAAGTCCAAGACCCTCGCCGAGCGCGCGGCCTGGGATTTCGTGAACAACGACGGTGGCGGCCTCGAACTCGCCGTGGTCAACCCGACCGGGGTGCTCGGCCCGGTCCTCAGCTCGGACTATTCGCCGTCGCTGGGCACCATCGCCCGCATGCTCGACGGCGCGATGCCTGCCCTGCTGCCCTTCGCCACCGGCTATGTGGACGTCCGTGACGTGGCGTCGCTGCAACTGCTCGCGCTCACCGAGGACGCCGCCGCGGGCGAACGGTTCATCGCCACCGCCGGCCACAGCCTCTGGATGCGCGAGGTCGCCGCGGTCCTGCACGAGCGGCTCGGCGAGCGAGCGGCCAAGGTGCCGACCAAGGAGATGCCGGTGTGGGTCGCCCACGGACTGGCCAAGGTCAACCCGGACATGCGCAACCTGCGCATGCTGCTGGGGCGCAACCTCGACGCCACCTCCGCCAAGGCCGAGAGCCTGCTCGGCTGGAAGACGCGCCCGATCGCGGACACCATCGCCGAGACTGCCGAGAGCCTGCTCGCCCTCCCCCGCTGACCCGGCCGAAAAGCTTTGATCATGGAGCTCGAACTTCCGCACGTAACGCACGAGAGGTGGCACAGGAAGTCACTACTCGAACAAACAGAGGAAGTGCGGCAAGGCGCCAGATATTTGACCACGGACCCCGAAGACCGCCCGCCTACTTAGGACAAGCGCGTACGTGATCGGGGCGACCCGCCGACGCGCCTCACCCACCACTTCCACGCTCCAGAGGGAGGCGGCACTGCCACCGATGCGATCACCCGACCCACGACATACGGCGCCGCCACTCTCACGCACGCTGCCGGTGCCGGCCTCGACCGCACAAGAGCAGACCGCAGACAGCAGGATGAACCGCGCGGTTGCCGGCAATCAAAGCTGACCGCCGAACGCAAGCAGCCACTGCCCGAGCCCGTCCACAACCGCGGCGAACAGTCCCACACCAGTGGTATCTGTCCAACGACTCCCGAGCACCCGTCGAGCACCCGGCCACAGCACGGGAAATGAAGAAGGCCTTGATCCAGGTGGAAACCTGGTCAAGGCCTATCTCAGTGGTGCGCCGCCAGGGACTCGAACCCCGAACCCGCGGATTAAGAGTCCGCTGCTCTGCCAGTTGAGCTAGCGGCGCTCTCTGACAACGGTGGAAACCCTAGCACGCACCTGGGAGCCGACTCCAATCAGATAGCCCCGGCCACCCGTACGGGCTGCGCGGCCGACAAAGGGCCCAAAATCCGCCCCCGGTCCGTCCGGGGCATCGAGTTCTGGTGCGGATGGTGCACGATGTGCCGCAGGATTCGATCGAACGGGGTGGAGATGGGCAACGTCACGCGGGGCTGGGCGATGATCACGGCCCTGGTCATGGTCACTCCACTGGCCCTGGCGGGGTGCGGCGGCAGCAGCGAGAAGCCGGAGTTCGTCGGCGCCTCCATCCAGCCCACCGCCAGCCCCACACCGCCGGCCGAGCCGGTCGTGCTTGCCGTCACCCCGGAGACCGGGGCGGCCAAGCAGCCGGTGAGCACCGAGATCGGCACCACGGTCACCGGCGGGAAGATCACCGACGTGACGCTCACCACCGAGGGCGCGAAGGTCGCCGGCAGCCTGCGCGAGGACGGCTCGTCCTGGGTGCCGGCCAACCCGCTGAAGTACGGCAAGAAGTACGACGCGACCGTCACCGCCACCGGCACCTCCGGCCAGGTGGAGACGAAGACCACCTCCTTCACCACGATGACCAAGCCGAGTTCCCAGATCGGCTCCGGGCTGTACCTGTTCGACGACAAGGTGTACGGCGTGGCGATGCCGGTGGTGGTGGAGTTCTCGCCCGGCATCCCGAAGAAGGACCGGGCGGCGGTGCAGCGGCGGATGTTCGTCGACACCGTGCCGGCCCAGCCCGGGGTGTGGCACTGGGTGGACAACGGCACCCAGGCCTACTACCGGGCGCCGGAGTACTGGCAGCCGGAGACGAAGCTGACCGTACGGATCGCGCTGGAGGGGATCCCGCTGAGCAACGGTCGGTACGGCAACGTCGACCGGAAGGCCAGCACGAAGATCGGCAACAGGTTCGAGATGAAGGTCGACAACGCGACCAAGCAGATGACGGTCTTCGAGAACGGCAACCTGGTCCGCACCATGCCGGTCAGCCTGGGCAAGAAGAGCACGCCCTCGTCCAGCGGCACGATGGTGGTGATGGAGAAGAAGGAAAGCACCGTCTTCGACACCAGCGACGACCCGAACCCGGCGAACCGCTACGTCACCGACATCGACTTCGCCCAGCGCCTCACCTGGGGCGGCGAGTACATCCACGCCGCACCCTGGTCGGTGGCACAGCAGGGGCGTACGAACGTGTCGCACGGCTGTGTGAACCTTTCCACCCCGAACGCCCGGTGGCTGTTCGAGAAGACGAAGCCCGGTGACCCGGTCACGGTGAAGGGCACCGAGCGCAAGCTCGAAGACGGCAACGGGTGGACCGCGTGGAACCTGACCTGGGCCGAGTTCATCAAGGGCAGTGCGTTGCCCGTACCCGATGCTCTTGCCGCCGGTGGCGCGCCGGCCGGTGCGACGCCGAGCGCCGGGGCCACCCCCGGCGCCTGACCAGCACCGACGGCCGGTCCCCCGGCTTTCCGCAAGGCGCGGCTGGTCCGACCGGCCGCGCCTTGCGCGGACGAACCAGGCAATATACCGACAACTCACCCCCACTGTCTGCGTTTCTCGCCACGTGGTGAAACCAAAATTTGCCGGCGAGCGTCTTTGGGAGAGGATGGTCGTGGGGACCAGGACTGTGAGGGGCTAATGCGCGCGAGTCGAGACCAGTGGATGGGGCAGACCGCGAAGCGGCGTCGGGCAACCGTGCGCACGCTCGTGACGGTCGTGCTGACCGGGGCGCTCGCGCTCACCGCCGCGGGCTGTAGCAGCGGTGGCGGTAACTCACCGGCCTGGCAGGGCGGGAACAAGGCCCCGGACGGCCCCAAGGCCAGCGCGACGATCACCAGCCCGGCGGCGGACGCGAAGGACGTACCCGCGTCGACCGAGATCGCCTTCAGCAGCAAGGACGCGACCACCACGACGTTCGACCTGAAGGACGGCACCGGCAAGGCCGTCGAGGGCAAGGCCAGCGCCGACGGTACGACCTGGTTGCCCAACGGCGCCCTCGAATACGGTACGACGTACACCGCGACCGTGACGGCGACCGGCGACGACGGCAAGCCGGCGACCACCACCAGCACCTTCACCACGATGGCCAAGCCGGAGAACCAGGTCCGGGTGACCAGCTTCCTCGGCGACGGAGCCGTGGTGGGTGTGGGCATGCCGCTGATCGTGAAGTTCTCCCGCGCCATCCCGCAGGACTTCCGGGACGACCTCCAGCGGCGGATGACCGTGACCGCCACCCCGGCGCAGGAAGGCGCCTGGCGCTGGATCAGCCCGACCGAGGTGCACTACCGGCCGAAGACCTACTGGAAGGCCAACACCGAGCTGGACTACAAGATCCAGGCCGGTGGGCTGCCGCTCGGCGACGGCTGGTACGGCCGGGCCGACCTCACCATCGACGCGAAGGTCGGTTCGTCGGTGGTGATGACGGTCGACAACAAGACCAAGAAGATGACCGTGACGAAGGACGGCGCGGTGATCCGTACGATCCCGATCAGCCTCGGTGCTCCGGTCACGCCCTCCTCTAGCGGCACGATGGTCGTGATCGAGAAGCTGAAGAAGACGGTCTTCGACACCATGGACGACCCGATCCCGACCAACCGCTACCGCACCGACATCGAGTACGCCCAGCGCCTCACCTGGGGTGGCGAGTTCATCCACGCCGCGCCCTGGTCGGTGGCACAGCAGGGGCGTACGAACGTGTCGCACGGCTGCGTGAACATGTCCCAGGCGAACGCCCAGTGGCTCTTCGACCAGACCAAGATCGGTGACCCGATCACGGTCAAGGGCACCGAGCGCAAGCTGGAGAACGGCAACGGCTGGACCGACTGGAACATGAGCTGGGACGAGTTCATCAAGGGCAGCGCCATCCCGTACGAGGCGCCGGCCGCCCCCGCCCCGAGCGACCTGCCGTCCGCCGACCCGAGCGTCACCCCGACCACCTGATCGACCCCGCGACGCGGGTCGGACCACGGGAAGCCCTTCCCACCGGTCCGGCCCGCGTTTGGTTTTGCTGGCACACTCGTCAGGAAACGAAACAAGCCCCCTCCGAAGAGGGGGCTTGACCGTGGGGTGACTGATGGGAATTGAACCCACGACACCCGGGACCACAACCCGGTGCTCTGCCTACTGAGCTACAGCCACCACGTCGACCAACCCGGATCATGAACCACCGGGCGGGGCGCCGACCAATAATAGCCACATCCACCCGGACCACGTCGAGCGGGTTGCCACCCGGTCGGGCACGAACCCGACCGGGGCGGCGGAAACCGTCAGAGCTGGGCGGCGATCGACTTCGCGGTCTCGACGTCCGGGCCGGGCAGCGGGACGAAGACGGTACGCCGGTAGTACTCCAGCTCGCGGATGCTCTCCCGGACGTCGGACAGCGCACGGTGCGCCAGCCCCTTCGCCGGTTGGCCGAAGTAGACCCGCGGGTACCAGCGCCGGCACAGCTCCTTGATCGACGAGACGTCGATCATGCGGTAGTGCAGGTGCGCGTCGAGCCGGGGCATGTCGCGGGCCAGGAAGCCCCGATCGGTCGCGATCGAGTTGCCGCACAGCGGGGCGCTGCGGGGGTCCTTGACCAGGCTGGTCACGTACTCCATGACCAGGTCCTCGGCCTCGGCGAGGCTCACCGCGGAGCGGCGTACCTCCTCGGTCAGGCCGGAGCGTTCATGCATTGCCCGTACTATCTCCGGCATCCCCGCCAGCGCCTGTTCGTCGGCGTGGATCACCACGTCGACCCCTTCACCGAGAACGTTGAGGTCCGGATCGGTAACGAGAGCAGCGACCTCGATCAGCGCATCCTTGCCGAGATCGAGCCCGGTCATCTCACAGTCGATCCAGACAAGAAGATCAGCCACCGCCACAGACTACGCGCAGCCCAGCAGCCCGCGCCTCAACGCGGCAGCCACAACCGACCGCTAGGGTTTTCCCGTGCCAGCCGATCCCGCCGCATCATCCACCACCGCCGCAGACGATCCGGGTGGCCGCACCGCCCGTTGGCTCGTCGTGGCGGTGGCGCTCGCTGCCGTGGTGCCGGTCGTCTACCTGCTCGGCACGCCGCACAACTTCTTCGACCTGAAGATCTACATGAGCGCGATGCGCTGGTGGGCGGACGGCCACCCGCTCTACGACTACGCCCAGCCGGACCGGGTGCAGGGCGAGTTGTATTTCACGTACCCGCCGTTCACGGCGCTGCTGATGCGGCCGTTCGCCGGTCTGCCGCTGGGCGCCACGGTCACCATCTTCACGATCTTCACCGTGCTCGCGGTGATCGTGACCACCTGGTGGCTGGTCATGTCGATCGCCGACCGCCGGGGCTTCCCCCGCTGGCTGGCCGCGGCGGTGGCCATCCCGCTCGTCTTCGCCGCGGAGAGCACCCGGGAGACGATCACCTTCGGCCAGATCAACATGCTGCTGGTGGTGCTGATCCTCGGCGACCTGCTGTTCGCCGTACCCCGTAACTCACGCTGGGCCGGCGTCGGCATCGGACTGGCGACGGCGCTCAAGCTGTATCCGGGCATTTTCATCGTCTATTTCCTGACCACCCGGCGCTGGCGCGAGGCGGCGGTGGCCAGCGCGAGCGCCGCGGTGGCGACGCTGCTCGCGGCGGCGATCGCGCCCGGCGACTCGTGGCGCTTCTGGACCCACGAGCTGTGGGCGACCGGCCGGGTCGGCCGCACCGACTACACCGGCAACCAGTCCCTGTTCGGCCTGTTGAGCCGGATCACGGTGCCGGAGAAGCCCGATCAGCTGCTCTGGCTGGCACTGGTCGCCGTGGTCGGTGGTTTCGGCCTCTGGCGGGCCAGCCGGGCCGCCCGGGGCGGGGACGAGCTGACCGGGCTGGCCCTGACCGGGCTGGTCGGGGCGCTGGCGAGCCCGATCAGTTGGACCCACCACGTGTACTGGTTCATCCCGGCGGTGCTGGTGCTGGCCGACGCGGGCCTGGCGCAGCCGCCCGGATGGGAGCCGAGCGGGTTGGGGCGGCGCCGACGGCGGGCGCTGCTGGTGCTGGCGGCGGTGGTCTACGGCAGCGTCGTCTACGGGGTGGTCTCGTTCCACGACTGGGGTGTGGCGCCCGTACCGACCGACTCGCCGATCGAGTTCGTGCTGCGCAACATGTACGTACTGCTGGCCGTACTGCTGCTGGTGGTGCTGCCGACCCGGCATCTGGTTCGGGAGGCTCCGAGCAACAGCGTTCCCCGCAGCGGTGTCCCGGTCACGCGCTGACTGTCCGGTAGTGGCAGAAGTTGCACCAACTGGACAGATCTCCCCTAGTCATCCCTGTTGGGGTTAATCTAGTACCAACACCTAAAACGTTCCTTCAGTACACCGATCCCCCGGTGAGAGTGGCCCTTCGTGTCGGCAGCGCGGAGGGCCACTCGCCATCTGTCGCTGGGACGGTTCCCCAGGTCCCCACAAGCCGCCCTGAACGCCGGTTCACCTCGTCGACGTGGCCTCGGCGGTATCCGCCGACCCACCGCCGCCGACCACCGCAGTGGCGGCCGATCCGCTGTCGGCGTCCGCGTTCCCCGTCGCCGAGGGCTGGGCACCGGTCTCCGGCACCGGCTTGCACTTCTTGGACCGGGTCGTCACCGCGCCGCTCTCCGCCGTCCCGCCCGCCTTGGTCCGCCGGGTCGCGGTGGCCCGCGACGCCGCCGGCTTGGCCGCCGGTCCGCCACCCACCACGGGTACGCCGGACGCCTGCGCGGCCTGCGACTCGGCCATACCCTTACCCGGGTACGCCGGCACGGGGTTGGTGACCCGCTCCGCCCGCACGTGCACCGGATCCAAAGCGGGCTCGGACTTCGGGGCCGGGTCGGGCCGGGTCTGTGCCGTACCGACGGGTTTCGTCTGCGGGTCGGCCTGTGCGGGTGGAACCGCCCCGGGCCGAGCCGTCCCGACCTCGGCGGTTGCAGACCGGTCAGCTTCCGATGCCACGGCTTCGGGCTGGACAGCTCCCGACTCGGCTGTTTCGGGCTTGACCGCCTCAGGCTTGACCGCCTCAGGCTTGACCGCTTCGGGCTGGGCGGCGTCGGCAAGGGTTGGTTGGAACTGGGCGGACCGGACCGGGGAGGTCTTCGCCGGATAGGCCGGGGCCGTGTTCGCGGGCTGCTTCGACAATGGTCCCGTCGTACCGGCGGCGCGGGGCGGCCAGTTCAGCACCAGTTTGGCGGGCGGCGGACTGCTCGCCGGCCAGATGTGGTCGAGACTGCGCCCGGAGGCCTGAGCACCGCCAGCCGGTCCGCCGTTCGCGGCGACCTCGACCGGTGGCGCGGTCGGGCCGCTCCGGGTGCTCTCGGGCGCGCTGCCCTGGGTGCTCTCAACCGGGCTGCCCTGGGTGCTCTCAGCCGGGCTGCCCTGGGTGCTCTCGGGCTGGCTGAGTACGTCCGCCAGCGTCTCCGGGCGGGCCGACACCGGGTCGGTAGCGCGGCCGGGTAGCCCGTTCTCGGTAGCGCGGGTGGGTAGCCCGTTCTCCGTAGCGCGGGCGGGTAGCCCGTTCGGTGACCGGGGGCTCGTGGTGTCGACCGGGCGGGACGGGGCGGGCAGGTTCGAGTGGAGCGGCCAGCCGGCCGGGGCCGCCGCCGGAGCGACCGGGGACGGCGACTGCGACGGCAGCGGCTGCGGCTGCGGCTGCGGCTGCGGCTGCGACCGTGCGGCACGCCGGGACTGCTTGCCACCCTGAACGGGCTGGCCGACGCTGTCGAGGGCGCGTACGCCGAGCCGGGCGGTCAGCACCGGGAGTTGGCTGGGTTCGACCACGAAGACCACCTCGCGGGGGCGGCTCGGCCAGACCAGCACGGCCACTGCGAGCAGTCCGAGCAGGGCGCCACCGGCGAGCAGACCCCAGGTTGTCGGTTCGAGCCAACCCACCCGCAGTTCGGCGCGGAGGTCGAGGGCGACACCGGGCGCGGCGTCGGGGTACATGACAACGAGGCTGAGCCGCTGCCCGCGGAGGTCGTCCGCGTCGAGGTCGAGGGTGCTGGCTGCCTGACGTACCCAGAATGCCTGCTCGCCGGGGGTCGACACGAGGGCCTGGCTCGGTACCCCGATCCCGGACACCCCGGTGACCTGGACCGGCAGCCGGCCCCGGGTCACGGCGACCCGGTCGACCAGCGCGTACGGCATCGTGGCCAGGTAGCGGCCGACGTCGGCGGTCGGGGCGAGGCCGAGGAACGCGGGCCGGGACTCGGTCCCGGCGGTGATCCGCAGCCGGGCCTGTCCGGTACGGGTGAACGGGGCGTCCCGGCGCAGCAGCGCGTCCAGGTCGGGTACGACTATCGCGCGACCGGGCGTCTGGATCCGTTGCAACGTCGCGGTGAACGCTCCACCGGCGTCCCGCTGGGCTGCCACGGTCCACAGTGCACTGCCGACGAGCAGCGCCGCCAGCCCGACCGTGAGCAGCAGCACCCCGGCGATGGTGCGTACGACGCGCATCGACTTTCCCCCTGATCGAAGTATCTTCCTGACGATACCGACCTAAAGGGGCTTAATACTCCTTATTGCGCGAAACGCCGCTGGCCCGCCGGATCTCCGGCGGGCCAGCGGATCAATGCGATCAAGCGTCAGGCGTCGGACGGGGTCGCCGGACGGCGGGTACGGGCGAACGCCAGTCCGCCCAGCACCAGACCGGCCAGACCGGCCACCAGCCCGGCGATGCCCAGCCCGACCCCGGCCGAGCTGTCCTCGTCGTCATCGTCGTCGTCGGCCTGGGAAACGGCGGCGACCGAAGGCGACGCCCCGCCGGCTGCCGGAGCGGCGGCCTTGGCCAGCTTCAACACCGGCGCCGGGTGCTCCGGCTCCTCGGCACCGGCCGCCACCGGCTCGTCGATCCAGCGCGAGATGTTGCCGTCCGAATAGGTCTGGAGCACCTTGAAGACCAACTGGTCGACCTCGGGCAGCGGGCCCAGCGAGACACCGAACTCCTGGAACTGCTCCGGCTTGACCTCCCCGCCAGCGGAAGCGGTCCAGGTGATCTTCGACACCGCCTCGGTGATCTGGCTGCCGTGCACCTCCAGCGGCGGGTCCACCTTGCGCTTCTCCAATGCCACCGTCCAGCCCGGCACCGCGATGGTCGAGACCGACGCGACCGGTGCGTTCTCCGGCAGGTTCACCTCGACCTTCGTGGTGGAAGCGGTGTCGCTCTCGTTCGGCACCCGGAAGGCCACCCGGCCGTAGCCGCCCTGGGTCGCCTCCTTCGGGTTGACCGAGACGTGCGCGGACGCCGGCAGGGCGACGCCGAACACGCCGACGAGCGCGGCGCCGAGGACGAGAGCGGCCGCGGTCGCGGTACGCCGGGGACGGATCATGGAAGTGCCTTCCTAGTTGATCGGCACGGTGGCGGTCACCGTGGCCTGGTCGATGTCGGAAATTCGGACGGTGAAGCGCAGTTGCCACTCACCCGCGGTGGGCAGGTTGATCTCACCGGTGGCGTGGTTGTCGGTCAGCGGCAGCAACGGGATCTCGATCGGCTCCACGCCCTTGGACGGCAGGGCGGCGGTTCCGGTCCACTCGACCACCGGCTGCGGCTTGTTGTCCGCGGTGTACGCGTACAGGTGGATCGAGTTGCTGCCGGTTCCGGCCGGGTCGACCTCCACCTGGAGCGAGAGCACGTTGCTGGTGAGCGTGGTGGAGAAGAAGCCCGCGCCGGCCGCGCCGTCGTTGGCCTCCGCGGTCCGTCCGGGCGGGGTCTGCACCAGCACCGCCGAGATGGCGAGGATCAGCGCGGTGACACCCAGTTCGGTCCAGACCGCCCGGCGCATCCGCCCCGGCTGCTCGGTCGCGAGCCGCCGCTGGACCAGCCGCCGGGAGTACGCGGCAACGCCGATCACCAGGCCGAACAGCACCACCTTCGCGATGATCAGGCGGCCGTACGTGGTGTCGATCAGGGCGCTCGGCGTGGCCACCTCGATCAGTGCCTGCACGATCCCGGCGAGCAGCAGCGCGGAGACGGACACCGCGGCCCAGCGGGACCAGATCGGCAGGATCGCGCCGAGTTCCCGCTCGTCGGCCCGGCGCAGCAGGAAGGCGACCAGCATCAGCAGACCACCGAGCCAGACCGCCATGCTGCCCACGTGCACCGCGTCGACCAGCACCGACACCGCCGGTACGGGTGACGCCGCCGAGTGTCCGGCCAGCGGCCAGGTGAACAGCCCCGCCACCGCGAGTACGGCCAGCAGGATGTGGTCGGCCCGACCCGCGTTGCCGCGCAGCACGGGCCGGAGCAGGATCGCGGAGGCCACCAGGATGCCGAGTCGGACCAGCAGCACCGCGCCGAACGTACTGGCCAGCACGTCGCTCAGGGCGCTGCCGCTGACCGAGAAGAGGCCACCGCCGGTGGTGTACGGGACCTGGAGCCAGATCCCGATCAGGGTTGCCGCGGTGACCAGGCCGAAGCCGGTCCAGACCAGCCGGGCCGGGCCACGCCGGTCGAGTCGCTGCGGCCAGAGCAGGCTGAGCACCAGCACCGGGCCGACGAGCAGCACCAGTCCGGCGTACCCGAGGTATTTGCCGACCGCGACCGCGGCGGTGATCGCCGGGTCGACGGTGTCGTTCTCGGTGTCCGTCGGCGGGCTGGACGGCGCACCGACCGAGTACGTGTAACCGCCGGCCACCGGGTGGCTGTCGGCGGAGATCACCCGGTAGCTGACCAGGTAGGTGCCTCTGGGACCGCCAGGGTCGACCGGGATGGTCACCACGGCCCCGTCGAAGACCGGCTCGCCCCGGTCCACCCGTGCCCCGTCCGGTCCGAGCACCCGGATCTTGTCCGGCACGTTCCGGACGCCCTCGCTGAACGTGAGCACCACCTCGGCGGGCGCGTCGGACAACACCGTGTCCGCGACCGGGCTGCTGCTGACCAGCACCGCGTGGGCGCTGGCCGGGCTGGCCGGCCCGAGCAGCAGGGCGAACATCGCCAGCAGGAGGCCGAGCATCGCCCCGGCGCGCGATACCCATGATCTTTGTGCGGCAGTCATGCGAGACATGCTCGCCCAGAAACCCACCACGGCGCGACCTCGTGTCACCCGCGTCCCGCCACCACCGCCGCCTGTAGCGGCGGATCGGTACGCCGGCTGACCCGGCCGAGCGCCCAGAGCAGCCCGGCCTGCACCACCGTGGCCAGGTGGCCGATCTCGTGCACCACGGCCGTGGTCGAGTTCACTATGTCGACCGCGCTGGTGCCGGCGAGGCAGACCGCGAGGACGAAGGCGACCGGTACGAACGCCTGCGCCCGCTCCGGCCGGTACGCGGCGAGCGCGAAGCCGACCGCGAGAGCCACGTCGAACGACGCCATCTCCCGGCTGGTGTGCAGGTCGACGTCGACGCCGAAGCCGGCGAGCAGGATCGGCAGGGCGATGGCGAGCTGGGCGACGGCGGCCACCGCGACGGCGACCCGGAGGATCTGGCGCCGGCCGTACGCGGCCTGGGCGCGGCGGCGGGTAGCTGCGGCGTTCACCGGGTCGGCGGCCACTGCCGCGAGTACGGTGGCGGTCAGGTCCGGCACCTCGACCGCCTGGGCACGGCTCATGACCCGGCCGAGTTCCTCCGCCCGGGCCAGCCACACCTGGCAGCCGGGGCAGGTCACGGTGTGCGCGTCGAGCGCCTCCAGCGGCGCCCGCGGGTCTTCTCCGTCGAGCCGCGCGGACAGCGCGACCCGTACCTCGTCGCAGGTCATGGGGAGATAGTCGATGTCCGGTGCGGAAAAGTTCCCGGCCGTGGGCAACCGCACCCAAGCCCGCCAAGGCCGCCCCCGCACTCCGGCCGCGCGCGTAACCTCGGATGTCGTGATCCCCGTCGAGCGCGAGTCCGCCCAGGCCAGCGCCACCGTCGAAGCCCCGACGGTGGTGGCGGCGATCACGGACGCCGAGGTGGCCCCGGGGGCAGGGGTGGCCGACCGGACGTTGGCGCTGGACGACGCGACCCACTGGGCGTTGCGCGCCCGTGACGGGGACCCGGCCGCGCAGGCGGCGTTCGTCCGGGCCACCCAGGCCGAGGTGTGGCGGTTCACGGCCGCCCTGGTCGATCGGGACAGCGCGGACGATCTGCTCCAGGACACCTACCTGCGCGCGTTCCGGGCGCTGCCGGCGTTCGAGGGCCGGTCGAGTGCGCGTACGTGGTTGCTCGGCATCGCCCGGCGGGCCTGCGCCGACCATCTCCGTACGGTGGTCCGGCGGCGCCGGTTGGACGAGCGCTTGACCGGGCAGGCGCACACCGACCACCCGTACCCGGATCCGGCCGGGCAGTTCGGGGCGGCCGACCTGCTCCGGCGACTGCCCGCCGAGCGGCGCGGCGCGTTTGTCCTCACCCAGTTGCTCGGACTGTCGTACGCCGAGGCGGCGGCGGTCGAGGGGGTGCCGGTCGGCACCATCCGGTCCCGGGTGGCACGGGCGCGGGCCGAACTGGTCGAGGCGGTCGGCGATGCGCTGGCGAGCTGAACCGGGCGACGGTCGGGAAATCGCCGAGGTCGGCTGCGGGCCTTCCGTGGTCGGCTGGGAGGTTCCTGGGGTCTGCTGGGACTTGTCTGGGAAGCGGAACCGCCCGAGACGACCCGGCGACTAAGGAGCCATGACCATGGTGACCTCGGCACGTGCGCGTTGGGATCCCGTCCAACCGTGGCTCGGGCTGGCCGTACGCCTGGGCTTGGCGGCGGTGTGGTTCTGGGCCGGCAGCACGAAAGTCGGTGACCTGGCCGCCGCCGGCCGGGCCGTCAACGCGTACCAGATCTTCTCCTTCGACGTCGCCAGGGTGATCGGGGCGGCGCAGCCGTTCGTCGAGATCGCCCTCGGCGTACTCCTGCTCCTCGGGCTGGCCACCCGACTGGCCGCCGGTGTCTCCGCGGTCCTGCTGGTGCTGTTCATCGCGGGGATCGCCTCGGCCTGGGCCCGTGGCCTGGCGATCGACTGCGGCTGCTTCAGCGAGGGCGGGCCGCTGGCCGTCGGCCAGACCCCGAGTTACCTGCCCGAGATCCTCCGCGACATCGGGTTCCTGATCATGGCGGCGTTCCTGCTGCGTTGGCCGCGCAGCCCATTGTCGATCGACCGGTGGATGGCCGGCGGGCAGCGTCTGGAGGACGAGGATGAGTAGCCCACGGGGGCCGGGCCGCCAAGGCGGTCCGGGACGCAGGCCGGACAAGGCCCAGCAGGGGCCGCAGAAGGCACAGGGGCCGCAGAAGGCACAGAAGGGACAGAAGGCGGCGCAGAAGAAGAGTTCCGCGCGGGTGGTCCGCGAGCAACTGGCCCGGGAGCGGCGTCGTCGGCGCACCCTCTGGACCTCGCTGATCGCGGTCGCGGTGCTGGTGATCGCCGGTCTGATCGGCTGGAGCGTCTTCGCCAGCCAGCCTTCGACCAGCGATTTCACCGCGCCGGCCAACGCCACCGCCGACGGCAACGCGATCGTGGTCGGCAACGGGCCGGTCACCATCGACATCTACGAGGACTTCATCTGCCCGTTCTGCGGCCAGTTCGAGAAGTCCACCGGCAGCATGCTCGACCAGATGGTCAGCGAGAACAAGGTCAAGCTCCAGTTCCATCCGGTCGCGTACCTCGACCGGGCCTCCTCGACCAACTACTCGACCCGGTCGTCCGCCGCCTCCGGCTGCGCGGCCAACGAGGGCAAATACCGGGAGTACGCCGAAGCGCTGTTCAACCGGCAGCCGGCCGAGGGCAGTGCCGGACTGAGCGACGACGAGCTGATCAGCATCGGGACCTCGGTCGGGCTGGACGGGGGCACCTTCGGCTCCTGCGTACGTGACGGTACGTTCAAGCCGTGGACCGCGCATGTGACCGAGGCGGGAAGTCGGGCGAACATCAACAGCACGCCGACCGTACTGGTCAACGGCAAGGGCGTGAACCCGAACGCGGACGCCATCAACGCGGCCGTGGCAGCGGCCACGAAGTGATCCGTCGACTGCTCACCGTGTGCGCCGCCGGCCTGCTCGGCGCGCTCGCGGTGGGCAGCCCCGCGCTCGCCCACGGTGCGGACGCCCCGGACGGCACCGACTACCGGACCACGGTCACCACGTTCGCCCCGGCCCTGCCCGGCCTCACCGTACGGGCGGTCGAGGCGGGCGCCCGGCTGGAGCTGACCAACCGGACCGGCCGGACCGTGGAGGTGCTCGGTTATGCCGGTGAGCCCTACCTCGAGGTCCGCCCGGACGGGGTGTACGAGAACCGGAACTCGCCCGCGACGTACCTGAACCGGACGCTGGACGGGGACACCGAACCGCCGGCCGGCACCGACCCGACCCTGCCGCCGTCCTGGCAGCGGATCGGCACCGAACCGGTGGCCCGCTGGCACGACCGGCGCACCCACTGGCTGGAGGAGACCCCACCCGAGCAGGTACGCGCCGACCCGGACCGGACGCACCGGATCCGGGACTGGACGGTGCCGTTGCGTGACGGCGTCACACCGATCGAGCTGCGCGGCACCCTGGACTGGTTGCCGCCGCCGAGCCCCGGACCGTGGTGGCTGGTGAGCCTGGTCGGCGCGCTCGCCCTCGGCACGCTCGGCCTCCTCCCCGCCGGTACGCGTACCGGCCGCCTGGGGACGGCGACACTGGCCGGGGGCTTCGTGCTGGCCGGGGCGGGTGCGGTCGCCTTCGCGGTGGCCCGCGAGCTGGACGCCGGGGCGGACGGGCTGGGCGGGGTGCTGCAGGGCCTGCTCGCCGGGCAGATCTGGCCGCTGCTCACCGGGCTCGGTGCGCTCGCCGCCGGGGCGTACGCGTTGGCCCGGCGCCCGGCCGCCGACTTCGCCCTGGCCCTGTCCGGGGCGTGCCTGGCGCTGTTCGCCGGGGTCGCGAACGCGGCGGTCTTCGGCCGGTCGGTGGCCCCGGTGCCCTGGCCGGCGACGTCGGCGCGGCTGCTGGTCGCGGCAGTGATCGTGATCGGCGTCGGCGGGACGCTGGCCGGTGTGCTGCGCCTGCGCGCGGTGGAACGCGACACCTCCGGCGCCGCTGCGGCGGATGCGCGGCCGGGCGGTCAGCCTCGGGCGGAAGCCGCCACCGGGTCGAATCCGTAGGGCAGTTCGAGCCGGTGCCGGGCCAGCAGGTCGGCGTCGGCGAGCACCTCGGCCGTACCGCCGTCGGCGACGATCCGGCCACCGTCGAGGATCACCGCCCGATCGCAGAGCTCCAGCGCGTACGGCAGGTCGTGGGTGACCATCAGCAGCGTCACCGGCAACCCGCGCAGGATCTCGGCCAGTTCCCGGCGGGCGGCCGGATCGAGGTTCGACGACGGTTCGTCGAGCACCAGGATCTCCGGGTGCATGGCGAGCACGGTGGCCACCGCGACCCGGCGGCGCTGCCCGAACGACAGGTGGTGCGGCGCCCGGTCCCGGTGCTCGCTCATCCCGACCGCGGTCAGGGCCTCGTCGACCCGGGCGGCCAGTTCGGCTCCGCGCAGCCCGAGGTTGGCCGGGCCGAACGCCACGTCCTCCGCGACGGTGGGCAGGAAGAGCTGGTCGTCGGGGTCCTGGAAGACGATGCCGACCCGGCGGCGGATCTCGCCCAGGGTGGCCCGGTCCCGGTCCACCGCCAGCCCGCCGACGGTGACCGTGCCCTGTGTCGCGGCGAGGATCCCGTTCAGGTGCAGCACCAGCGTGGTCTTGCCGGCGCCGTTCGGCCCGAGCAGGGCCACCCTGTCGCCCTTGGGCACGGTCAGGTCCACCCCGTGCAGGGCGACGTGACCGTCGGGGTAGGCGAAGCGCACGCCGCGTACGTCCAGCGAGGGGGCGGTTTCCACAGCACCGATCATGACAGCCTCGTACCGGTGGCGTAGCTGCGGCTCATCCGGTGACCAGGGCGGTCACGGCGATGCCGGCGGCGGCGAGCGGTACGGCCGCGCCCGCGACCCAGTGGCCGGCGGTCGCCGCTCCGGTGGACTGCCACACCGCCGGCATCCTGCCGTCGTATCCACGGGCGAGCATCGCCAGGTAGACCCGCTCGCCGCGTTCGAACGCGCGCAGGAAGAGCGCGCCGATGCCGGCCGCGAAGCCCCGCAACTGCCACAGGAAACGCGGGTCGTCGCCACGGGAGAGCCGGGCGACCCGCATCCGCCGGGCCTCACCGGCCAGCACGTCGAGGTAACGCAGCATGAAGGTGGCGATCTGGGTGAGCACCTGCGGGCAGTGCAGCCGGTCCAGGCCGAGGATCAGGTCCCGTACGGTGGTGGTCCCGGCCAGCAGGAGCGAGGCGAGTACGCCGAGCGTGCCCTTGGCGAGGATGTTCCAGCCGCCGTACAGGCCGTCGACGGACAGGCTCAGGCCGAGCCAGCTCACCCGCTCGCCGGTGCCGAGGAACGGCAGGACGAAGGCGAAGAAGACGAACGGCAGCTCGATCAGCGAACGTTTGAGCAGCCAACCGGGGTTGATCCGGGCCAGCGCCGCCACCACGACCACCAGTACGGCGTACCCGCCGAACGCCCAGAAGGCGTGCCTCGGGGTGGCGACCACGGCGATGCTGAAGGCAACCATCGCCGCGATCTTCACCTCGGGGGCGAGCCGGTGCACGGGCGAGTTGCCCTCCCGGTAGAGCACGTGCGCGTGCCCGGCGCCCATCTACTTCGCCGCTTCCGAGCCGGCCGGGACAGCGGTCGCGGCGGTTGCGTCGGCGGTGTCGACCGGTTCGCTTGTGGCGGTGCCCCGGCGGCGGGTGAGCCAGAACAGGCCACCGCCGAGGGCGAAGGTGAGCAGCACGCCGGCCGCCCCGGACAGGCCGGTGGACAGGTACGAGTTCTGCACGCCCCGTACGCCATAGTCGGCCAGCGGGCTGTCGGCCAGCTCGTGGTCCTTGGTCTGCTGGGCCGGGCAGCTACCGCCGGTGATGTTGTCGTCGGCGTCGAAGGTGCAGCCCTCACGCAGCGAGGAGTCCAGGCCGTCCGGGTGGGACGAGGCGAAGTTGCTGACCACCCCGGCGAGCAGCAGGGCGACCAGCAGCCCGCCGACGAGGAAGGCCCAGTTCCGCTGCTTCATCGCGCACCTCCGGGGATCGGGTCGGCCAGCACCGGCACGGGCCGCAGGCCGCGCAGGGCGTAGACGAGGTCGGGTCGTACCTTGGCGACGGTAACCACGGTGGTGGCGGTGATCAGGCCCTCGCCGATGCCGATCAGCAGGTGCGCGCCGGCCATGGTGGCGGCCAGCCCACCCAGCGAGTCGCCGAGGTCGGTGGTGCCGCCGAGCCAGTACTGCAGGATGAAGCCCTGTGAGGCGACCACGACGCTGACCAGGGCGGCGACGAACCCGGTCACCGCCAGCCCGGCCGGCGTACGCGGCAGCACTCGGAGCAGCAGGGCGATCAGCAGGTAGCCGGCGGCCGTACCGAGGATCGCCATGTTGGTGATGTTCAGCCCGATCATCGCCACGCCGCCGTCGCTGAAGACCAGCGCCTGTACGACCAGCACCACCGACACGCAGAGCGCGCCGACCCACGGCCCGACCAGGATCGCGGCGAGCGCTCCGCCGAGCAGGTGTCCGCTGACCCCGGCGGTGAAGATCGGGAAGTTCAGCATCTGTACGGCGAAGATGAACGCGGCCACCAGGCCGGCCATCGGCGCCAGCCGGTCGTCGAGGTCACGCCGGGCGCGGATCACGCAGAACGTGAGCACCACCAGCGCGAACGCCGCGAAGATCGCGGCCACGGGACCATCGATGATCCCGTTCGAGATGTGCATCGCGACGGACTGCACTAGTTCCTCCCCACCCGCGGCGTGGGAGGGTCCGCGCCAACGGGATCTCAGCGTATTTGCCAAGGCGCCCTTGTTGCCAACATTTTGCAACAACTACTGACACCGATCAAGATCGTGCCTGCTGGCGGGGGTAATGTCACGCCCCATGACGGGTTCTCGCCTCGCGCCGGGCGATTTGGCGCCAGAATTCACCCTGCCGACCGACGACGGCAAGACGCTCGCCCTCAAGGAGCTACGGGGTCGGAAGGTCGTGCTCTACGCGTACCCGGCGGCGATGACACCGGGCTGCACCAAGCAGGCCTGCGACTTCCGCGACTCGCTCGCCTCGCTCCAGGCCGCTGGCTACGAGGTGGTCGGCATCTCCCCCGACCAGCCAGCCAAGCTGGCCAAGTTCCGCGAACGCGACGCGATCACGTTCCCGCTCGTCTCCGACGCCGACAAGGCGGCGCTGACCGCGTACGGCGCCTACGGCGAGAAGCAGCTCTACGGCAAGACCGTTACCGGCGTGATCCGCTCCACCTTCGTGATCGACGCCGACGGGCTGATCGAGCGGGCCCTCTACAACGTGAAGGCGACCGGCCACGTGGCGAAGCTCCGCCGCGACCTCGGCCTGGACTGAGGCACCCGTTCCACCCCGGACCGTCGCCCACCCGCGACGGTCCGGTCGGCCGATCCCGTACGCCGGACGTACGTGCGCGCTGCCGCCGTCGAGGCTCTAGACTCGTACCGCCAGCGGGAGTGGTGTAATGGCAGCCACGCAGGATTTAGGTTCCTGTGCCTTCGGGCGTGGGGGTTCGAGTCCCCCCTCCCGCACCAAAGTTTGTCATCGATCTTGCACTTGTGGCGCCCGAATCAAGGCACTCATCCCGATTTGCCAACCACCACAAGTGCAAGATCGTTTGCGATAGGTCAACGTGCACCGACCCGGATCGGACCGGGCACCTGCCGTGCTTCGGCGACTACGTACGGCGTCACCGCGATCGTGCGGGAGGCGTCTGCCGGATGAGCCGGATGGACGAACCCCTCACCACGGCGGCGATTCGGATGGCGGTCGACCTGACGTTGCGTCAGCACCAGCCGGGTCCGCACCCGTGGCAGCCGGGAACTTGCCGGCAGTGCACCCCGGACGGGTGCGCACAGCTCGCGTGGGCGGTCCAGGTCAGGCGCGACGAGGTCAAGTGCGGCGAGGCGACGGGCAGGACAGGTGCGGCTCCGTGACCGAGCCGGACCGGCCCCGAAGCGGCGTAGTCCACCCCTTCGTCGTACCCGTCGATCGTCAGGCCCGCGTACGCAGCCCGTCGAGCAGCAGGTCACAGACCGCTTCCAGCGCCTCCGCGATCCCCGGCTCGCCCCATTCGGCCGCGTGCGCGGGATGGTGCCAACGAGCGGTCGCGGCAAGCACCGCACGCGCCGTACGGTCCACGTCGGCCACGGTGAAGTCGCCGTCGGCCACCCCGTCCCCGATGATCCGGGCGAGTTGCCGGATCAGGTCCTCGACGTGTTCCTCCACCACCGCGGAGCTCTCGTTCACCAGCACCATGTAGGTGGCGAACAGCTCCGGGTCATCCAACGCCTTGCCACGCTTCTCGGCGGCGAGCGTGGTGAGCCAGGCGCGCAGCCGCTGCGGTGCGGGCAGGTCGGCGGTGGTCAGCGCGGGCAGCGGGGCGTGCGCCCGGTCGAGCCAGCGTTCGGCGACCGCCTCGCGCAACGCCGCCTTGCTGGCGAAATGCCGGTAGACGCTGCCGTGGCTGACGCCCAGGACGCGGGCGACGTCGACCACGGTCGTCTTGGCGGGGCCGAAGCGGCGGAGGACGTCCTCCGCCGCTTCGAGGATCTGCCCGGAGGTCAGAGTGGTGTCGGCCATGGGCACCATCTCACCGTTCGCTGTCGAGGTGGGTCATGTAGGGGGTGGCGTAACGGGTTCCGGAGGCCGATCCGGCCGGTACGGCCCGCTCGATCGCGGCCAGGTCGTCGGCGGCCAGTTTCAGGTCCAGCGCGCCGAGCGACTCGGTCAGCCGGTCCCGCTGGCGGGCGCCGACCAGGGGCACGATGTCGGCGCCCTGGGCGAGCACCCAGGCGATGGCGACCTGCGCGACGGTGGCTCCCCGGGCCTCGGCGACCTCCCGCAGCGACTCGACCAGGCGCAAATTGGCCGTCAGGTTGTCGCCGCTGAACCGGGGTACGGTGTTGCGGAAGTCGCCGGGGGTCAGTTCCCGGTCGGCGGTCCAGCGGCCACTGAGCAGGCCACGGGCGAGCACCCCGTACGCGGTCACGCCGATGCCGAGTTCGCGTACGGTCGGCAGGATCTCCGCCTCGATGCCCCGTGAGATCAGCGAGTACTCGATCTGGAGGTCGCTGATCGGGTGCACGGCGTGGGCCCGCCGGATGGTGTCGGCGCCGACCTCGGAAAGCCCGATGTGGCGTACGTGTCCCTTCTCGACCTGCTCGGCGATGGCGCCGATGGTCTCCTCGATCGGCACGTTCGGGTCGACCCGGGTGAGCCGGTAGACGTCGACGTGGTCGGTGCCGAGCCGGCGCAGCGAGTACGCGAGGAAGTTGCGTACCGCCTCGGGTCGCCCGTCGATGCCCCGCCAGCCGAGGTCGGGGTCGCGCAGGCCGCCGAACTTGACGCTGATGGCGACGTCGTCACGGTTGCGTTCGTGCAGCGCCCGTCCGATCAGCATCTCGTTGTGACCCATGCCGTAGAAGTCGCCGGTGTCGAGCAGGGAGACGCCGGCGTCGAGGGCGGCGTGGATGGTGCTGATGCTCTCCGTCTCGTCGGCCGGTCCGTAGAGGTCGGACATGCCCATGGTGCCGAGGCCCAGTGCGGAGACGGTCGGTCCGGTACTGCCGAGTTTGCGAGTTTCCATGACTGGTTTCTCCTCTTCGAGGGGGTCCACTCGGTTCGGACTCAAGTATGGAACGACAACTGACAGATTTCAAATTCTGTCAGCAGATTGCGACTGTTACCGTCGTCACCATGGTCGGGCGCCGGCCTGGAACGCGGCACCGAACCGGCGAAGATGGCCCGGTGACCCTCCGCTTCGTGCTCGATCCCGAGCTGACCGCAGCGCTCCGGCAACAGCTCGTCACGCTCTGGACGGAGGTGACCAATGCCGGAGGTGCCGTCGGTTTTGTCGCTCCGGTCACCGAGGAACAGGTCCGGCCGGTGGCGGACGACGCGTTCGCCGGCATCGACGCCGGACCGGACCGGCTGCTGGTCGGCTACGCGGACAGCGGCGCACCGGTCGCCTTCCTGATCTTCGCGTCCAACCGGTTCGCGCTGAAAGAGCACTGGCGCGTACTCAAGCGGGTGATGGTGCACCCCGACCGGCAAGGCACCGGCTACGGCGCGGCGCTGATGGGCGAGGCCGAACGGCTCGGCCGCAAGCTGGGCCTGGAGGCACTCCAGGTGACCGTCCGGGGCGGCCTGAACCTGGAACGGTTCTACGAGCGCTGCGGATACCGCGAGGTCGGGCGGCTGCCCGGCGCGCTGCGACTCGCCCCGGGCGACGACCGGGACGAGATCCTGATGTGGCTGCCGCTGGTCTGACCAGGCGGAACGCCAGGTCCGATCGCCGCCAGCAGCCGGCGGCACGGGCGCGGAGAGTGGTTCATGGCCAGCGCGGCGACGCGCGGACCAGGTCCATCGACTCCGCGAAAGGCCAGACCATGCACGTTGTTCCCGGGCTCAAGGTGCTCTACTTCGGCACCCCCGTGGTGCTGATCAGCTCCCGCAACCCCGACGGCAGCACCAACCTGGCACCGATGTCGTCGGCCTGGTGGCTGGGCCGGTCCGCCATGCTCGGCCTCGGCAACAGCGGACGGACGACGGCGAACCTGCTCCGCGAGCGCGAGTGCGTACTCAACCTGCCGTCGTCGTCGATGGTCGACGCGGTCGACCGGATCGCGCTCACCACCGGCCGACCCGACGTGCCGGAGCACAAGCTGGCGCAGGGCTACCGGTACGAGCCAGACAAGTTCGCCCTGGCCGGGCTGACCGAACAGCCGTCGGAACTGGTCGCGCCACCTCGGGTCGCGCAGTGTCCGATCCAGCTCGAATGCCGGGTCATCGAGGCGTACCCCTTCGGCCCCACCCCCGACTGCACCGCCTTCCAGGTCGAGGTGCTCCGCGCCCACGTCGAGGAGAGCCTGGTCATCCCCGGTACGCACCACGTCGACCCGATCGGCTGGGATCCACTGATCATGAAGTTCTGCGAGTTCTTCGGCGGCGGCGGGAACGTACACCCGTCCCGGCTGGCCGACGGCTGGAACATGCCGCACCAGCTCGCCCGGGTGAACGGGACAGTCGACGCAGTCGGCCCATAAGAGTTGCAAAGCGCTACTACGGTCGGTCCCGGATCGTCCATCCGGGAGGAAACATGCGGAAACCACCACGCAAGCTGTCCTCGTTCTGGCTCGGCACGCTGGTCACGGCCGTACTGGTCGGCGGGCTGGCGAGTCCCGCCGCCGCCCGACCCGCACCCGCCGAACGACCGGGGCACGGCGGCCTGCCGGTCGCGGCACTCGACGCGGGCCTCGCCGGGATCACCACCGCCGGCATGATCGGTGTCTTCGCCGAGGCACGCGACGGCCGGGCCACCTGGCGCGGCGCCAGCGGCATCGCCGACATCAACACCGGCCGACCGGTACGCCCCGACTTCCGTCACCGGGTCGGCAGCGTCACCAAGACCTTCGTCTCCGCCACCGTGCTGCAACTCGTGGGCGAGGGCAGGATCTCGCTGGACGCACCGGTCCGGCGCTACCTGCCCGGCCTGATGCCGGACGACACCGTGACCGTACGGATGCTGCTCGGCCACCGCAGTGGGATCGGCAGCTACGACCATGTCCTGCTCGCCACGCCGGAGCTGATCGAGCAGCATCGGAACACCACCTTCACGCCCCGCGAGCTGGCCCGGGTCGGGCTGGACATGCCGGCGACGAACCCGCCCGGCGCGGCCTTCTTCTACTCGAACACCAACTACATCCTGGCCGGGCTGATCGTGGAGCGGGTGACCGGCCGCCCCGCCGCCGAGGAGGTCAGCCGGCGGATCCTGCGGCCGCTGGGCCTGCGTGACACCTACTTCCCCGGCACCGACCCGCGCATCGCCGGCCCACACAGCCGGGGCTACGTGCCCTGGTACGAGGGAGAGCTGCGGGACTTCACCGTCTACAACATGTCCTGGGGCCAGATGGCCGGTGAGCTGATCTCGACCACCGCCGACCTGGACACCTTCTACCGCGCCCTGCTCGGCGGCCGACTGCTGCGCCCCGCCCAACAGGCCGACCTGCTGCGCTTCCTGCCGACCGGTACCGGACTGGGCTACGGGCTCGGCCTGTTGTCGCTCCCCCTGGCCTGCGGCGACGCGTACGGACACGACGGTCAGGTGCTCGGCTACAACACGCTTTCGCTGCACTCCCCCGACGGCAGACGACAGGTGAGCGTGGCCCAGAACGTCAGCCACTACCAGTACCCCGGTGACCCGATCAGCGTGGCACTCTTCCAGCTCATCGACACCGCGCTCTGCGGTCCAGAAAGCACGGACGCGGCCCGTACCTCCGTGGTGCGGACCTTGCCCCTCACCCCGGGCCCGGGGCTCCTGCCCCCCGCCCGGCTCCCCTAGCCCGCAGCGCCCGCCGATCCGGGGCAAGTCGTCGTCGACGAACGCCGCTTGCCCTGGATCGCGGGCGGGGCCGGGGGCCGGGGGCGGTTCAGTCTGATTTGCGGGCTATCAGAAATGCCGCCTGCTTTTTCGGCTGCACCTGGGTCGGCTCCCAGATCGTCGTGAGCATGACCTGGAATCCGGCCTCGGTCAGCATCTCCGTGACGGCTTCCGGGCGACGGTAGTAGAGGACCAGGTCGACGTCGTAGCCCCACGCCTCGGCGAAGTGCTTCGGAGCGTCGCCCATCTGGAACAACAGCATCAGCGGTGCTCCTGGGACCAGCACCCGGTGGAACTCGGCCAGCACGCCCGGCAACTCCTGGTCGGGGATGTGGATGGTCGAGTACCAGGCGTTCAGGCCCGACAGGCTCTGGTCGGGATGGTCGAGACCGGTCATCGAGCCGACCTCGAAGCGCAGCTCCGGATAGTTGGCCCGGGCCTGTTCCACCATCCCCGGCGACAGGTCGACCCCGAACACGTCGAGCCCCTGCTCGCGCAGGAACGCCGTCACATGCCCCGGCCCGCACCCCACGTCGGCGGTCGGCCCGGACACCACCTCACCGGCCCGGCCCGACGCCAGCTCGGCGAAGAGCGTCAGCTGGCTCCGCAGCACCGGCTGCTCGGCCAGCTCGTCGGCGAAGCGGGCGGAATAGCCGGCGGCCACGAAGTCGTACGAGGAACGGGTCGAGTCGAGGAAGGCCAGATCGCTCATGGCCCGAACCTATCCGCCCCCTCCGCCGCCCCGAAGTCCGGTGGGACAGATCGGATACGGCACCCCACGACGTCCGTGCGGCGGCGGGCGGTCAGCAGGAGGAGGTGTTGACGGGGTCGGTGTTGACGAGGGCTTCGACGGTCGCCGCCGGGGTGGTGGGGGCCGCCGAGGTCGGTGACGGCGGGGCCGGGGTGGCGCTCACGGTCGGGGACGGTTGGGCCGGGGGCGAAGAGCTGGGTGTACGGGCGGTGCCGGCCGGCGTACCGGCGCCGGAGAGCGAAACCGTGCTGCGTTGGAGCTGCTCCGGGGCCATCCGGATGTTGGTGGCGGTCGTCTGGTGCCCGTACACGTCGGTGACCCTGATGCTGTACGGGCCGGCGCCGAGCCCACCGTCGATGATCCAGTAGTTGTAGTCCTGGCGGGCCGCCGCGCGGAAGCCGCCGCTGGGTCCCTTCGCCTCGACCGAGCGGAGCGGGTTGCCGTGGTTGCCCACCTGCACCGCGAACCACCACTGCGAGGCACCGTCCTTCATCCGGAAGGTGAGCCCTCCCTTGACCGGTGGGTCGACCACCGCCCGGTACGTCACCGGCACGACGCCCTGTGACCGATCGGCGATCCGGGCGAACGCCTCGTCGGAGAGGTCGATGTGGCCGGGTGCGCAGCCGGCGCACTGGTCCATGACCACGACCCGGACCTTGCCCTTCGGACCGGTCACGTCGAGGTAACCGCCGCAGGCCGCCGCTTTGGCGTACTCGCTCGGGCCGAGTGCGACGTAGAGCCGGTCGGCCGGGGCGCTCGGGAAGGAGCAGTTGCCGCCGGATCCCTGCGAGTCGTAGAAGCTGGCCTTTCCCTTGTGGACGGTGTTGCCGGTGGGTGGCGCCGCGCAGGCCGGTGCGGCCCCGGAGCGTACGGCGAGGGTGATGCCGAGTACGGCGGCCAGGGCGGCGACACCGGCACCGGTCAACCAGTGCCGGATCCGTCGATTCGACCGGCGCGTACCGCTGTCGCCGGCCGGTGTGCCATTCTCTGAGGCCGTACCGGGTGCAGTCACGGCGTCCGATGTTGCCGCACCACCTCCACCGGCGCAACAGCCGCGTCCGGGCTACGCCCGGCCCGGTCCGACCGGTCAGCCGAGCAGTTCTACCGTGTCGCCCACGTTGACGGTGCGGCCTTCGTGCGGGCCGCGCTCGGCCTCG
Organism: Micromonospora sp. NPDC049523; assembly: GCF_040676775.1. Lineage (NCBI taxonomy): Bacteria > Bacillati > Actinomycetota > Actinomycetes > Micromonosporales > Micromonosporaceae > Micromonospora > Micromonospora sp. NPDC049523. The sequence continues at coordinate 367,501 of NZ_JBFAPP010000003.1, read as the reverse complement.
ACCGTCATCTGGAGGCCGAAGAGGAGCTTCTGGCCGATGTTCCGCCGCGCGGCGAGCATCCGCAGTGGTTCCTGCCCCCGCTCCCCGGTCTCCTGGTCGATGGTCGCGACCAGGCAGCGGCCGCATTCGTTGGCGCCGTGGAACACCGCCCCGCCGATCCGGATCCGCCGGCCGACCCACTCCCCCTCGGCCCACGGCTCGGCGCCGCGGATCACCAGGTTGGGGCGGAACTGGCTCATCGGCAGCGGCCCCTCGACGCTGCCCGACTCCAGCAGCCAGTTGTTGAACGCGTCCAGCGACGCGGTGTTGGTCAGCAGCAGCGGGGTGCCGTCGGCGAAGCTCACCTCGGCGCCGGAGCCCGCCGGGACCTGCCAGGGGACCAGGTTGGCGTTCGGGTCACCGAGCCAGACCAGCCGGACCTCGCGTCCCAGCAGCCGCTTGAGCCAGTCGTCGGCATGCTGGCCGGCGGCGCGTACCGGCGAGGGAGGACGACCAGAGAACACCCGGACCTGGATCGGCTCGCCGCCGGTCGGTTCGGCCAGGTCGAGCGGAGCCAGTCCCGGCGCGGCCAGGCTCAGCCCTCCCGGCCGCGACACCGCCCGCAGCGTCACCAGTTCCCGGTGCTGGCGCTGGGTGAGGCCGATCCCGCGTTCGTCCACGATCAGCCAGCGCCGGTCGCCGTCCAGGCCCCACGGCTCGACCCGGGCCGTGTCCCGGTCCATCCGACGGCAGCCCTTCACCGGGTACGTGTGAATCGAGGCGACTCGCATTCGGCCAGGATCGCATGACGTCGGCGACCGCCGGGCGCCTCGGACTACCAGGCGACTCCGATGCCGTCGCCGGGGAACCAGTGCCGGGCCGGTGTCTCCCGGTAGGCGAGGAACCGCCGGCCGGTCCGCTCGGCGTGCTCGGCGAGCACGTTGGTGACGGTGACGTTGTCGGTGAGCAGCCGGGCGCCCGGTGCCAGCTTCGGCTCGACCGCCTCGAACTCGTTGCGCTCGTGCCCGGCGCTGTGGTCGCTGTCGTGCAGGAACAGGTCGACCGGCCGGTCCAGTTCCCGGATCGAGGCGATCGAGTCGCCGATGACCAGGTCGACGACCTCGGACCAGGGTTCGGCCCGGGCGAGGTAGCCGGCCTCGGGGTTGATGTCGAGCGAGGTGACCCGGCCGGGATGACCCTCGGCGGTGTTACGCAGCAGTGCCGCGGCGAGTACGCAGGTGCCGAGCCCCTTGTCCACGCCGGTCTCGACGACGTGTGCGGGCCGGGTCGCCCGGACGATCGCGTACCAGCCGATCCGGCGGGCGTAGCGCACGTGCCGGTCGGCCAGGCCCCGGCGCGCGGAGGAGGCGGTGGTCCGCTCGATGTGCTGCCGCAGCGGGTGGTCGGACTCAATCTCGGCCAGGTAGTCCCGGATCTGCTTGACCGGCGTGTCGGTGATGACGCTGACGAACCAGGCGAGGTGCTCGCGGCTGAGCCGGGTCAGGTCGTAGGTGTAGTTGTGGTGTTCGCGGGAGGTGAGCAGCCAGCGGGCGGAGACGCCGAGCACGCGGGCGTCGTGCCGGGCCACCCGGAGCAACCGTTTCGGGAAGGCCGCGACGGGCGCGAGCGGGGTACGGGCGATGGTGCGCCGGAACCTGGTCCCATTCACGATGTTGGTTGTATCACGTCTCTCCGGGCGGGACACGCGCCGCCACGTTGGGCCGCACCTCATTGCCAGGTGAATGATTTCATGCATAGAGTGCTTCCGTGAATGACGATTCACTTGTCCGAGATGCGGTAATGGTCGCTGTTCCCGAGCGACCTGCCGCTGCGCCCGAGCTACCTGCCGCTGCGCCCGAGTCGAACATCGGGGTCGCGGTCACGCCGCCGACGGACCAGGTCCTCGACCTGTTCCACGGCATCCGGCTGACCCCGACGCAACGACGGATCGCGCACAGCCTGGTCCAGCACGCCGCCTCGGCGGCGTACCTGTCGGCGGCCGAGATCGCCGAACTCGCCCAGGTCAGCCAGCCGTCGGTCACCCGTTTCGCGATCGCGCTCGGCTACGACGGCTACCCCGCCCTGCGCCGACGGCTGCGTGAGATCACCGCCGTCGAGCGGGGCCGACCGGCGTCCGGCGTACCGGCGGGCAACGAACTGCAGCGGGCGGTCAGCGCCGAGGTGGAGAACCTGCACCAGCTCGCCGAACAGCTCGCCGACCCGGACAAGGTGACCGCTGCCGGGGCACTGCTCGCCAACAGCCGCCCGCTGCCGGTGCTCGGGCTGCGCGCCGCCGCCCCGCTGGCCGCGTACTTCGCGTACTTCGCCGCCAAGGTGCACCCGGACGTACGCGTACTCGACACCGGCGGCAGCCTGCTCGCCGACCGGCTCGACCAGGCCCGTACGGCCGGCGCCAGCGCACTGCTCGCCATCGTGCTGCCGCGCTACCCGCGCGAGTCCCTCGACGCGCTCCGCGAGGCGCGGCACGCCGGGCTCTCCATCGTGGTGATCACCGACTCGGCGGTCAGCCCGGCCGCCGAGTACGCCGACATCGTGCTGCCCGCCGCGGTCGGCGCCCAACTCGTGTTCGACCTGCACACCGCCCCGATGACGCTGGCCATGGTGCTGCTCCAGGCGATCTGCGACGCCGCACCCAGCCACACCCAGCGCCGGTTGGAGGAGTTCGAACAGTCCGCCGCCCGCCGCCAGGTGTTCCTCACCTGAGTCCCCACTCCCCCACCGTTGCGCCAGGAGACCCCGATGTACCAGCCCGTTCGCGCCGCGCGCGGCAGTACCCGTACCGCAGTTGGTTGGGCCCAGGAAGCGGCCATGCGGATGCTGATGAACAACCTCGACCCGGAGGTGGCCGAGCGCCCCGAGGACCTGGTCGTGTACGGCGGCACCGGCCGCGCCGCCCGTGACTGGCCCTCGTACCACGCGCTGATCCGGACCCTGACCGAGCTGCGCGACGACGAGACGATGCTGGTGCAGTCCGGCCGCCCGGTCGGGGTGTTGCGTACGCACGAGTGGGCGCCCCGGGTGCTGCTGGCCAACTCGAACCTGGTCGGTGACTGGGCCACCTGGCCCGAGTTCCGTCGCCTGGAACACCTCGGTCTGACCATGTATGGGCAGATGACCGCTGGCTCGTGGATCTACATCGGTACGCAAGGTATTTTGCAGGGCACCTACGAGACCTTCGCCGCGGTCGCCGCCAAGCGGTTCGACAACACCCTCGCCGGCACCCTCACCCTCACCGCGGGCTGCGGCGGCATGGGCGGCGCCCAGCCGCTGGCGGTCACCATGAACGGCGGCGCCTGCCTGATCGTCGACGTCGACCCGGAACGGCTCGCCCGCCGGGTCCGGGACCGCTACCTCGACCAGATCGCGGACAACCTGGACGAGGCGGTCGAGGCGGTGCTGGCGGCCAAGCGGGAACGCAGGGCGCTGTCGGTCGGTGTGGTCGGCAACGCGGCCGTGGTCTTCCCCGAACTGCTCGTACGCGGCGTCGAGGTCGACATCGTGACCGACCAGACCAGCGCCCACGACCCGCTCTCCTACCTGCCGGTGGGTGTCGAACTCGCCGACGCGGCCGAGTACGCCGCCGCCAAGCCAGCCGAGTTCACCGACCGGGCGCGGGCCTCGATGGCCCGGCACGTGGCCGCGATGGTCGGCTTCCTGGACGCCGGTGCCGAGGTCTTCGACTACGGCAACTCGATCCGCGGCGAGGCCCAACTCGCCGGGTACGAGCGCGCCTTCGACTTCCCCGGTTTTGTGCCGGCGTACATCCGGCCGCTGTTCACCGAGGGCCGGGGGCCGTTCCGCTGGGCGGCGCTCTCCGGCGACCCGGCCGACATCGCCGCCACCGACCGGGCCGTACTGGAACTGTTCCCGGAGAACGAGTCACTGGCCCGGTGGATCCGGCTCGCTGGGGAACGGGTCGCGTTCCAGGGGCTGCCGGCGCGGATCTGCTGGCTCGGTTACGGCGAGCGGGACCGGGCCGGGGTCCGGTTCAACGAGATGGTCGCCTCCGGCGAGTTGTCGGCCCCGGTGGTGATCGGGCGGGACCACCTGGACGCCGGGTCGGTCGCCTCGCCGTACCGGGAGACCGAGGCGATGGCCGACGGATCGGATGCGATCGCCGACTGGCCGCTGCTGAATGCGCTGGTCAACACCGCCAGCGGGGCATCATGGGTGTCCATCCACCACGGTGGCGGGGTGGGCATCGGCCGGTCGATCCACGCCGGGCAGGTCTGCGTCGCCGACGGCACCGCGCTCGCCGGCCAGAAGATCGAACGCGTACTCACCAACGACCCGGCGATGGGGGTGCTCCGCCACGTCGACGCGGGTTACCCCAGCGCCGCCGAGGTGGCCACCCGTACCGGGCTGCCGGTGCCGATGGACCGGGCGTAGGGAGGGGTACGCGTTGTCGACGACGGTGACCGAGGGATCCGACGGGGTAACGGCGTTCCGGGCGCTGTGGGACGAGATCGCGCCGATCGGCCGTGATCCGGTCAGCGGCGGCTACCTGCGGTACGCGTTCGGTGAGGCGGAACTGTGGTTACGGGACTGGTTCCGGCGGCAGGCCGCCGACCGGGGCCTGCCGGTCGAGCAGGACGGCAACGGCAACCTGTTCGCCTGGTGGGGCGACCCCGGTCGGGGCGACGCGGTGCTGGTCGGCAGCCACTTCGACTCGGTACCGCACGGCGGCGGCTACGACGGTCCGCTCGGCATCGTCAGCGCCTTCCTCGCGCTCGACCGGCTGCGCGTACAGGGGCGGGTGCCGCACCGGCCGATCGGGGTGGTCGCGTTCGCCGAGGAGGAAGGCGGGCGGTTCGGCGTACCGTGCCTCGGGTCCCGGCTGCTCACCGGCGAACTGCCGGTGGAACGGGCGGCGGCGCTCACCGACCGGGACGGGACCACCCTGGCCGAGGCGCTCGGTGCCCGGCCGGCGGGTGCCCGACCGGACCTGCTCGGCCGGATCGGCGCCTTCGTCGAGTTGCACATCGAACAGGGCCGGGCCCTGGTCGACCTGGGCGCACCGGTCGGTGTGGCCAGCGGGATCTGGCCGCACGGGCGCTGGCGGATGGACTTCACCGGCGAGGCGAACCATGCCGGCACGACCAGGATGAGCGACCGGCGCGACCCGATGCTGACGTACGCGTTCACGGTCCTCGCCGCGAACAAGGAGGCCCGGCGCTGCGGCGCGCAGGCCACCGTCGGGCGGGTCGAGGTCGAACCGAACGCCACCAACGCGGTGCCGTCGCTGGTCCGCGGCTGGTTGGACGCCCGCGCGGCCGAGGTCGCCACGCTCGATGCCCTGGTCGAGGCCGTCGGGCAGAAGGCGTCCGAGCGGGCGGTCCGGGACGGGACCGGCGTACGGCTGACAGCCGAGTCGGTCACCCCGCTGGTCGAGTTCGACGGCGGCCTGATCGAGCTGTTCCGGCGGGTGCTGGACGACGGCGTACCGGTGCTGCCGACCGCCGCCGGGCACGACGCCGGGGTGCTCGCCCCGCTGCTGCCCACGGCGATGCTGTTCGTCCGCAACCCCACCGGGGTGTCGCACTCGCCGGCCGAGACCGCCGGTGACGACGACTGCGCCGCCGGGGTGACCCGGCTCGCCGACGTGCTGGCCGCCCTGGCCTGCGGACCCGCTGCGGAACCGACCGCCGCCCGAAGCAGCGGCGGCGGGGGCAGCGGCGGCGGGGGCAGCGGCGGCGGGGGCGACACGGACTTCGAACCGGTGGAGGACGCATGAGCACACGACGGTTCCACGCCGAGTACGCCTGGCTGCCCGGCGACGAGGCGCCGACGCCCGACGTGCTGATCGAGGTCGACGACGGCAGGTTCAGCGGTGTGACCGCCGGGGTGCAGGTGCCGCCAGGCGTGCACCGGCTGCCGGGGGTCACCCTGCCGGGGCTGGCGAACACCCACTCGCACGCGTTCCACCGGGCGTTACGCGGTCACACCCACACCGGCGGCGGTACGTTCTGGAGCTGGCGGGACCGGATGTACGAGGTCGCCGGACGACTCGACCCGGACACCTACCTCGCCCTGGCCAGAGCCACGTACGCCGAGATGGCGCTGGCCGGGATCACCTGCGTGGGCGAGTTCCACTACCTGCACCACCAGCCCGACGGCAGCCCGTACGCCGAACCGAACGTGATGGGTGCCGCGCTGGTCGAGGCCGCCGCCCAGGCCGGTGTCCGGCTCACCCTGCTGGACACGCTCTACCTGACCTCCACCGTGGACGGTGAGCCGCTGCACGGGGTGCAACGGCGGTTCGGCGACCGGGACGTGGACGCCTGGTCGGACCGGCACGGCAAACTGCCGTCCGCGCCGCATCTGCGGCTCGGTGCCGCGCTGCACTCGGTACGGGCGGTCCCGCTCGGTGCGCTGTCCAGCTTCGCCTACCGCAACAGCGGCGGGCCGCTGCACTTCCACCTGTCCGAGCAGCGGGCCGAGAACGACGCCTGCCTCGCCACCCACGGCTGCACCCCGGTCCAGCTCCTGGCCGACATGGGCGTACTCGGGCCGACCGCGACCGCGGTGCACGCCACCCACCTGAGCGAGGACGGGGTGGCCCTGCTCGGCGAGACCGGCACCGGCACCTGCCTCTGCCCGACCACCGAACGGGACCTGGCCGACGGGATCGGACCGGCCCGCGCCCTCGCCGACGCCGGCAGCCCGCTGAGCCTCGGTTCGGACAGCCACGCCGTGATCGACCTGTTCGAGGAGGCGCGTGCGGTCGAACTCGACGAGCGGCTGCGTACCGAGCGGCGCGGGCACTTCGGCCCGGCCGAACTCACCCACGCCGCCACCGCCGCCGGGCACACCGCGCTGGGCTGGGCCGACGCCGGCACGATCGCCGCCGGCTTCCGGGCCGACCTGGTCACGGTCCGGCTGGACAGCGTACGGACCGCCGCGGTGCCGCCGGCCGGGGTTTTCTTCGCGGCCACCGCCGCCGACGTCACCGACGTGCTGGTCGACGGTCGGGTGGTGGTCCGCGACGGCCGGCATGTGTCGATCGACGTGCCCGCGGAGCTTCGCCGGTCGATCGCGCAGGTGTGGCGGTGAGCGTCCACCCGGGGCCGAGCCTGCTGGTCGACAACATCGGTGAGCTGGTCACCAACGAGCCGTACGGCGAGGCCGGGCCGCTCGGCATCCGGCGCCGGGCGGCGCTGCTGGTCGAGGACGGCCGGATCGCCTGGCTCGGCCCGGCGAAGTACGCCCCGGCCGCCGACGGGCGGATCGACGCCGACGGTGCGGCGGTGCTGCCCGGATTCGTGGACAGCCACTCGCACCTGGTCTTCGCCGGTGACCGGGCACCGGAGTTCGCGGCCCGGATGGCCGGTCAGCCGTACACCGGCGGCGGGATCCGGACCACGGTCGGGGCAACCCGCGCCGCCAGCGACGACACGCTGCGGGCCAACGTCTCCCGGCTGCGGATCGAGGCGCTGCGCCAGGGCACCACCACGATCGAGATCAAGAGCGGGTACGGGCTCAGCGTCACTGACGAGGCCCGCTCGCTGCGGATCGCCGGTGAGTTCAGCACCGAGACCACCTTCCTCGGCGCGCACGTAGTCCCACCCGAGTACGCCGACCGGCCCGACGACTACGTCAGCCTGGTCTGCGGGCCGATGCTGCGCGCCGCCCTGCCGTACGCCCGCTGGATCGACGTGTTCTGCGAACGGGGCGCGTTCGACGCCGACCACGCCCGCGCGATCCTCACCGTCGGCCAGGCCGCCGGTCTCGGTCTACGACTGCACGCCAACCAGCTCGGCCCCGGCCCGGGGGTACAGCTCGCCGTGGAACTCGGCGCCGCCAGCGCCGACCACTGCACCCACCTGACCGACGCCGACGTGGACGCGCTCGCCTCCACCACCGTCGACTGGACCTCCGGTTCGGAAACCACCACCGTCGCGACCCTGCTGCCGGGGGCGGAGTTCTCCACCCGGTCGCCGTACCCGGACGCGCGGCGCCTGCTGGACGCACGGGTCACGGTCGCGCTCGCCACGGACTGCAACCCCGGCTCGTCGTACACCTCGTCGATGCCGTTCTGCATCGCTCTCGCCGTACGCGAAATGGGGATGACCCCGGCGGAGGCGGTCTGGGCCGCGACCGCCGGAGGGGCGCGGGCGCTGCGCCGCGACGACGTCGGCGTGCTGCGCCGGGGCGCGCGGGCCGACCTGACCATCCTCGACGCGCCCTCGTATCTGCACCTGGCCTACCGGCCAGGGGTACCGCTGATCCGCCAGGTCCTGCACAACGGAGTACCCCAATGTCAGTAGTCACCGTCACCCCCGCAGGCGTCACCCCCGCCGACGTCGTCGCCGTCGCCCGCGGCTCGGCCACGGTCGTGCTCGCCCCCGCCACCATCGCGGCGATGGAGACCAGCCGGGCGATCGTGGACCGGATCGAACAGGACGGCCGCCCGGTCTACGGGGTTTCCACCGGCTTCGGCGCGCTCGCCAACACGTTCGTCGCGCCCGAGCGCCGGGCCGAGTTGCAGCACGCGCTGATCCGTTCCCACGCCGCCGGGATCGGTGCCCCGATGCCCCGCGAGGTGGTCCGGGCCATGATGCTGCTGCGCGTACGCTCCCTCGCGCTCGGCCACTCCGGGGTACGGCCACTGGTCGCGCAGTCCCTGGTCGACCTGCTCAACCACGACATCACCCCGTGGGTGCCCGAACACGGCTCGCTCGGCGCCTCCGGTGACCTGGCCCCGCTGGCGCACTGCGCGCTGGCGCTGCTCGGCGAGGGCTGGATCCTCGGCAAGGGCGGCGGCACCCGCGAGGACGCATCGGTGGCCCTGCACCGGGCCGGGCTGGCCCCGATCGAGCTGGCCGCGAAGGAGGGGCTGGCGCTGATCAACGGCACCGACGGCATGCTCGGCATGCTGCTGCTCGCGACCGGCGACGCGGAACACCTGTTCGCGATGGCCGACGTCACCGCCGCCCTGGCGATCGAGGCGATGCTCGGCACCGACCGGCCGTTCCAGCCCGAGTTGCACAGCATCCGCCCGCATCCGGGGCAGGCCGTCTCGGCGGCGAACATCCACCGACTGCTCCAGGGCTCCGGCATCATGGACTCGCACCGCAACGACCTGGTACACGCCGTCCAGGACGCGTACTCGATGCGCTGCGCCCCGCAGGTGGCCGGCGCCGCCCGGGACACCCTCGGTTTCGTCACCTCGGTCGCCGGTCGGGAACTCCTCTCCGTGGTGGACAACCCGGTGGTGCTGCCGGACGGTCGGGTCGAGTCGACCGGTAACTTCCACGGCGCCCCGCTCGGCTTCGCCGCCGACTTCCTCGCCATCGCCGCCGCCGAGGTGGGCGCGATCTCGGAACGCCGGGTGGACCGGCTGCTCGACATCACCCGCAACCGGGACCTGCCGGCGTTCCTCACCCCGGACGCCGGGGTCAACTCCGGGCTGATGATCGCCCAGTACACCGCGGCCGGGATCGTGGCGGAGAACCGCCGGCTCGCCGCCCCGGCCTCGGTGGACTCGCTGCCCACCAGCGGCATGCAGGAGGACCACGTCTCGATGGGCTGGGCGGCCACCCGCAAACTCCGTACGGTGCTGGACAACCTGACCAGCCTGCTCGCGGTGGAACTGCTGGCCGCCGTACGCGGACTGCAACTGCGCGCCCCGCTGACCCCGTCACCGGCCGGTCGGGCCGCGGTGAACGCGGTGGCCCGGTTCGCCGGGGAACCCGGCCCGGACATCTTCCTGGCCCCGGCCCTGGAGTCCGCCCGCGCGGTGGTTTCCGGCCCGGACCTGCGCACCGCGATCGAGTCCGCGATCGGCCCGCTGGCGTGACCGTCGGCCCGCTGGCACACGAAAGTGCCCCTTCCCGTCGCTTCTCGCGCGGGAAGGGGCACTTGTCGATGCCGGTGGGGTCAGCCGGGTAGCAGCACCTTGGCGATCACCTTCGCCAGGGCGCGCAGCGCCTTGCCCCGGTGGCTGACCGCGTCCTTCTCGGTCGGGGAGAGTTCGGCGTTCGTACGGTCCTGGCCGTCACCGAGGAAGATCGGGTCGTAGCCGAAGCCGCCCTCGCCCCGCGGAGCGCGCAGCAGCCGTCCGGTCTGCCTGCCGTCGACCAGGTGTTCCTTGCCGCCGGGCAGCACCAGCGCCACCGCGCAGACGAAGGCGGCGCCCCGGTGCTCGTCCGGTACGTCACCGGTCTGCCCGAGCAGCAGTTCCAGGTTGGCCCGGTCGTCGCCGTGCCGACCGGACCAGCGGGCGCTGAACACGCCGGGCATGCCGTTGAGCGCGTCCACGGCCAGGCCGGAGTCGTCGGCCACCGTCGGCAGGCCGGTGTGCTTGACCCCCTCGCGCGCCTTCAGCAGGGCGTTCTCGCCGAACGTGAGCCCGGTCTCCGGCACCTCCTGGTACGTGGGCAGGTCGGCCAGGCCGACCAGCTCGATCCGTTGTGGACCGAGCGCCCCGTCCAGGATGCGCTGCAGTTCGACCAGCTTCTTCTTGTTGCGGGTCGCCAGCAGCACCCGGGTCATCTGCTCTCCTCGTTCCACTCTCAGCCGGCCAGGGCCTTGCGTTGGGCGTCGGCCAGCTCCGCGCAGCCGAGCACCCCGAGGTCGAGCAGGGCGTCGAGCTGGTCGCGGGCGAAGACATTGGCCTCACCGGTCCCCTGCACCTCGACGAAGTCCCCGGAGCCGGTGCAGACGATGTTCATGTCCACCTCGGCCGCCACGTCCTCCAGGTAGTTCAGGTCGAGCCGGGGCTCACCGTCGACGATGCCGACGCTGACCGCGGCGACCGAACGGTGCATCACCGTGGCCGGCTTACCGGCCAGTGCCTTGCGTGCGGCCAGCCAGCCGACCGCGTCGTGCAGGGCGACGTACGCGCCGGTGACCGAGGCGGTACGGGTCCCCCCGTCGGCCTGCAGTACGTCACAGTCGAGCACTATCGAGTTCTCGCCCAGCGCCTTCAGGTCGATGCAGGCCCGCAGGCTGCGGCCGATCAGCCGGGAGATCTCCTGCGTCCGGCCGCCGATGCGGCCCTTGACGCTCTCCCGGTCGGAGCGGGTGGTGGTGGCCCGGGGCAGCATCGAGTATTCGGCGGTGACCCAGCCGAGACCGGAGCCCTTGCGCCAGCGGGGCACCCCCTCGGTGACGCTCGCCGTGCAGAGCACCCGGGTCTGGCCGAACTCGACGAGCACGGACCCTTCCGGGTGCACGCTCCACTGCCGGGTCAGTGTCACCGGCCGGAGTTCATCGGGCTGCCGCCCATCAGGTCGTGCCATGGGGGCAGCCTATGTGTTACACCGCAGCCCGCCGCCCTGGGGCACCCCGGTCCGCCGGAACAGACTCGTGAGCCCGGCGGGCTGGCCGGGCCGGCGGCACGGGTCAGGCCGGGACGGCGAGTCCGACCGGGGCGTCGTGGGCGCGGAGAAATCCCTCGACCGATGCGGCCCAGCCGAACTGCTCCGCGCGGGCGCGGGCGGTGGCCCGGCGTTCCGGCTCCGGCCGGCCCAGCAGGGTCACGATCGCCTCGGCGAACGCCTCACCGGTGCCGTCGGCACCGAGCCCTGCCGCCCCGACCACCTCCGGCAACGCGCTGGCGGCGTTCACCACTACCGGCGTACCGCAGGCGAGCGCCTCCAGACCGGCGAGCCCGAACGTCTCCACCGGCCCCGGCGCCACCACCACGTCCGCACTGGCCAGCAGGCCGGCGACCCGGTCGCGGTCGGGCAGGAAGCCGGTGAAGTGCACCGGCAGCCCGGCGGCCCGTTGACCGAGCGCGGTCCGGCGGGGCCCGTCACCGACCACCACCAGCGTCGCCGGCACGCCACCGGCCCGCAGCGCCGCCAGCGCGTCGATCGCCAGGTCGGGCCGCTTCTCCGGCGACAGCCGGCTGCAGTGCACCAGCAGCACCTCGCCGTCGGCGGCGTACTCGGCACGTAGGGCCGGGTTGTGCCGGTCGGGGTGGAAGGCGTCGAGGTCGACCCCGAGCGGCACCTGGGTCAGGTTCGGTGCGCCGATCCGGCGGAACTCCGCCGCCGCCCAGTCGGTGGTGCAGACCACCCGGTCGTACGTGGCCGCGCTGCGCCCGTTGAGCCGGTCGGCCAGCCGCTGCCCGATCGCCGCCGGGGCACCCCAGACACCGAGCAGCCCGGTCAGGCTCTCGTGCGACACCATCAGCGACGGGATCCCGTTGGCCCTCGCCCAGGCGCCGGTCCAGCGCAGGGTCGAGCGGTCCGAGACCTCCAGCCGGTCCGGCTCCAGTTCCTCCAGCAGCCGGCGCAACCGGCGGCGGCCGGCGAGCACCCGGTAGCCGCCGGTGCCGGGCAGCACCGGTCCGGGCAGGGTGACGACCCGGTCCGGGCCGATCATCTCGTCCGCGGCGCGCTCGCCGGGAACGATCAGCACGGGTTCGTGTCCGGCCGCCCGGTAGCCGGCGCCGAGGCAGCGCAGCGCGGTGCGCAGCCCGCCGGAGCGGGGCGTGACGAAGTTCGCCAGCCGGACGATGCGCAGCGCCGTCACGCGGCGATCCGGCGTGGGGCCGCGACTCCGGCGCCGGACAGCACCGCCCGGTAGTGCCCGATCAGTTCGTCACCGACCGCCGCCCAGGTGCGGTTGGCCACCCAGGTCCGGGCCGCGAGGCCGTACGCCCGGCGGCGCTCGGCGTCACCGGCCAGGTCGGCGACCGCGTCGGCGAGCGCGGCACCGTCCTCCGGCGCCACCAGGGTTCCGGTCACTCCGGTCTCGACCAGGTCGAGCGGGCCGCCGGCGGCCGGCGCGACCACCGGCAGGCCGCTGGCCAGCGCCTCCTGGACGGTCTGCCCGAAGGTCTCGTACGGGCCGCTGTGCACGAAGATGTCCAGGCTCGCGTAGAGCCGGGCGAGTTCCGACCCCTGCCGGGCGCCGAGGAAGAGTGCGTCGGGCAGGGCCCGTTCCAGGTCCCGCCGGGCCGGACCGTCCCCGACGACGACCAGCCGTACGCCGGGCAGCCGGGAGGCGGCCGCGAGCAGTTCCACCCGCTTCTCCACCGCGAGCCGGCCGACGTAGCCGACCAGCAGTTCGCCGTTCGGGGCGAGCGTCGCGCGTACCTCGTCGCTGCGCAGCGCCGGGTCGAAGCGGACGCTGTCGACACCTCGGCGCCACAACCACACCCGCTGTACGCCGTGCGTGACCAGGTCCGCGGCGGACCGGGTGGACGGGGCGAGGGTACGGTCGGCGGCGTTGTGGATGTTGCGCAGCCAGCGCCAGGCGGCGGCCTCGCCCCAGCCGAGCCGGTAATGGCGGGCGTACGCGGCCAGGTCGGTCTGGTAGACCGCCAGGGTCGGCAGGTCGAGTTGACCGGCCACGGCCATGCCCCGGGCACCGAGCACGAACGGGCTGGCCAGGTGGACGACGTCCGGGGCGTGCTGGTTCAGCGCGTCGGCGAGTCGGGCGGACGGCAGCCCGAGCCGGAAGCTGCGGTAGCGGGGCACGGCCACGCTCGGCACCCGAATCACCGGGTACGGGTGGTCGCCGGGTACACCACGGGTGGCTGACGACGGCGCCGGAGCGATCACGATCGGGGTGTGCCCCCGGTGGACCAGGTGCTCGGCGACGCGGACGACGGAATGCGCCACACCATTGACATCCGGCGGGAAGGACTCCGTGACGATCGCGATGCGCATGCGCTCACCGTGGAACCCGTGCTGGTGCGGCGGGCGACGGCTAGCTGACCGGTTGGCAAACAGTGCCGCACAAGATGTCGCCGTCGATGTCCGACCCGTTGTCAGATGTCGTAGCGGGCACCTGGTCGGGCGATTTCCACCGGCCCGGCGAAGGCCGACGCGGCGGCCTCGTGGGTCAGCGCCTCGCTCCCCCAGGCGCTGACCAGGTGGGTCAGCACCAGCCGTCCGACCTCCGACTTGGTGGCGATCTCGCCGGCCTCGCGCCCGGTCAGGTGCAGGTCCGGAGGGTTGTCCACGCCGTCGAGGTAGCTCGCCTCGCAGAGGAACAGGTCGGCGCCCTGGGCCAGCCGCAGCAGCGCCTCGCAGGGCGCGGTGTCGGAGGAGTACGCGAGCGACCGGCCGTTGTGCTCCAGGCGTACGCCGTAGGTTTCGACGGGGTGGTTGACCCGGTCGACGGTGACCGTGAACGGGCCGATCGGGAAGCTGCCCGGCTGTAGGCCGTAGAAGGTGTAGACGTCGTCGACGCCGGTCTCCTCCTGGCTGTACGCGGCGGCGAGCCGGTCCGGCGCGCCGGCCGGTGCGTACACCGGCAGTGGCGGGTACGGCCCGTCGGGGGCGTACCGGCGCACGACGACGTAGGTGACCGCGTCGAGGATGTGGTCGCAGTGCAGGTGGGTGAGGAGGATCGCGTCGACCGCGTGCAGCCCGGCGTAGCGCTGCAGGGCGGTCAGGGACCCGGAACCGAAGTCGACCAGCAGGCGGAATCCGTCAGCCTCGATCAGGTAGGCCGAACAGGCCGCCTCGGGACCCGGGAAGCTCCCGGCACAGCCCAGAACAGTCAGTCGCATCCGGTCGTCCTGAAGTTACCGATGGTCACGGACAGCCCGCCGACCAATGAGTAGACGATCTTTGCCGGCGCCTCTGTCACGGTGCGCAGCCTACGCTTCGACACCGGGAGCAAAGAAAAAACTGGTGCTTGTTGTCGCCAAGGTGACACCCGCTCCACCCTCCGCCTCCCACTTGGGCCGAACGACTTCACGTACCTCGCCGTTACGCCCTGTCACGCCTGAGCGTTGCATCAGGTGACAAGTCCCGCCGACGGTGGCGGGCGACGATCTGGACCAGGACGGTGCACCGTGCCCACCGAGGCTGACATGACGACTGGCGCCCCGCAGCGGGAGACGGCCACGGCGGCGGTCGCTCTGGGCACCGTACCGCTGGTGGCGACCGGCGCGATCCGGCCGGCGACGCCCACCGGTCATCCGGCGGCCACCGACCCGCCGGAGACGGCGTACGCCGCCGCACCGCCCGTGGCACGGGCCGCGGCACAGGTACGCCCCGCGTACGCCGCACCGGACGACGGCGCGACCCTGGCGCCGCAGCCGCCCCTGGTGCCCTGGGCGGCGCCGACGGCGGACCATCCGATCTGCACCCGGCGGGCGGGGCCCCGAGGCACCAGCCGGCAGATCCTCGGCGTCTGCGGCTGGGCCACCGCGCTGGGTCTGATCGGGCTCGCCACCGGGCTGCGGGGACTGGTCGCGATCGTGGCGGGAGCGGCACCGGACTGGTACGAGTCGACGATGGCCGGCGTCGGGCTGGGCGGCGTCGCGCTGACCATGGTCGCGTTCCTCTCCGTCCGGCACCCTCGACTGCCCTGGATCATGCTGAGTCTGGCCACGCTGCCGCTCGCGGTCAACCTGGCACTGACCCTCACCGCGCTGTAACGCGGCGAGGGTCTCAGGCCCAGAGTTGACCCTCCAGGGCTTCCTCGGCATCGCTGAGCGTGCCGCCGTAGGCGCCGGTGGAGAGGTACTTCCAGCCGCCGTCGGCGACCACGAACGCGACGTCGGCCCGACGACCGGCGCGTACGGCCTCGTGCGCCACCGCCAGCGCGGCGTGCAGGATCGCACCGGTGGAGAATCCGGCGAAGATGCCCTCCACCTCGACCAGTTGCCGGGTACGCAGCACCGCGTCGCGGGTGCCGACGGAGAACCGCCGACTCAGTACGGTCGCGTCGTACAACTCGGGCACGTAGCCCTCGTCGATGTTGCGCAGCCCGTAGACCAGTTCGCCGTACCGGGGCTCGGCGGCGACGATCTCGATCTCCTCGACCTTCTCCCGCAGGTAGCGGCCGGTGCCCATCAGGGTGCCGGTGGTACCCAGCCCGGCCACGAAGTGCGTGATCGTCGGCAGGTCCTGGAGCAGTTCGGGGCCGGTGGTCTCGTAGTGCGCCCGCGCGTTGGCCTCGTTGCCGTACTGGAACAGCATCACCCAGTCCGGGTGCTCGGCCGCGATCTGCTTCGCCGTCGCCACCGCCTGGTTGGAGCCGCCCGCGGCCGGCGAGAAAATGATCTCCGCGCCGTACATCCGGAGCAGTTGCACCCGTTCGGTGGAGACGTTCTCCGGCATCACGCAGACCAGCCGGTAGCCGTGCAGCTTCGCCACCATGGCCAGCGAGATGCCGGTATTGCCACTGGTCGGTTCCAGGATCGTGTCGCCCGGCCGGAGCCGGCCGGCTTCCTCGGCCGCCCGGACCATGTGCAGGGCCGGCCGGTCCTTGATGCTGCCGGTCGGGTTGCGGTCCTCGAGCTTGGCCCACAGCCGCACCGGCGGTGCCCCTTCGGGCACCGTCGGCGAGAGGCGCGGCAGACCCACCAGCGGCGTGCCGCCGCAGGCGTCGAGCAGGTTGTCGTACCGCGCCACGGCGGCCGCCTCAGCGAGTGGTGACCGGTGCGCGGCGACCAGCCGCCGCGCTGTGCGAGATGATCGCCGCGGCCGCCGCGAAGCCGAACGCGCCGCCGGCCACGGCCGGCAGGATGGTCACGGTGTCACCGTCGGAGACCTTCGCGTCCAGGGCGCCGAGGAAACGTACGTCCTCGTCGTTGACGTAGACGTTGACGAACCGGTGCAGCGCGCCCTCGTCGGTGACCAGCCGGCCGCGCAGGCCGGCGTGGTTCGAGTCCAGGTTGGACAGCAGCTCGGCGAGGGTGTCCCCGGCGCCTTCGACGATCTTCGCGCCGCCGGTGTAGCTGCGCAGGATGGTGGGGATGCGAACCTCGATGGCCATGGTGTTACTCCTAAAGATGCGACGGTTTCGGGGGAAAAAGGGACTACGGACAGGGCGCCACCCGCGAGCGGGTCAGCGGCCGGAACACTCGTAGTCGACCGTCGTCGGGCTCTGCCCGAACATGTAGGACTGCACGGCGTGCGGATCCACCGCGGCCTCGACGATCTCGACCGGCTCCTCGGTGACCACGCCGTCCACGATGCGGAACGAGCGGATCTCCTCGTCGTCCGGGTCACGGGTGGAGACCAGCAGGTAGTGCGCGCCCGGTTCACCGGCGAAGGAGACGTCGGTGCGGGACGGGTAGGCCTCGGTCGCGGTGTGCGAGTGGTAGATCACCACCGGCTCCTCGTCCCGGTCGTCCATCTCCCGCCACACCCGCAGGTGCTCCATCGAGTCGAACTCGTAGAAGGTCATCGAACGGGCGGCGTTGTCCATCGGGATATGACGGGTCGGCCGGTCGCTGCCGACCGGCCCGGCGACCACACCGCAGGCCTCGTCGGGGTGGTCCCGACGGGCATGCGCGACGATCGCGTCGCGGATCGCCCGGTCGATGCTCAGCACGGCACCAGCTTACCGCCTGTTTCGGCGCCCCGGCGGGGGCCACCTCACCCGTGCACCCCCAGGCGGGTTAAGCCGGTCACGGGGAGGGAAGCTGTTAAGTCGAGATGTGATCCAAGGAGGGCTCCGTAATGAAGAACCGCCGTATCGGCGCCGTCGAGGTGAGCGCGATCGGCCTCGGTGGCATGCCGATGTCGATCGAGGGCCGCCCGGAGGACGAGGACCGGTCGATCCGGACCATCCACGCCGCGCTCGACGCCGGTGTCACCCTGATCGACACCGCCGACGCCTACCACCAGTACGCCGACGAGGTCGGCCACAACGAGTCGCTGATCGCCCGCGCCCTGGGCAGCTACGGCGGCGACACCTCGGACGTACTGGTCGCCACGAAGGGCGGGATGTTCCGTCCCGGCGACGGCACCTGGCTGACCGACGGCCGGCCGGAGCACATCCGGGCGGCCTGTGAGGCGTCGCTCAAGCGGCTGGGCGTCGACTCGATCGGCCTCTACCAGCACCACCGCCCCGACCCCTCGGTCCCGTACGCCGACTCGATCGGTGCCGTACGTGACCTGCTCGACGAGGGCAAGATCCAGATGGCCGGCATCTCCAACGCCAACCCGGACCAGATCCGGCAGGCGCAGGAGATCCTCGGCGGTCGACTGGTCTCGGTGCAGAACCAGTTCTCGCCCGCGTTCCGCAGTTCCGAGCCGGAGCTGCTGCTCTGCGACGAGCTGGGGATCGCGTTCCTGCCCTGGTCCCCGCTGGGCGGGATCGCCCAGGCGAGCGAACTGGGCAGCCGGTTCCAGCCGTTCGCCGACGTCGCCGCCGCCCGGGGCGTCAGCCCGCAGCAGATCTGCCTGGCCTGGCACCTGGCCCAGTCGCCGGTGGTCATCCCGATCCCCGGCGCGAGCCGGCCGGAGTCGATCCTCGACTCGGTGGCCGCCACCGCGCTGACCCTGGACGACGACGAACTGGCCACCCTCACCTTCGGCTGAGCCACGGTCACGGCGAAGGGCCCCGGGTTCGCACCCGGGGCCCTTCGGCGTACGTGTGGTCTAGTCGACCAGGGCGTTGAGCAGGGACTCCTGGAGGTAGCCGAGGTAGGCGTAGACGGAGAGCTGGAACACCCGGCTCGACGTCGGGTCCTGCAGGATCGCCTGGTCGAGCTCGTCACCCAGGTCGGTGCCGTCCTTGATCTCCAGCCGTACGCCCATCGCCAGCCGGGCGTCGTTGAGGGCGCGCAGCCACGCCTCGGCCGCCTCGGGATCGAGACGTACCTCACCACCGGTCTCCGGCGGCAGCCCGGCCAGGATCGCCCCGGCCTGGTCGATCTTGCCGGTCTTCAGGTCGCCCTCGGTGTAACGGCGGAACTCGGCCGAGTTGGTCGGGTCTTCGGGGTAGATGTCCGGAAAGAGCCGACCGACCACTGGATCGTCATGATCGAAGCCGTCGGTCAGCAGGCCGACCACCTCACCGGCGACCTTGCGCAGCACCCGTACCTCGTCCGCGGCGAAGGTGGCCACGCAGTGTTCGCCGTACCGACGGAACATGCTCACTCCGATTCCCCGCTGCCCTCGTGCGCCCGACCGGCCCGGTTCGCCCGGTGCCCACTATTCACGACCGGTCGACTGTCGCCCAGAGTCCGTAGCCGTGCAACTGTGCCGCGTCGTGCTCCATCCGCTCACGGGCGCCGCTGGACACCACCGCGCGACCCTTGTGGTGTACGTCGAGCATGAGCTGCTCGGCCTTCTCGTGGCTGTAGCCGAAGAGTTTCTGCAGCACCCAGGTGACGTAGGACATCAGATTCACCGGATCGTCCCAGACGATGGTGACCCAGGCCCGGTCGGAAACCGGCACCTCCTCGGTGTCCGGCGTCTCGACTGGTGCGATCTGGGGAGCCGCCATGCCCTCCATCGTGCCACTGCCCCACGGGAACTGTTGAACCGGAACGCCGCCGATGTCCGGAAGTTGGCCCGGGAAGATCTCCGGCAGTTGGCGCGGGCGCATGCCTAGGCGAGCAGGATGCCGTGGTCGACGGCGTCGTTCAGCACCGTACCCAGGGAGAGCTGGACCGCCTCGAACCGTCTGGTCAGCTCGCGGGCCAGCTCCAGCTCGACCTCCCGCAGCGCCCGCTGGAGCCAGGACCGGCCCTTGGGTATGTCGGCGTTCGCCGGGTTGCGCCAGTGCTGGTAGCAGCCGCCGGACAGGCCGGCGCCGATCGGCGGCAGCACCACCCCGCCCAGTTCACCGGGGTACGCCGCCAGCGCCGACACCGCCCGCGCACCGGTGACCGTGGCCACCCCACCGGTGCTCGTGACGAGCAGCACCCGGGCCAGTTCGCGTCCGCCGCGCTCCTCGGCGAACCCCCACCGTACGGCGACCGCCACCCGTCGACGTACCGCCTCGTCCGGCGGCTCGCCGAAGACCCGGGTGAGGGTTTCGGTCAGGATCTCCTCCACGCCCAGGTCGGATTCGGCGACCGCGCGCAGCGACAGGGCGTGCAGTTCGCGGTCCAACGCCCCGGGCAGTGCCCGGCAGCCGCCACCGAACACGAGTTCCTGCACGCAGCGCAGGTGGATGTGGGCGAGTTCGAGGGCGAGGTGCTGGCGTAGCCGGTGGGCCCGGGTGTGCACCTCGCGGTCGAGCCAGTCGGCCCAGTCCGACTCGTGCGCGTCCTCGGCCACCGGCACGGTACGGGTGGCGTTCGGCGGCACCGGGGGATTCGCGGCGACCCGTCGCATCGCCTCCCGGTCCGCCCAGTCGATCAGCTGGCCGCGGAGCGGGCCGGTGTCCCCGTACTCCGGGTCGACGGCGAACCAGTCCGCCTCGGCCAGGGCCGGCACCGCGGCCAGCAGGGCGGCCCGATGAGCGGCGAGGATCACCCGGACAGGGCCGGGATCGCGCGGATCGAGCAGGTAACCGATCTCCGGGCCGAGGTCGTCCTCCGTACGCAGCGGGCCGAGGCCGGCGTCGGCCTCCGGCCAGCCGTCCGGGCCCGGGGTGACCGCGAAGAAGACCTTCGCCTCGCCCCGCGCGACCTGGGTCAGCAGGTCCAGGTCGGCCAGGCCCAACGCCTGGTCGGCGGAGATCACGAACAGCAGCGCGCCGGACCGCTCGACCACGTCGAGCAGGACCCGGGTGCCGGCCAGACCGAGACTCCCGGTGTCCGGCGCGTCGACCAGGTCGAAGCGGCGCAGCAACGGCTCGGGGTGGGTCAGTTCGACCCGGCGGGGCGGGCGGGCCAGGGCCGGACCGGCGGTGTTCGCCTCGGTGGCGTACCCGTGCGCTTCCCGGTAACCGGGCACGTACGCGGCGCCGGTGACCTGCCTGCCGTGCCGTACCACCAGGTAGCTGCCCTCCGGTGCGCGCAGCCCGGACTCGTCGGTGTCGAGCAGGGCGGCGAGCACGGCGGCGCGACCCGCTCCGGCAGGTCCGACGGCTACCACGGCGAGCGGTTCGTCGGGCGCGGGGTCGACCAGCGCGGCGTCGACGCGGGGCCGTTCGGCGCCGGTCGGGGCGGGGCCGGGCTGCGCGCGTACGGTCGTCGGGTCCGGCGCCTCACCGGGACGGTCGCCGTCGGAACCGGCGAACGTACGGATCGGACCGGGGTCCGGTCGGTCGCCACCCGTACCGGCGGTGTCGGCCGGGCCGGAACCGGTGCTGCTGTACCGAGGTCCGGACTCCATGCGGCGCCCTCCCTGAACCAACTGGCGGGTCCGACGGATCACGCCGGACAGGTACGAGTCCGGCAT
Organism: Micromonospora sp. NPDC049523; assembly: GCF_040676775.1. Classification (NCBI taxonomy): domain Bacteria; kingdom Bacillati; phylum Actinomycetota; class Actinomycetes; order Micromonosporales; family Micromonosporaceae; genus Micromonospora; species Micromonospora sp. NPDC049523. The sequence continues at coordinate 346,499 of NZ_JBFAPP010000003.1, read as the reverse complement.
TAACACCGAACAAAGAGAACGCTACGTGTCGATGCCCGCACGCTGCGAGCAGCGTTGTTACTCATCGGGAACCGTAGCCATACTCATCTCCGGCGCGTCGCGGGTAGCACCTGGAATGAGTCGGATCGATATGCTGCGTGGATGGCGATCCCTCTGTGGAACTTCGTCGGCCGCGCGGCTGAGATCGACCGACTGACCGCCGCCGCGACCAGTTCACGCGGTCGCGGCCTCATTTTCAGTGGTGACGCCGGGATCGGCAAGAGCAGACTCCTGCGGGAGGCCGTCAAACGGCTGCCACCGGACCGGTTCGCAGTCTGGCACGCGTCCGGGAACGTCGCCACCGGTGGGCTGCCGTTCGGCGGCCTGGCCCAGGTGCTGCCGGCCGACCAACCGGTCGGCCTCTCCGCCGCGGGCGTGCTGCGCTGGGCGCTCGACGCGCTGCACCAGCAGGCCGCCGGCCGGACCATCGTGCTCGCCATCGACGACGCCCATCTGCTCGACCAGTCCTCGGCCGCGCTGGTCTACCTGATCGCACACGCCGAGAACGCCAAGGTGCTCTGCACCGTACGCAGCGGCGAGGAGATCCCGCTGTCGATCCGGGCACTGTGGAGGGACGACCTGGTCGAGCACTCGGAGCTGAGCCCGATGGGCCTGCCCGAGGCGCACAAGCTGCTCAACGAGATGCTCGGCGGCCAACTCGACGGCATCTCCGCCGACCGGCTGTACAAGTACTCCCAGGGCAACGCGCTCATGCTGCGCGAGTTGGTGATCGCCTCGATGACCAGCAACGAGCTGGTACAGAGCGAGTTCGGCACCTGGACCTGGACCCGGAGCGGCCCGGTGGAGCTGGCCCCCAGCCTGGAGGAGCTGATCGACACCCGGATCGGGCAGCTCAGTCCGGGCGTACGCCAGGTGCTCGAACTGGTCGCCCTGGGCGAGCCGATCGGGCTGCGACTGTTGCAGACCGCCACCGACGAGTTGGACGTGGAGACGGCCCAGGAACGCGGTCTGATCCGCGAGTTCCGCGACGACCGCCGCACCAACGTACAGCTCGCCCACCCGCTCTACGGCGACCTGGTCCGCAAGCGGTGCCCGGCGACCAGGGCCCGGCGGTTGAAGGCCGAACTCGCCGATCTGCTCCAGACCACCGGCAACAGACGCCGCGACGACGTGCTGCGGCTGGCGGTGTTGCGGCTGGACTCCGGCACCGCACAGGATCCGGTCCTGCTGCTGGATGCGGCGGTGCAGGCGTTCGGCCGGTTCGACGTACCGCTCGCCGCCCGGCTGGCGCGGGCGGCGCTGGACACCGGCGGCGGGTTCGACGCCGCCGAACTGCTCGCCACCATCCTGATGTTCACCGACCAGCCGGAGAAGGCGATCACGGTCCTCGACGGCATCGATGACCAGGTCGACTCCGACGAGCGGCGTGGCCGTTACCTGACCGTACGCGGGATGGTGACCTACTGGGGGCTCAGTCAGCAGTCGACGGTGAAGGAGATCTCGGCCGCGGCGGAGCAGCTCACCGACCCGCCGGCCCGCGCCCGGGTACGCGCCTTCGAGGCGATCATGCGTCTGCACCAGCTCGACTTCACGGAGGCGCTGCGGCTGAGCCGGGCGGTGCTGGACCGGCCGGCGGCCAGCCTCGCCGCCCGCGGGCTGGCCCGGTGCACGATCGCGCACCTACAGGCGGCCCGCGGCGAGCTGCTGCACAGCGGCCGGGCGATCGCCGGGGTGGAGGCGGAAGCGGCGCTGTGGCGCACCGACATGCCGTACCTGCAACTCGCCCTGGAACTGGCCCGCGGCACCCGCCTCGCCCTCGCCGGTGACCTGCGCGGCATCGACGCGATCGTGGCCGCCGAGTTCGCCGACCTGGCGGTGGCCGGGGACTTCCGGCTCGGTTCCGGCTACCTGTCGATCCTGCGCGCCCAGGCAGCCCGGCTACGCGGCAAGACCGCGGATGCGTCGCGTACCAGCACGGACGCTTGCGCGATGCTCGCCACCAGCAGGGTGTTCGCCGGCCTGGCGCACGCCGAACGGGCGCACGCGGCGGCGCTGCGCGGCGACACCGCCCAGGCCACCGACGCGATGGCCGCCTCCGACCAGACGCACTCGCCCGGCATGGCGATCCTCTACCCGTGGCGGGAGCAGGCGCGGGCGGCCGTACTGGCGGCGACCGGCAATCTCGACGGTGCCGCCGAGCACCTCGTCAAGCTGGTGGGAGACCTTCGCAAGGACAAGCTCACCGGGCACGAGGTACTGGCCCTGTACGACCTGGTCCGGCTGGACCGCGCCGACATGGAGGTCGGTCGGGCCACCCGGGAGGGGCGTCGGCAGAGTGTGGCGAACCGGCTCACCGAGCTGACCGAGGTGGTGGAGGGCGTGCTGCCACCGCTGCTGGCCCGGCACGGCCGGGCGGTGGCCGCCCGGTCCGGCGAGGAACTGCTGGCGGTGGCGAGCTGCTTCGACGAGTTGGAACTGACGCTCTACGCCGCCGAGGCGACGGCGATGGCGGTGGCCCGACTCCGCGAGGCCAAGTCGCCCCGGGCGCACGAGGCAAACGTACGGCTGGGCGCGTTGCTGGAGCGCTGCGACACCGTACGCAGCCCGGCGCTGACCGCGGAGCAGCCGGCCCTGACCGACCGGGAGCGCCAGATCGCCCGGATGGCCGCCGGTGGCGTACCGAGCCGCAACATCGCGGAGCAGCTCTACATCTCCACCCGCACGGTGGAGAACCATCTCCAGCGGGTCTACACCAAGCTCGGCGTGACCGGGCGCGGGGAACTCTGGCCGGCGCTGCGGGCGCTGCCGGACCACGACGGCAAGACCACTGGGTGAACGCCTGTGGACATGCCGTCCCGGCCGAACGGAGGCGCGCTTAGGCTAGACGGGTGAGCAGTCCTCATTCCTCGTTGTTGACCGACCACTACGAGCTGACCATGGTCAGTGCCGCCCTCAAGGACGGCACCGCCGACCGCCAGTGCGTCTTCGAGGTGTTCACCCGCCGGCTGCCCACCGGCCGGCGTTACGGCGTGGTCGCCGGCACGGCCCGTCTGGTCGAGCTGATCCGTGAGTTCCGCTTCGACTCCGCCGAGGTGGACTGGCTGCGCGAGGCCGGGGTGGTGGACGAGCAGACCGCCGCCTGGCTGTCGCGGTTCCGCTTCACCGGCGACATCGAGGGGTACGCCGAGGGCGAGCTGTTCTTCCCCGGCTCGCCGATCCTGACCGTCTCCGGCACCTTCGCCGAGTGCGTGATGTTGGAGACGCTGGCCCTGTCGGTGCTCAACCACGACTGTGCGATCGCCGCCGCCGCGGCGAGGATGGTGACCGCCGCCCGCGGCCGTACGGTGATCGAGATGGGCTCCCGCCGGGCGCACGAGGAGGCCGCGGTCGCCGCCGCCCGGTCGGCGTACCTGGCCGGATTCGGCTTCACCTCGAACCTGGCGGCGGGGCAGCGCTACGGCATCCCGACGGCGGGTACCGCCGCGCACGCGTTCACGCTGCTGCACGACGACGAGGCGACCGCGTTCGCCTCGCAGGTGGCGGCGCAGGGCAAGGGTACGACGCTGCTGGTCGACACGTACGACATCGCCCAGGGCATCCGGAACGCGATCGCGGTCGCCGGGCCGGACCTGCGGGCGATCCGGATCGACTCGGGTGACCTGTCGGTGCTGGCGCACCACTCCCGGGAGTTGCTCGACTCGCTCGGCGCCACCGAAACGAAAATCATCGTCTCCGGCGACCTGGACGAGTACGCGATCGCCGCGCTCGCCGCCGAACCGGTCGACATGTACGGCGCCGGTACCGCGGTGGTCACCGGCTCCGGCGCCCCCACCGCCGGGCTGGTCTACAAGCTGGTCGAGGTCGACGGGCGCCCGGTGGTGAAGCGGTCGGAGAACAAGGCGACCGTCGGCGGGCGCAAGGTGGCGATCCGCCGGCACAAGCCGACCGGTACGGCGACCGAGGAGATCGTGGTCTCCCAGGGGGTGCCCGACCACCGGCCCAACGACCGGCTGCTGCAGCGCAGTTTCGTGGTCGCGGGCGAGCCGGTGGAGCTGCCCGGCCTGGTCGAGTCCCGCGAGCACCTGCGGCAGTGCCTCATCTCGATCCCCTGGGAGGGGCTGAAGCTCTCCGCCGGGGACCCGACCATCCCGGTCACCGTGGTGCCGACGAGCTGACCTGCGAGACGATCCGAAAGGCGTTACCCAGATGAGCAGAGCACTGATCATCGTCGACGTGCAGAAGGACTTCTGCGAGGGCGGCTCGCTCCCGGTCGGCGGTGGCGCCGAGATCGCGGCGAGCATCTCCGCGCTGCTGGAAACCGAACCTGAGCGGTGGCAGCACGTGGTGGCGACGAAGGACTACCACGTCGACCCCGGCGCGCACTTCGGTGAGCCGGCGGACTACGTGGACTCCTGGCCGGAGCACTGCGTGGCCGGGACACCGGGTGCGGATTTCCACCCGAACCTGCGTACGGACCCGATCGAGGCGGTGTTCCGCAAGGGGGAACGGTCCGCGGCGTACTCCGGGTTCGAGGGGTTGTCGGACGGCGGCCAGGCACTGGCCGAGTGGTTGCGCGAGCGCGAGGTCGACACGGTGGACGTGGTCGGTATCGCCACCGACCACTGCGTACGGGCGACCGCGCTGGACGCCGCCCGGGAGGGCTTCGCCACCACCGTGCTGCTCGACCTGACCGCCGGGGTGGCCCGCCTGACCACCGACCAGACGGTCACCGAGCTGGACGAGGCGGGGATCACACTCCTGGGTGAACCGGTGATCCAGGGGCGCTGAGCCGGGCCGGGCGGCAAAACCCGCTGGCGGTGGTGTCCCACCCCTGGGCCAAGATGGTCCGGGAGGTACGGACCGTGTTGGATTTGAAGCCTTACCGGAAAACGCTCGCGCTGCCTGGGCTCCGGCCGCTGCTGCTCGTGTCGATCCTGGCCAGGGTGCCGATGGCGGCCTCCGCCGTGGTGCTGACCCTGCACGTGGTCGGAATGGGGTACGGCTACGCCGCAGCCGGTGCCGTCGGTGGTGTGATGACCGTCGGCTCGGCCCTCGGCGCACCCCTGCTGGGCCGGTTGGTCGACCGGCGCGGCCTGCGTCCGGTGCTGCTGCTGACCACGCTCGCCTCGGCGGTGTTCTGGCTCACCGCCCCGCACCTGTCGTATCCGGTCCTGCTCGGCTCGGTGCTGTTCGGCGGTCTGCTGACGCTGCCGGTCTTCTCCGTGGTCCGGCAGTCGATCGCCGCGCTGGTCCCGCCGGAGCGGCGCCGGCAGGCGTACGCGCTGGACTCGATGTCGGTCGAGGTGTCCTTCATGACCGGGCCGGCGCTGGCCGTGCTGCTGGCCACCACCGTCTCGCCCGAGGTCACCATGTTCGCGATCGGTGCCGGCATGGCCCTGTCCGGGGTGATCCTGTTCGTGCTCAACCCGCCGACCAGGACCGCCGCGGAGGCGACCGATCCCGGCCGGCCGGTGGCGCGGCGGGAGTGGCTCACCCCTCGGCTGATCGGGCTGCTCGCCATCAGCGTGGCCGGCACGCTGGTGCTCGGGGGCACCGACGTCTCGGTGGTGGCGGTGCTGCGCGAGCACGACCAGGTCGGGTGGACCGGCGCGGTGCTGTCGATGTGGGCGGCGTACTCGCTGGTCGGCGGCTTCGCGTACGGCGCGCTGTCCCGCCCGGTCTCGCCGCTGCTGCTGACCGTACTGCTCGGTCTGGCGACCATCCCGGTCGGACTCGGCGGCGGCCGGTGGTGGCTGCTGAGCCTCGCGCTGCTGCCCGCCGGTGCGCTCTGCGCGCCGACCCTGGCGGCCACCGCCGACGCGGTCAGCCGGCTCGTCCCGGCCAGTGTGCGCGGCGAGGCGATGGGCCTGCACGGCTCCGCCATCACCGTCGGCGTGGCCCTCGGCGCCCCGCTGGCCGGCGCCGTGATCGACGCGTCGTCCCCCGCCTGGGGCTTCGCCGCCACCGGCCTCCTAGGCGCCCTGATCGCCCTCCTATCCCTCCCCCTAACCCCCCACCACCCCCACCCCAACCCCGCCGACCCGTCGTTGATCATGAAGTTAACGCACTCTGAGCGCGAGAAATCCGCGCTAACTTCATGATCAACGAGTGAAGGGGCGGTTGGGGGATGCGGAAAGGCGCCGCCCCGAAGGGGCGGCGCCTTTGCGTGGGTTGCAGGGTCAGGGGCGGTCGCGGTCGGAGGCGACGTCCTCCTGGTAGCTGGCGCCGCCGTCGGACTCGCTGGTCAGGGGCTTGGCACCGCCCTCGGGCGGGCCGGCCAGCGAGTGGCCGGCGGCCAGTTCCGGGAACTTGAGGTCGAAGGCCGGGCGCTCGGAGCGGATGCGGGGCATCCGGTCGAAGTTACGCAGCGGCGGCGGCGAGCTGGTCGCCCACTCAAGCGAGTTGCCGTGACCCCACGGGTCGTCGACCTCGACCACCGGACCGGTCTTGTACGACTTCCAGACGTTGTAGATGAACGGCAACGTGGAAATACCGGTGATGAACGCGCCGATCGTGGAGATCGTGTTCAGCGTGGTGAAGCCGTCGGTGGGCAGGTAGTCGGCGTACCGCCGGGGCATGCCCTCGGCGCCGAGCCAGTGCTGCACCAGGAAGGTGGTGTGGAAGCCGACCATGGTGAGCCAGAAGTGCACCTTGGCCAGGCGCTCGTCCAGCATCCGGCCGAACATCTTCGGGAACCAGAAGTAGATGCCGGCGAAGACGGCGAACACGATGGTGCCGAAGAGTACGTAGTGGAAGTGCGCCACCACGAAGTACGTATCGGAGACGTGGAAGTCGACCGGCGGGCTGGCCAGCAGTACGCCGGAGAGGCCACCGAAGAGGAACGTGACCAGGAAGCCGACCGCCCAGAGCATGGGCGCCTCGAAGCTGATCTGGCCTCGCCACATGGTGCCGATCCAGTTGAAGAACTTCATGCCGGTCGGTACGGCGATCAGGAAGCTCAGGAACGAGAAGAACGGCAGCAGCACCTGGCCGGTGGCGAACATGTGGTGCGCCCAGACGCTCATCGACAGCGCGGCGATACCGATCATCGCGCCGACCATGCCCTTGTAGCCGAACATCGGCTTGCGGGAGAAGACCGGGATGACCTCGCTGATGATGCCGAAGAACGGCAGCGCGACGATGTAGACCTCGGGATGGCCGAAGAACCAGAAGAGATGCTGCCAGAGCATCGGTCCACCGGTGGCCGCGTCGAAGACGTGCGCACCCAGGATCCGGTCCGCGGCGAGCGCGAACAGGGCCGCCGCGAGCAGCGGGAAGACCATGATCACCAGCAGGCTGGTGACCAGGATGGCCCAGGTGAAGATCGACATCCGGAACATCGTCATGCCGGGCGCACGCAGCGTGAGGATCGTAGTGATCATGTTCACGCCACCGAGGATGGTGCCCAGGCCGGAGATGGCCAGGCCGACGATCCACAGGTTGGCGCCGACACCCGGCGAGTTCTCCACACTGCTCAGCGGCGCGTACGCGAACCAGCCGAAGTCGGCGGCGCCACCGGGGCTGACGAAGCCGCCGAGCGCCATCGTCCCGCCGAACAGGTAGAGCCAGTACGCGAAGCTGTTCAGCCGGGGAAAGGAGACGTCAGGGGCGCCGATCTGCAACGGCACCACGTAGTTCGCGAACGCGAACACGATCGGCGTCGCGAAGAACAGCAGCATGATCGTGCCGTGCATGGTGAACAGCTGGTTGTACTGCTCGGCCGAGAGGAACTGCAGTCCCGGCCGGGCCAGCTCGGCACGCATGAGCAGCGCCATCAGGCCGCCGATCATGAAGAACGCGAAAGCCGTGATCATGTACATGATCCCGATCTGCTTCGCGTCCGTCGTACGCAGCAGCCGCGCGATGGCCGAACCCTTTACCGGCTGGCGGACCGGCCAGGGCCGGGTCACGATCGGCTTCGGTGCGACGGTGGTCACGAGTGGCCTCCGGTTCTCGTTGGTCCCACTGCGCCCACAGATCTGATCCGCACGCGCTGTTGATTCTCTGTTGGCCGTATCTCGGAGGCGAGAATAGTCCCCAGCAGCGGCGGCTCCGGCGCCGGGTGGCCGGACGCGCCGTCGGGGGCGGTCCACCGGCTTCCGCCGCGGCGGCGGCGTCGCGGTGCGCGGTTACGCGGGGTCGAGTAGTAACCGGTAGTGCTCGGCGAAGATCCGGGCGCCGCGTCCGCGCAACAACGGATCGCGCAGCGGTGGCGGCACGTCGCGGGTGCGGTCCCGGTCGCGGGTCCGGTCCAGCACCCATTTTGTACGGGGGCGACGACGACTCTCGTACCGCGCCAGGGCCTCGGTGACGGTTTCCGCCCCGACCAGTGCCCTGGCCAGCACCAGGGCGTCCTCCAGCGCCATCGCGGCACCCTGGGCCAGGGTCGGGGCGGTGGCGTGTGCGGCATCACCGACCAGCACCACCCGCCCACGCGACCAGCGTCCCAACTCGACCTCGTCGCTCGTACCGACCCGCACGGAACGGATCGCGTCGAGTACGGCCGGCACCGGGCCGCCGTACTCGGCGAAGCGTTCCCGTAGTCGGGCGATCGGGTCGTCCGGCAGGTCGGCACAGGTTTCGTCGGCGTAGCAGTGCAGCCGGCCGGCGCCCATCGGCACCACCACGAAGGCGGAGTGCTGGCCGAGCAACGCGGTCCAGTCGGTGACCCTGGGTCCACCCGTGACCACGCTGCGGTAGACGATCTGGCCGACCTGCCGGGCCGGACCGCCCAGGGCGGCAAGCGAACGCACCGTGGACTGCCGGCCGTCGGCACCGATCACCAGGTCGTACTCGCCCTGCCGGCCGTCGTCGAAGGTGACCGCGACGGCCTCGCGGGTCAGCTCCAGTGTGTTGATCCCGGTGGCGTACCGGACCTCGCCGCCGGCCGCGGTGAGCAGCACCTGGTGCAGTTCGGCACGGGGCAGCGCCCGGCACTCCCCCACCCCGGCCCAGAGCAGACCGAGGTCCACCTCACACAGCCGGCGCCCCCGTACGTCGAGGAAACGCTGCCGGCCGATCACCTGGCCCAGTGGTCGGACCGGGCTGTCCAGGCCCAGGTCACGCAGGGCGCGGGCGGCATTGCCCTGAAGGTAGATGCCGCCCGCGATCGCCATCGGCGCGGATTGCCACTCGGTGACCTCCGGCCGGAAACCGGCGAGCCGGAGGGCGCGGGCAGTCGCCAGACCGGCGATGCCCCCACCGACGATCAGGATGCGCAGGGTGGAACCGAGCATGTTGGTGACGCCTCCGGGAGGGGACTCGGCACGCGTTGAAGCCAAGACGCTACTCCGTGCGATCGCTCACCGATAGCACCGCGCGGGGTGGCGCCCTGGCCCTCCCGTTTTCGATTATCAGCGCTGTACGCGGGCTCCGGCACCCCTCATCAGCGCCTCGACCTCCTTACGGCTAGCCATCGAGGTGTCACCGGGGGTGGTCATCGCAAGGGCGCCGTGAGCGGCTCCGTACTCGACGGCGAGGGCCAGGTCACCGTGTTCCATCAGCCCGTACACCAGGCCGGAGGCGAAGCTGTCGCCGCCGCCGACCCGGTCCAGGATCTCCAGCCCCGGCCGGTGGGTCGCCTCGACGAATCCGGAGTCGGCCGACCAGGCGACCGCACCCCAGTCGTTGACCGTGGCGCTGTGTACGGTGCGCAGCGTGGTGGCGACGACCCGGAAGTTGTCGTACTCCTTGGTCACCGCCTCGATCATCCGGCGGAAGTTCGCCGCGTCCAGGTCGGCGAGGGACTCGTCGGTGCCGGGCACCTCGAAACCGAGCGAGGCGGTGAAGTCCTCCTCGTTGCCAATCATCACGTCGACGTAGCGGGCCAGCCGGCGGTTGACCTCCTGCGCCCGCGCCTGCCCGCCGACCGCCTGCCAGAGGCTCGGCCGGTAGTTGAGGTCGTACGAGATGACCGTGCCGTGCCGGCGCGCGGCGGACATCGCCGCCTCGATGGTCTCCGGGGTGGTCTCGGAGAGGGCGGCGTAGATGCCGCCGGTGTGCAGCCAGCGCACGCCCAGCGTGCCGAAGAGGTGGTCCCAGTCGACGTCGTCGGCGCGGAGCTGACTGGCGGCGGTGTGCCCCCGGTCCGAGGTGCCGACCGCGCCCCGTACGCCGAAGCCCCGCTCGGTGAAGTTGAGTCCGTTGCGGACGGTGCGCCCGATCCCGTCGTACGGCAGCCACTTGATCAGCGAGGTGTCCACGCCACCGGTCAGGACCAGGTCCTCCAGCAGGCGGCCCACCTCGTTGTCGGCGAACGCGGTGACCACCGCGGTCCGTTTCCCGAAGCAGCGCCGCAGCCCGCGGGCGACGTTGTACTCCCCGCCGCCCTCGAAGGCCCGGAAGCCGCGGGCGGTACGCACCCGACCCTCACCCGGGTCGAGCCGGAGCATGATCTCCCCGAGCGACACCAGGTCGTAGCGGCACTGGTCGGCGGGACGAAGCTCGATGACGGTCACACCTGACTCCCGGTGGCTGCTTGGGCGGCGGTTACGGCGGCGGCGGTCAGCCGGGTGACCTCGTCCCACTTGCCGGCGGCGAGCAGGGCCGGGGCGACCATCCAGGTGCCGCCGACCGCGAGTACCGCCGGGTGGGCGAGGTAGTCGGGCAGGTTGGTGGTGTTGACCCCGCCGGTCGGGATGAACCGGACCGAGCGGAACGGCGCGGCCAGCGCCTTGATCATGTTGAGCCCGCCGAGTTGCTCGGCCGGGAAGAACTTGACCGTGTCCAGCCCGGCGTCGAGGGCCATCTGGATCTCGGTCGCGGTGGCGGCGCCAGGGAAGACCGGTACGCCGAGTTCCTGGCAGTGCTTCACCACCGCGGACCCGAAACCGGGGCTGACCACGAACCGGGCGCCCGCCTGCACCGCCCGGTCGACCTGCGCGGGTGTGAGTACGGTGCCGGCGCCGACCAGCAGGTCCGGCCGCTCGGACATGAGCGCGATGGCCTCGGCGGCGGCGTCGGTGCGGAAGGTCACCTCGACGGTGTGCAGGCCGCCGGCGGTCAGTGCGGCAGCGAGCGGGACCGCCGCGGCCGCGTCTTCGAGCACCACCACGGGCAGGATCCGCCCCGCCGCGATGGCCGACGGCACCGAGTGCCGTCCCTCGCCGGCCCCGGCGGCCGATGGAGCCGCAGCCGATGTCGAATCCGATGATTGTTCAGGATGATGAACGCTAGTCACATACGTGACCCTACTGCGGCCGTACCGGCTGTCAAGCGGGCTAGAGTGACCGACATGACGAGCACCGCCGACGCGACCAGGGGCGAGGCCTTCCAGCCGGTGAAGTCCGCCGGGCGGACCCTGGACGTGCTGGAGGCGCTGGCCGACGGCGCCGGTCCCCGCTCCCTGGGCGAACTGGCCCGCGCGCTGGCGATCCCGAAGAGCAGCCTGCACGGCATCCTGCGCACGATGATCCAGCGCGGTTGGGTCGAGGCGGACCCCACCGGCACCCGGTTCGGGCTGGGCGTACGCGCCCTGCAGGTGGGCGCGGCCTACCTGGAGACGGACACGGTGACCGGGCTGCTCAGCGGGGTGCTCGACCAGCTCGCCACACAGTTCGGCGAGACGGTCCACCTCGGCCGGCTCGACGGTCCGCACGTGGTCTACCTGGCCAAGCGAGAGTCGGTGCACCCGCTGCGGCTCTACAGCGCGATCGGCCGCCACCTGCCGGCACACGCCACCGCGCTGGGCAAGGTGCTGCTCGCCGAGCGCCCCGACGAGGCGGTCGACCGGCTGCTGCACTGGCCGCTGACCGCGCTCACCGCGCGGACCATCACCGACCCCGGCGCGCTGCACGAGGAGTTGGCGACCATCCGGTCCCGCGGTTACGCGATGGACCGCGAGGAGAACACCGAGGGCATCGTCTGCTTCGCGATGGCCGTACCGCTGCAGGCCCCGGCCACCGACGCGATCAGCCTCTCCGTCCCGGCCAGCCGCCTCGACGACACCAGCGAGGCGCGGATCGTCGCCGCCCTCGGCACCACCCTGGCCCAGATCCGAGCCGCGCGCCCGCTCCTACCCGCCCTCTGAACCCCGACCCTACAGGGGTACGGCGTTCAGGTCGCGGAACACCCACGAGGGCGCGGGGCGTACGGGGTCAGGGTCGCAGGTTGCGCTTCACTTTGACGCATGTAAATGTATTGCGTAGCGGTGGGAGCGCTCCCGGCTCTGCCACCAGGGAACATCCCGCCGCCAACCAACACTCTGCCACCAGAAACCGCTCCGGCACACCCGCACCAGCCATCGTCTCCACGGCCACCCACCGTCCTAGGAGAACCCCATGAAAACCGTCCGCGCCATCGCGGCGGCCGGCCTGCTCGTCGCGGGCTCGCTCGTCGCCATCGTGGCCGCCGGCCCCGCCCAGGCCGACACCCAGATCTGCGAGCAATACGGCACCACCACGATCCAGGGCCGCTACGTGGTCCAGAACAACCGCTGGGGCACCACCGCCCAGCAGTGCATCAACGTCACCTCGACCGGCTTCTCGGTGCTCAGCCAGCAGGGCTCCGCGCCGACCAACGGTGCGCCGGTGTCGTACCCGTCGGTGTATCTCGGGTGCCACTACGGCAACTGCTCACCGGGCAGCAACCTGCCGCTCCAGGTCAGCCGGATCAGCAGCGCCACCAGCAGCATCAACTACACGTACGTCGGCGGCGCGACCTACAACGCGTCGTACGACATCTGGCTCGATCCGGCGCCGAAGACGACCGGTGTGAACCAGATGGAGATCATGATCTGGTTCAACCGGCAGGGCTCGATCCAGCCGATCGGGTCGCGTACCGGCAGTGCGACCGTCGGCGGGCGCAGCTGGGAGGTGTGGACCGGCAACAACGGCGGCAACAACGTGATCTCGTACCTCGCGCCGTCGGCGATCACCAGTTGGAACTTCAGCGTGCTCGACTTCGTCAACGACGTACGCAACCGGGGCGCGATCACCAACTCCTGGTACCTGACCAGCATCCAGGCCGGCTTCGAGCCGTGGCAGGGCGGCGCCGGGCTCGGCGTCACCTCGTTCGCCGCCGCGGTCAACAGCGGCACCCCGCCGACCACGCCACCCACCAACCCGCCGACCACACCGCCCACCGGCGGACCGCCCACCACGCCGCCGACGAACCCGGGCACCGGTGCCTGCCGCGTCGGCTACACCTCGAACTCCTGGCAGAACGGCTTCACCGCCGACGTCAGCATCACCAACACCGGATCCAGCCCGGTCAACGGCTGGACGCTGGCCTACAGCCTGCCGTCCGGGCAGCAGGTGACCAGCGCGTGGAACGCCACGGTGACCCAGAGCGGGTCAGCGGTGACCGCCCGGAACATCGGGTGGAACGGCACCATCGCCCCCGGCGCCACGGTCACCTTCGGGCACCAGGGCACGCACAGCGGCGGCTACACCTCGCCGACCGCTTTCACCCTGAACGGCACCGCCTGCACCCGAGGCTGAGCCACCACCGGGGCTGAGCTTCACGCCACCCCTGGTCGTCCGGGACGCGGCCCACCGGACCCGGACGACCAGGGGCTCAGAAATCGCGCCGTACGGGTGCCGCACCGCCGGGCGAGCCGTAGCCGGCCCAGCCCTGCGGCGCCATCGCCTGCACGGGCTGCTGCGGGCGGGAAGGTGCCGCCGCGGCACCGCCACCCTTGGGGGGCAACGGCGCACCGAGGGCGAGTGCCCCGTACGGGTATCCGGCGTCGGCGAAGACCAACCGGCTCAGGTCCTGCCCCGGCAGGTCGGCCGGCAGATCGCGCGGTTCGCCCGGCGGCAGCACGGGTGCGAGCGCCTGGAACACGGCCCGTACGCGGTCACCCCGGTAGTCGGCCGGCGAGTACGTCGCCCGCAGCAGCGCGCCACCGTACGACAGCGGCACGACCTCGGCGAACGCACCGGTTTCCCGCAGCGCGGCGACACCACCGAGGCGGGCGACCAGTTCCTCCGGGCAGAGCGTCACCCACTCGTAGCCGCGCAGGTAACCGCGGCTGGACTGGGCCGACTCCTCGACCGGCCGGGCGAGCACCGAGTCGAGCAGGGTGGCCGGCGCCACCGTGCCGGCGTTGATGACGATCTCGCCGTACGACGGGTTGGCCACGTCGCCGACCCGCCTGGTCAGCTCGACCAGTGCCGGGAGCACCTGCGCGAGGCGTCCTGGACGGCCCTCGAAGCCCACCGACACCTGCAACTTGAGGTGCCGCTGGTGCGCGAACCGGAAAACGTAGAGTTCGAGTTCGGAGGCGACGGCCGCCGGGTCGACGTCGGCCCAGTGCGCCGAGAGCTGGTAGAGCCCCTCGGTCAGCCCGTCCACCCAGCGCTGTGGCCGGCGACGGCGGGCCCGCCCGTCCGGGTTCTGCTCGTACGCGCTCAGCGACAGCCACGGTTCGGGCGCCCCCGCCGGTTGTACGAACGGCAGCAGCAGCCGGCAGGCCTCGTCGTACCAGTGCTCCAGCAGCGCGAGGCTGCGGGACGGATCGTCGCCACAGTCCAGATAGAGCAGACAGGTGGCAAAATCGGGTTCCGACTCGCTGTAGTGCCCCCACATCGGCGGCACTGCGCCGCCGCGGTTCACCTCATTGTTCGTCATTGCGCCTCCCCATGGCTCCACCCCAGGTCCCTATATCTCCACACACCCGCTGCGCCCGACCTTTTTCCCTCGGATGCAGGGCGGGTCGAGTGGTTCGGTCACGTGGGTGAGGCCACTTTGCCCTAGATCGGCGAGAAAATCCACGGGCAACGCGCAGCGGCACCACACATACTGACCGTTAGTCACGGAATTGACAGTGCGGGCGTCCAGATCGGTAATACACCAGGTCAGGGCAGCAAGACAACATTGCTCAATGAGCCCCGCCACAACACTCTGAGTAACCGCGGTGGTCGATCGGGCCGTCACCGGAGGCAGCCGGCGCGGCCGGCGCCCCGGAACCGGTTACGACAAACGAACTCCTCACGCAGAGGTGCACACCACTCACGATCCGAATTGGACGAGCGCGCGTACCCATCCCACCAATCGGTAAGGAAGGACCCTTCTTATCGCTTTTTCGTATAGGAAGGGGACCTTCCTAAGGCTCGATCGAGCGCTCAGGCTCGTTCCACCACCACGGTGGTGGATTTGATCACGGCGACCGCGGTGGACCCCACGTCCAGGCCGAGTTCGTCGACCGCCTCGCGGCTCATCAGCGACACCACCCGGAATGGTCCGGCCTGGATGTCGACCTGCGCCATCACCGAATCCCGGCTGACCGCGGTCACGATGCCACGCAACCGGTTGCGCGCCGAGGAGCGGCCGGTGCCACCGTCGGGAGTCTCGGCGAGCGACCGGGCGAAGCCGGCGAGATCCGTACCGGCGATGCTGCGGTGGCCGTGCTCGTCCCTGGTCGCGGTGAGCCGGCCGGCGTCCACCCAGCGCCGTACCGTGTCCACGCTGACCCCGAGCAGCTCGGCCGCCTCGCCCATCCGATACGTCGCCACCCGACCACCCTAGAGCCGTACCCACGCCGGCATCGAACGGATCCGGGCTCCGGGGCGGATGCCCAGGAGCCCGGATCGGTTGTCGGTGGATCAGACGTGCCGGTGGATCAGACGGTGAAGGAGAGCCGCGTACGGCGGCGGATCACCATCAGTGCCACCGCTCCGGCACCGATCAGCAGCAGCGCGACGGTGAGCAGCGTGCCCACCGAGGCACCGGTGACCGGCAGGCCACCCGCCACGTAGCGGAAGGGCAGGCCGTTGGAGCTGCCCAGCTCGGTGGTCACGCTTACGGTGGTGTTCCCGCTCGCGCAGGGCGGGGTCACGAAGGTCAGCGACAGGCCGTCGGGGCTGACCGTGACCGCGGTGGCCGGGATGGACCGCCCGCAGATGTTCACGATGGTCGCGCCCGGTACGAGTCCACTGCCGTCGACCGTGACGGTCGTGCCGCCACCGGTCGGGCCCTGGTCCGGGTCGAGGTCGCTGATGGTGGGCGCGGCCAGCACGTAGGTGAAGCCGTCCGGCGCGGTGGCGTCCGGTCCCTCCAGGAGTACGACCACGTCGACCGGTCCGACCGGTCCGACCGGCGTGGTGACGGTCAGCGAGGTGCCCGCGCCGTTCACCACCAGGTTGGTGCCGAGGTTGCCGCCGAAGGTCACCCCGGTGGCGCCGGTGAAGCCGGTACCGGTGATCGTCACGCTGGTGCCGCCCGAGGTCGGGCCCGTGTCGGGTACGACGTCGGTGATCGTCGGTGCGACGAAGGTGAACACCGGCGCGAGCGCCGTACCGGCCGGGAAGACCAGGTTCACCACGGCCGGGCCCGCCGCGTTGCTCGGGGTCACCACGGTGATCTCGGTCGCCGCCGGGTTCACGGTGAAGCCGGTGCCGGGAATCCCGTCGAAGGTCACTCCGGTGACGCCCTCGAAGCCGCTGCCGACGATGGTGACGGTGGTGCCACCCGCGGTGGGGCCGAAGGTCGGGGCCAGGCTGGTGATGACCGCGTCGCTGCCGTCGGCGATGTACGTGTACGCCAGCGAGTCGGAGTCGCCGCTGGAGGTGCTGACCACAACTGACGCCGGGCCGACCTCACCGGCCGGGGTGGTGGCGGTCAGCGAGGTGCCGGCCGGGGCGACGACGACGTTGGTGGCCGGTACGCCGTCGAAGGTGACGGTCGTGCCACCGGGGATGAAGTTGGTGCCGGTGATGGTCACCTGCTGTCCGCCGGACTGCGGTCCGGAGTTGGGGACGATCGTCGCGGCGGTCGGTGCCGCCGCGGGCAACGCACGCTCGCAGGTGGCCTCGGTCAGGATCACGCTGCCCACGTTGATGTTGATCGGCACCACCACCGTGCCGGTGAGCGTGACCGCGGCGATCACGCCGCTGGCGGTGGCCCCGCCCGCGGTGACCGTCTCGACGCGGGTCAACGAGATGTTGAGCGCCGCGTCGGCCACGCCGGCGACGGTGACGGGAGCACTCCTGGTGGTCGCCGGGGCGTTGGCGACCAGGACGACCGGTGCGCCGAACACCCGCAGGTTGTTCACCACGGTGGCAGCGGTTTGCGTGCCGATGGCCGGGCAGGTCACATCCGCGGAGATCTCGTCGGCGGAGATCGCACTGATGCCGAGGACGCCGATCGAGAGCCCCTGGATCGTGCTCGACGCCAGGGAGATACCGGGAGCGCGGGTGGCGCTGACGTCCACCGTGCCGCCGAACACCACGCCGACCGCGCCGGGTACGACGATCGGGACCGCGGTTTCGCTGTCCGTACCGAAGCCGGCCGGTGCGGTCGCCGTACCGATCGTGTCGTTCGCGCTGATCACCGTAACGCCGAGCACCTCGGCGTCGAGGTCGGTCACGAGGCCCCGGGCGCTCGCGTCGCCCGCCGCCGCGAGAGCCGGCGTCACCAGTCCGAGCGTTGCCGCACCGGTGAGCGCCAGGGCCAACACTGCCGTTGATGTGTTCCGCCAGAAAGGACGCACCATTCGCCTCGTCTCAAGATCAAGCCAGACTCTTCCCGACTGCCGGGAAGGACTACTGGAACCCGATCCATGTAACGAAGCCACTTAGAGGGCGGTTACGACGAAAACGGACTGATCGTACCGCAAGCGTCCAGATCTAGCAAACTATCCGATTTTTTGGAGGCCGTACCCGGCTCGGGTTCAGCCGGAGAGGCCGTCGATCCGGCGCAGTTCGTCGTCGCTCAGCGAGAAGCCGAACACGTCGAAGTTGGCCCTGATCCGGTCCGGCGTGACCGACTTGGGGATCACCACCACCCCGTGGTCGATGTGCCAACGGAGCACCACCTGGCTCGTCGTGACGCCGTGCGCCCTGGCTATCTCGACCAGCACCGGATCGTGCAGGTCGGTGCTCTTGAACGGGCTGTACCCCTCCAGCGCCACCCCGCGCTGCCGGTTCTCGGCCTCCCGCGCCGGGTCGTACAGCGACGGGCCCCAACGGATCTGGTTCACCGCGGGCGCCACCGAGGTCGCCTGGATCAGCACGTCGAGCTGGGTGGTGCTGTAGTTGCTCACGCCGACGGCCCGGGCCAGCCCCTCGTTGCGTACGGCGACGAACTCCCGCCAGGTGTCGAGCCCACCACCGCGCTGCGGCGGCCAGTGGATCAACCACAGGTCGACGTGGTCGGTGCCGAGGGCGGCCAGGCTCGCGGCCAGCGTCCGCCGCTCGTGTCCGGCGTGCTCGGGCGGGAGTTTGGTGGTGAGGAAGACCTCCTCGCGCGGCACCCCGCTGTCCCGCAGCGCCCGACCCACCTCGTCCTCGTTGCCGTACGCGGTGGCGGTGTCGATGTGCCGGTATCCAGCCTCCAGCGCGACCAGTACCGCCTCGTAACAGGCCCGACCGGTGGCCTGCCAGGTGCCGAAGCCGACCAGCGGCATGGCCACCTCGCCCGGCAGGGCGACCGTCGGTTGGTCCACAGATGAGGTCATAGTGATCTCCTACCCGCAGCAGCCGGGACCATGCACGGGGTCGCCCGACCAGGGGGACAATACCGGTGGCGGTGACCACCCGGACGGCAACGGACGGCTGCGTACCCCCGGTCAGCCGCCCGGCGTACAGTTTCTGATCTTCGGACCGTGTCCCGTCGCGGACGTCGTCCGGAGCCGCCCGCCGCACGGACCACCCGAGGAGACCGGTGTACCTGACCCACCTGGAGTGCCCGCGCTGCGGCGACACCGCCGAGGCCGACCAGCCGCAGAACCTCTGCTCCTGCGGCTCCCCGCTGCTCGCCCGGTACGACCTGGACGCGGTGGCCGCCGCGGTCAAGCCGGCGGAGTTCGCCGACCGTCCGGCCGACCTGTGGCGCTACCGTGAACTGCTCCCGGTGGCCGACCCGGCGTACGTGACCACGCTCGGCGAGGGCTGGACGCCGATGGTGGCCGCTCCCCGCTACGGCGCCGGGATCGGCCTTCCCGGACTGTTGATCAAGGACGAGGGACTGATCCCGACCGGTTCCTTCAAGGCACGCGGCGCGGCCGTCGGGATCTCCCGGGCCAAGGAGCTCGGGATCCGCCGGGTGGCGATGCCGACCAACGGCAACGCGGGCGCCGCCTGGGCCACGTACGCCGCCCGTGCCGGCATCGGCGCGACGATCGCGATGCCGGTCGCCGCACCGACCATCACCCGCCGGGAGTGCATCGCCGCCGGAGCGGACCTGCACCTGATCGACGGCTTGATCAACGACGCCGGGCGCTACATCGCCGGTTTGATCGCCGCGTCGGCGGACTCGGCGCAGGGCCCGATCTTCGACGCCAGCACGCTCAAGGAGCCGTACCGGCTCGAGGGCAAGAAGACCATGGGGTACGAGATCGTCGAGCAACTCGGCTGGCAGGTCCCGGACGTGATCCTCTACCCGACCGGGGGCGGGGTCGGGCTGATCGGCATCCACAAGGCGCTGCACGAGATGCGGCAGCTCGGCTGGATCGGCGACCGCTTCCCCCGGCTGGTGGCGGTCCAGTCGACCGGCTGCGCCCCGATCGTGCGCGCCTTCGGTTCCGGTGCCCGGCGGGCCGAGCCGTGGGTCGACGCCCAGACGGTGGCGTTCGGCATCACCGTACCGGCGCCGCTCGGCGACGAGCTGATCCTGGACGCGCTGCGGGACACCGCGGGCACCGCGATCGCCGTACGGGACGAGGACATCCTGGCCGACCTGCGTGAGTTCGGTGCCCGTGAGGGGCTGCTGCTCTGTCCCGAGGGCGCGGCCTGCCTGACCGCGGCGAAGCAGCTGCGGGCCGGTGGCTGGATCCGGGCCGACGAGCGGGTGGTGGTGCTCAACACCGGCGCCGGCCTGAAGTACCCGGAGACGATCGACGCCGACAACCTCCCGGTGCTGCCACGCCCATAAGTGCTTGAAACCACCCGAGGCGCGCCTGATCAGCGCAGAATCACGGTAAGCATCTGATCGGTCCCGATTATGGGACAGACCACGCGTACCGCTTGCCTCGGGAGGATCCGCGATGACGCCGCGACCGCAGTCCGAACCCACCGCCAAGTCTCGGCAACTCGCCGCCGCCGAGGTCGATCCGCTGACCGGGTACCTGACCACCGACCAGGGGATCCGGGTATCGGACACGGACAACTCGCTGCGTGCGGGCGCGCGCGGGCCGAGCCTGCTGGAAGACTTCCACCTGCGCGAGAAGATCATGCGCTTCGACCACGAGCGGATCCCGGAACGGGTGGTCCACGCGCGCGGGTCGGGGGCGCACGGTTACTTCCAGGTGTACGAGTCGCTGGCCGACCGTACCGCCGCCACCTTCCTGCACGACCCGTCGGTGCGTACCCCGGTGTTCGTGCGGTTCTCGACCGTGCAGGGATCCAGGGGTTCGGCGGACACCCCACGCGACGTACGCGGCTTCGCCACGAAGTTCTACACCGAACAGGGCAACTTCGACCTGGTCGGCAACAACATGCCGGTCTTCTTCATCCAGGACGGGATCAAGTTCCCGGACCTGGTGCACGCGCTCAAGCCGGAGCCGCAGCACGAGATGCCGCAGGCCGCCTCGGCGCACGACACGTTCTGGGACTTCGTGTCGCTGCAACCGGAGACGATGCACCACGTCATCTGGTTGATGTCCGACCGGGCGCTACCGCGCAGCTTCCGCACGATGCAGGGCTTCGGCGTACACACGTTCCGGCTGGTCGACGCGAGCGGCCGGTCGACGTTCGTGAAGTTCCACTGGACCCCGGTGCTCGGCACCCACTCGCTGGTCTGGGACGAGGCACAGAAGATCGCCGGCAAGGACCCGGACTTCAACCGCCGGGACCTGTGGGAGGCGATCGACGCCGGCCACTTCCCGGAGTACGAGCTCGGCATGCAGTTCATCCCGGAGGACCAGGAGTTCGGCTTCGACGACATCGACCTGCTCGACGCGACGAAGATCATTCCGGAGGAGGTGGTGCCGGTGACCCCGGTCGGGCGGATGGTGCTCGACCGCAACCCGGAGAACTTCTTCGCCGAGACCGAGCAGGTGGCGTTCTGCATCGGCAACGTGGTCCCGGGCATCGACTTCACCAACGACCCGCTGTTGCAGGCCCGGCTCTTCTCCTACCTCGACACCCAGCTCACCCGGCTCGGCGGCCCGAACTTCGCCCAGATCCCGATCAACCAGCCGGTCGCGCCGGTCGCCAACCACCAGCAGGACGGCTTCCACCAGCAGACCATCCGGCGCGGTCCGGCCAACTACCACCCGCACTCGATCGGCGGCGACGGACCGGTGATCGCCGGGCCGGACGAGCAGCCGTACGTCACGTACCCCGAATCGGTGGACGGCCCGAAGGAACGGCGCCGCAGCGCCACCTTCGCCGACCACTACAGCCAGGCGACCCTGTTCTGGAACAGCATGTCGGACTGGGAACGGCAGCACATCGTGGCCGCGTACCGGTTCGAGCTGGGCAAGGTGACCCGGCTGCCGATCCGCGCGCTGATGGTGACGCACCTCAACCGGATCGACCACCAGTTGGCCACCGCGGTCGCGGCCGGGATCGGGGTGCCCGCACCGGAGCCCGAGGGCGAGAACCACGGCCGCCGCTCCCCCGCGCTGAGCCAGGCCGACACGGCCCGGGAGACGATCCTCGGCCGGAAGATCGCGGTCCTGGTCACCGACGGGGTGGACCGGGAGAGCGTCACCGTGCTGGAGCAGGCGCTGACCCAGCTCGGTGCCACCGTGGAACTGCTCGCACCGGTCGACGGGAACGTCACCACCGCCGACGGCGTCGACCTGCCGGTCACCCGGGCGATCACCACCGTCGCCTCGGTCCTCTACGACGCGGTGGTGCTGCCGGCCGGTGAGGACGCCGCGCTGGCGCTGACCGGGGACGGGTACGCGGTGCACTTCGTCGCCGAGGCGTACAAGCACGCGAAGCCGATCGGCGTACTCGGCGGCGGACTGGCGGTGTTCAACCAGGCCGGGCTGACCGCACCCGTACCGGACCGCAGCGGCGTCGGCCGGGCAGCCGGCGTGATCGTGCAGTCGGCGACCGGCCCGGCAAGCGACGACTTCGTAGCCGCCTTCGTCGAAGACATAGCCCACCACCGCCACTTCGACCGCCCCCTGGACGTCGTCCCCGCCTAACCAACGCGCCCCCGCAGAAAACGCGCTTTTGTAGAGAATGAGTGGCTATTCCTTCGGGGGTAGCCACTCATTCTCTACAACAGGGCACCTCACCCCCGGAGGACGGGGTGGTCTTCGGTGAGTTGCCAGGCGGCGTTGATGAGGCCTACGTGGGAGAGGGCTTGGGGGGTGTTGCCGAGGTGTTGGCCGCTGGCCGGGTCGATCTGCTCGGCGAAGAGTCCCAGGTCGTTGCTCCGGGCCAGGGTACGTTCGAACAGCGCCTCGGCCCGTTCCCGCTCGCCGGCCAGCACCAGGCACTCGACCAGCCAGAACGTGCAGAGGACGAACGCGGCCGGGTCACCCGACCAGCGCCGGATCAGCCCGTCGCTGCCCAGCCGGCTCTCGATCGCCTCGATCGTCGACCGCATCCGGGGATCGGTCGCCGGCAGGAAGTTCGCCAACGGCATGATCAGCGCGGAGGCGTCCAGTTCGTCGGTGCCGATCACCCCGACGTACGCGCCGAGGCGCTCGTTCCAGCCGTCGACGAGCACCATGTCCCGGATCTCGTCCCGGACCCTCGCCCAGCCGTCGACCCGCGACCGGGCGTCCGCGCCGAGCTTGGGCGCGAGTTGCACCGCCCGGTCCAGCGCCACCCAGGCCATCACCTTCGACGACAGGTACTGCCGCTCGGCACCCCGCTCCTCCCACATGCCGCAGTCCGGTGCCCGCCAGGTGCCGACCACCTCCTCGGCGAGGCCGATCAGCATCGCCCGCAGTTCGTCGTCGAAGTCGCCGAGCTGGTCGTCGAGCCGCTTGGTGGCGGCGAAGATCTCACCCGGTACGTCGAGCTGGCGCTGCCCCCAGGCGTCGTTGCCGACCCGGACCGGACGGCTGCTCGCGTACCCGCGCAGGTGTGCCAACGAGTGCTCGGTCAGGTCCCGCTCACCCTCCACGCCGTACATGATCTGCACCGGTCCGGGGCCGATCCGGCCGGCGGAACGGGCCGCCCAGGCGAACAGGCGGGACGTCTCGTCCGGGCAGGCGGCCACCCAGAGCGCGTGCATGGTGAACGCGAAGTCGCGCAGCCAGGCGTACCGGTAGTCGTAGTTCCGGCTGCCGCCGGGGTCTTCCGGTAGCGAGGTCGTGGCGGCGGCGACCAGGGTGCCGCTGGGCACGTACGTCAGTCCCTGCAACACCAGTGCGCTGCGCCGGACCTGGTCGGCGTACCGGCCGTCGTAGCTGTGCACCGCGTCGAGCGACCGCCACGACCGTACGGTGTCGGCGACGGTGGCCCGTCGAGCTGGGTCGCCCGGCGGCACCGGGGCGTAGGCCTGCGTGTACGCCAGGTCGAACGAGATCACCCGACCCGCGTCGACGTCGAACTCGGCGGTGGCGTGGCCCCGCTCGCAGTGCACCGGCACCGGGGCGCTCATGGTCAGGGTCGCCGGCCCCGCCGCCGCCACCACCCGGTCCCCCTGGTGGTGCACGTACGGCGCCAGCAGCCCGTACTCGGGTCGGGGTACGAACTCGGTGCGCATCCGTACGCTGCCGGTCAGCCCTTCGACGACCCGGAGCAGGACCGCTGGCGAGCGGTGCCCGAGGTCGTGCCCACGTGCCCCCGGTTCGAGGGCGAGCGCGTCGGTGACCGCCACGCTCCCGCTGTCGGTGTGGTGCACCGTACGCAGTACCAGCGTGCCGGCCAGGTACTCCCGCTCGGTCCGGTACCCCGACCGGTTCCGGTCGACCGGCGTCAGCAACCAGTACCCGGCGTCCGGGTCGAGCAGCCGACCGAAGACGGAAGGGCTGTCGAACCGGGCCGGACACCACCAGTCGACCGAGCCGCCGCGCCCGACCAGCGCGGCCGACCGACAGTCGGAGAGGAAGCCGTAGTCGGAGATCGGGGCGTCGGTGTGCGGTGGCTCGGACACCGCCCCCGGATACCCCGATCCCCGCCACTCACCGCGCGACGATCATCGGTTTCAGGAGGTCGGTGGTTCGTCCTTGCCGGCTTCCTCGGCCGCGTCGGCCTCCTTCTTCGTCCGGTGCACCGCCTTGTCGGCGTGCTCCGGCGGACCGTAGACGGTGTAGAGCACCAGGGGGTTGGGGCCGGTGTTCACGAAGTTGTGCTTCGTCCCGGCCGGCACCACCACCAGGTCGCCCTGGGCCACCTTCCTGGTCCTGCCGGCCACCCGGGCCTCGCCGGTGCCGCTGACAAAGGTGAGGATCTGGTCGGTGTCCTCGTGGACCTCCTCGCCGATCTCACCGCCCTTCGGGATGGTCATGATGACGAGTTGGGTGTGCTCGCCGGTCCAGAGCACCTGACGGAAGTCAGGACTCTGCTCGGCGACGGTCGCGATAGTGAAATGCTCCATGACCGCCTCCTTACCCGGATGGGCACCGGATGACGCGCGCCAATCGGTGCCGGGATGGAGGTTTGCCGCCCGCGAGGGTGGGAACGTCAATATCTGACCGGCGCTACGGAGAACTTTCCGGACCGGTCGAGCCAGGTCCCCGCTGGCGTACCGCCGAAGGGCTGCGGTGGTGGGAGACGGCCAGAGCGCGGCGACGCCCGACGGGGTCGGGCGGCGCCGCGCGCTCGTGTACCCACCCGTTGCCCGCCCCACACCTCTCGCCCGTCCCGGACACCAGTGGTCCCCGGGACGTGGCATGTCCCGGGGACCACTGCCGGGGGTGTCAGGAAAGCACAGCGAGGTGGAACGCGCGGTCGGCCGGGACACCGGCGGAGGTCCAGGTCTGGACGAAGACTCCGTTGGCGACCCCGCTCCGACCGACGACGGCGATCTCGCCGGGGGGCGAGGTGCCGACGCTGCCGGTGAGGCCGATGGTGCCGACGTAGGCCGAGCCGGTGACGTCGTGGCTGAACACGACCTGGTACTGACCGACGGCGAGACGGGCAGCGGAGACCACACCGAAGCCGCGTACGACGGCACCGGTTCCGCCGTTGATCACGGCGAAGAAGGTCTGGGCGGTCGGCGGCAGCCCGGCGGTGGTCGCCGGAACAAACTCGGCGCCCGCTCCGCCCGCTCCGGCCGCTTCGGCGGCACTGGCGGACGGCTGAGCGGTGGACTTGCTCTTGCTGGTGGCGGACTCGGACATGGTGATGCTCCTTGCTGGAGCAGGCTGGACGGCAGCCTGCGGGGATGGGAGGAAATGGAACAGATCCATTGATCTATGGGAAAACACCGAGATTCCCACCTGATCAATGCCATTTACCCCCTCAAGGCTAGGCGTGACTACCGCCAGTGACCAGGTCGTACACCTGTACAATCAAGGACAGACACCATTGAATACGAGCAGCACTCACAAAACGCTCGTAGCGCTCCGTCCTGTGTAGACAGTCCATGCACATCAGCCCTGGTCCGAAGGGCTTTAAGGTCAACCGGCCGAGCCGTCAGCCGATGACCGCCGGGCGCAGGAGACGTCGGACCTCGCGTACGGCCGCACGACCTGCACGGTTCGCGCCGATGGTGCTCGCCGACGGACCGTAACCAACCAACTGGATCCGCGGATCCGCGACCACGCGGGTGCCGTCCATCGTGATCCCGCCACCCGGCGCCCGCAGCCGCAGCGGAGCGAGATGGTCCAGGGCCGCCCGGAACCCGGTGCACCAGAGGATCACGTCGGCGTGGACCGTACGACCGTCGGCCCAGACCGCCCCGTCCGGCGTGATCCGCTCGAACATCGGCAACCGGCGCAGGACGCCGCTCTCGCGCAGTTCGCGTACCCGGGGTGTGTCGACGAGGCCGGTCACACCGACCACGCTGCCCGGCGGGCGACCCGCGCGTACCGCCTCGTCCACCAGGGCCACCGCGGCCCGGCCGTGTTCCTCCCGGGTGAACTCGCCCTCCCGGAAGACCGGCGGCCGGCGGGTGACCCAGGTGGTACGGGCCACCTCGGAGATCTCGCCGAGCAGTTGTACCGCCGAGGTGCCGCCACCGACCACGAGCACGTGCCTACCGGCGAACTCGGCCGGTCCGCGGTAGTCGGCGGTGTGCAACTGCCGTCCCCGGAACAACTCCTGGCCGGGGTAGTGCGGCCAGAACGGCCGGGTCCAGGTGCCGGTCGCGTTGATCAGGGCGCGGGCTGTCCAGGTGGCGCTCGTACCCCCTTCGACCGGGGCGGCGACCACATCGAGGCGCCCGTCGGGCCGGTCGCGTACCGCGTCGACCCGTACCGGCCGGTGCACCGGAAGGCCGAACTCCCGCTCGTACGCCTCGAAATACTCGGCCACCACGTCGGCCGCCACCCGGCTCGGGTCGGGCGTTCCGAACGGCATGCCGGGCAGGTCGTTGATCCCGTGTACGCCGTCCAACCGCAGCGTCCGCCACCGGTGCCGCCACGCGCCGCCCGGCCCGTCGTCGCCGTCGAGCAGTACGTAGCCGGACTCGGGCTCGAACCCGGCCCGGTGCAGGAAGTAGCCGGCGGAGAGCCCGGCCTGACCGGCTCCGATCACCACGACGTCCACATCACGGCCATCCACGGCCGGTACAACCACCGGGACGGGTGGATCCGTACCGCCCGTGGGCGTCGGTCGGCTCACATCGCAGCGCGGTACGACAGGCCCGACATGGAGCCATAATCAGGAGGAAATGTCATCGGAACGGCTGAAAGGTTCCTATCCTGACGACATGGACAACACCAAACGCTACGGCGCGGAGTTCCTCGGCACCCTGCTGCTGGTCTTCTTCGGCGTCGGCAGCGTCATCGCCGCCCGCGTCGAGGGTGGCGTAGTCGTGGTGGCCCTGACCTTCGGCTTCATCCTGCTCGTCCTGACCTACATGCTGCTTCCGCTCTCCGGCTGCCACGTCAACCCGGCCGTCACGCTCGGCGCCCTGCTCACCGGTCGAATCTCGCTAGCCGGAGCGATCGGCTACTGGATCTCCCAACTGGTCGGCTCGGTGATCGGCGCACTCCTGCTCTGGATTCTGGTCAAGGGCGGCGACGTGGTCGACCAGAGCGGCGCGCTCGGCACCAACGGGTATGGCGCCAACATCAACCTCGGCGGCACGTTCCTGCTGGAAATCGTGCTCACCTTCCTGCTGGTCCTGGTCATCCTCACCGTGACCAGCCGGTACGAGCAGCGCGCCATCGCCGCGGTCGCGATCGGCCTCGCCATCGCCGCCTGCCACCTGGTGGGCGTCGCGCTGGACGGCACCTCGGTGAACCCGGCACGATCGTTCGGCCCGGCCCTGTTCGAGGGCGGCGCGGCCCTGTCCCAGCTCTGGGTCTTCATCGTGGCGCCGCTGATCGGCGGCATCCTCGCCGCCCTGGCCCTGCCGCTCACCCTGGGCCCCGACTGGCGCAGCCCGGCCCTCGCGCCGAGCCCCGGGCCCGGCGGCCCCGCCCCGGCCCCCGAACCACCGGGACCGCCCGCCGTCGCCTGAGGACGTCCGGCGCGGTCGACGGCCCGGGTATAGCGGGCCTCCACCCGCCTTCCCGATCTCGACCCACTGGAACCCCTTCCCGACCCTCGACCCACTGGAACCCTTCCCGATCTCGACCCACTGGAACGTGGAGACGGCGATCGATAGGCTGACGCCCAGTCGGTGGCGCCCGGATCGCCATCACGGTCCACGACGGGGCGGTCGGGATGGCATACGGACACCTGCGGCGGGCACTTCCGCTCCTGCTACTCGGCGCGACACTCGGGTTGACCGGCTGCACCGGGGTCGGGGTGGCCGACGCGCCGGACTCGGGCTCCGGGTCGTACCAGGTGTGGGGGCTGAACGAGACGTCGAGCGAACTCGGCGGGGCGAACCGGACCGTGGTGCTCAACGGCGATTTCGAAAACGACAGCAAAGCGTTCTTCGCCGTCGAGGGCGACTGGGACAAGAACGGGTTCACCCTGGACGAGGCGAGCGGCACGAAGGTCCGCGACCTGGCCGGCTCCCTTCCGGAACGCACCGGCGACCCGAACTGCGTACGACTGGTCCTGGTCGACGGCCGCCTCCTCGGCGACCAGGCCGTAGCAACCATCACCGTCGCCGAAGTCCCCGAAACCGGCCCAGTCAAAGCCACCCCCCTGCCCTAACCCCCCACGCCCACCTCTTCCCTCGCCGATCTTGCAGTTGTGGCGCCCAAATCAGGGCAGTTGTCCCGACTTGCGTACCACCACAAGTGCAAGATCGACGCGCTGTGGGGGTGGGGGTGGCTCGTCTAGAGTCGGCGGGTGGGGTGTTGGGGTGAGGGTTGGGAGGGGTGCTGGTGAGGGTGGTTGAGGGTGTTGAGGGTGTTGGGGTCGACGGGCCGTTGCACGACCGGTACGACGAGATACTCACCCCGGAGGCGCTCGGCTTCCTGGCCGAGTTGCACCGCGCCTTCGAGTCCCGGCGCCGGGACCTGCTGGCCCGCCGGGCGGCGCGGGAGGCGGTGCTGGCCGAGGGCGGGTTGTTCGACTTCCTGCCCGACACCGCGCACGTGCGCGAGGGCGACTGGCGGGTCGCCGAACCCGCACCCGGACTGGTCGACCGCAGGGTCGAGATCACCGGACCCACGGACGCGAAGATGACCATCAACGCCCTCAACTCCGGGGCGAAGGTCTGGCTCGCCGACCTGGAGGACGCGAACACCCCGGCCTGGGAAAACGTGATCGGCGGGCAACTCAACCTGCGGGACGCGATCGACCGTACGCTCGACTTCACCGGACCTACCGGCAAGCGTTACACGCTGCGCGACGGCGACCTGGCCACCATCGTCGTACGGCCGCGCGGCTGGCACCTGACCGAGAAGCACCTGCTGGTCGACGGCGAGCGGTTGGCCGGCGCCCTGGTCGACTTCGGCCTCTACTTCTTCCACTGCGCCCGACGGCAGCTCGACCGCGGTGCCGGGCCCTACTTCTACCTGCCCAAACTGGAGAGTCACCTCGAAGCGCGGCTCTGGAACGACGTCTTCGTGCTCGCGCAGCAACGCCTCGGCGTCCCGCGCGGCACGATCCGGGCAACGGTGCTGATCGAGACCTTCCCGGCCGCGTTCGAGATGGAGGAGATCCTCTACGAGCTGCGCGAGCACTCCGCCGGCCTGAACGCCGGCCGCTGGGACTACATGTTCAGCGTGGTCAAGAAGTTCCGCAGCCGGGGCGCGGACTTCCTGCTGCCCGACCGGAACACGGTGACGATGACCGCGCCGTTCATCCGGGCGTACACCGAACTGCTCGTCCGGACCTGTCACCGGCGCGGCGCGCACGCCATCGGCGGCATGGCCGCGTTCATCCCGAGCCGGCGCGACCCGCAGGTCAACGAGACCGCGCTGGCCAAGGTGCGCGAGGACAAGACGCGCGAGGCGGGCGACGGCTTCGACGGCTCCTGGGTGGCCCACCCGGACCTGGTGCCGCTCTGCCGGGAGATCTTCGACGCCCGCCTCGGCGACCGGCCGCACCAGCTCGACCGGGTCCGCGCCGACGTCACCGTCACCGCCACGCAACTGCTGGACGTACGGCACACGCCCGGCTCGCGTACGGAGGCGGGGCTGCGCAGCAACATCAGCGTCGGCATCCAGTACCTGGCGAGCTGGCTGGCCGGCACCGGTGCGGTGGCGATCAACAACCTGATGGAGGACGCGGCGACCGCCGAGATCTCCCGTTCCCAGGTGTGGCAGTGGCTGCACACCGGGGTGACCCTCGACGCCGGCAGCGGCGGGGAGGGCCCTGGCCCGCTGGTCACCCGTGAACTGGTCGAACGGATCGCCGACGAGGAGATCGCGGCGCTGGGCGGCGACCCCGGTCGGTACGCCGCCGCCCGTGCCCTCTTCCTGGAGGTGGCCGTCGCGGACGAGTTCGTCGACTTCCTCACCGTGCCGGCGTACGAGCGGATGCCCTGACCGGGGTGCCACCGTCACCGGTCAGTCCGTTGTGGACCGGTCCTTCCCGGCGTAGGCGGCCAGACCCTCGGCGGTCTGCCGGATGAACCGTCCGAGGAACCAGCGGTAGAACCAGCCGGTGCCGGGCACCTTCGCATGGAAGGTCGAGTGCCAGCGGATCGTGGTGCCCTCGGCGGTCGGCGTCAGGTCGACGTCGGCCCGGTAGTCCCGCAACGGCAGCCCGGACAGGAGTACGTAACTGAGCCGACGACCCGGCACCAGTTCCACGATCTCCTCCCGGCTGGTCATCGGCCCGGTACGGAACGCCCGGATCGCCCCCACCTGCTCGTGTGCGCCCGGCTCACCGGTACCGGTCCCGTCCAGTGCCGGCACCGCCCGTTCCAGCTCGAACGAGTCCAGCCCCGACCAGGTCGGCCAGGTGGCGCCGGCCCGGAGCAACTCGTACACCGTTTCCGCCGTGGCCCTCGACCGGGCCGTCACGTCGATATCCTGCCGTCCCATCCCACTCCCCCGTCCAACAAAAACCACATCCGTCGACCCAGGGTAAATCTTGGTCAGTCGATCTTTGACCGGCACTGATTTGCCCCGGATCGACGGCAACTCGGGTGTGGGTGGACGGATGAAATCAGGAGCGGGTGACGCGGAAGATGCGGCGGTTGTCGTCGGGGACGGTGTCGCGGTACATCTCGCCCTGTGGGCCGGCCGACCAGGTGTCGACGAGCCAGCGGGAAATGGTGCTGTCGTTGTTGTCCTCGGAGGACGGTGACTTGACCCCGAGGCGGTAGACCCGGGACTCACCGACGCCCAGGAAGCCCTTGTCGCACTTCGACCCGGCCGGGAACCCGTCCTGCCGCGACCGGAGCTGGTCGCAGCCGGCCCAGTCGCCGCCGTCGGCGGACATGCTCGCGGGCAGTTCGACGGTGAAGATCAGTCGGGCGACCGGGAACGGTCCGTTGTTCCGGATGGTGACCACCAGCTCGCCGTGGCGTACGCCGTTCACGGGCCGGTCGAGCGTGAGGCCGGGGGTCTGCGGCACCAGGTCGGTGAAGTCCCGCGCCGGGTTGTAGCCGGCCGGCGGCTTCGTGGCGGTTTTCGCCGGACGGCTCGGCGTGCGGGTCGCCGGCTTCGTCGGCTTGCCGGTGGGCGCCGCCGTGGCGGGCGATGTGGTGGACGGTGTGGTGGGCGTGCCGGTGATCGCGGTCGTGGTCGGTACGGCCCCGCCGCCGGTGCCTCCGGTGCCACCGGTGGCCGGTTCGGGCGCGCTCTCGCAGCCGGCTCCGGCCAGCAGCAGTACGCCGCCCAGCCCGAGCGTCACCACCGCGACCCTCCATCGTCCGCCGGTCCCCCGTGCTCGGTGCATCGTTCCTCCTCGTCATGGGCCGGTTCCCGGCCGTACCCGTTACACGGGCGACCTATCACGGCGGTTGCGTCGGCTCGCCGACAGCGCAAACCAGATAGTTCCCACTATTAGCCCATTTGAGTCAGATATCCGACTGCGCCGGCTCGGTCCCGGGCGCACGGTGGAGAAGCACCGATGACCTCGGACATCGCCTCTGAACTGGGCAAACGGGGTTCCGGAGCCGATCATCGGAGGGGTTGCCCCATGCCGCTCGTGCGATTCGACACCGATCCGGTCCAGCGCCCCGCCGGGCTCGTACCCCCGATACCGGACCTCACCGGCGTCACCGAGATACGGCTGCACGGCGTCGGCGGGACCACCCCGCAGGACCTGCTCGGCGACGACGCCCCGTTGCAGGTCTCCGGTGACCGCATCGCCGGCTTCTACCGCAGCGCCGACGTCGCCGGGCGGCACGTCGAGGCGTACTCGTGGGGCGGGATGACCTCACGGGCCGGCTCCCGGGTGCTGTGGCTGCTGCTGTTCCCGTTCGCCTTGGCCAACGTCGCCGGCTGGATGTGCAGCCCGCGGACGTACGCCTCCGGGTGGCGGTTCCGGCTGCACCGGACGGCAGCCCGCTGGGCGGCACTGTTCCTCACCCTCAACCTGCTGCTCATCAGCGTGATCACCGCACTGGAGCTGCTCGCGTACCAGTGCGGGGGTCGGGCCCGGTGCGCCGAGCAGAGCTGGCTGCTGCGTCCGCTGCGCGACCCACTGCTCGCCGAATTTCCGGGCCGGCGGCTGCTGCTCGGCGCGCTGGTGCCGCTCGCCCTCGTCGCCCTGCTGGCGGTGCTGACCCTGCGGTCGGTCGGCCGCTACGAGGCGGTCAGCCCACCGCTGCGGGTCCTCGCGACGCAGTCGACGCGCAGCGCCGCGCAACCCGGGGTGGGCCTGTCCGATCCGAGCTTCTGGGCCGGCCGGCGCAGCACGCTCGACCTGGGCCAGTTGCACCTCGGCGCGGGACTCGGGTTCGTCGGGCTCAGCCTCGCGCACACCGTCCACGCCACCTCGTCGGTGGCCGGGGCACCGGTGACCGCCGGTTGGCTGCACGCGAGTGTGCTGCTGGTCGGCGGCGGGTTGCTGCTCGCCGTACTGGTCCTCACCGCGCTCGACGCGTGCCCGGCCGGCAGTGCCCGAGGGGTGCTCGCGGTGGGCGCGGCCACGCTGGTCGGCGCCGGCTGGTTCGCCGCGATCCAACCCGGGTACGCCCAACCGTTCGGCTACCTGCCAGGCATCCCGCTGGTGTCCAACCTGACGCTCGGCGCTGTGTTCGTCAGCCTGCTGCTGGTGCTGGTGGCGGCCCTGTGCGGCGGCTGGCACCGGGGGACGTTTGTCGTCTTCGGCCCGTTCGTGGCGCAGGTCCTCGGCGTCTTCGCGCTCAACGTCGTCCTGCTCGGTGCGATGTCGCGCTTCGCCGACCTGGTGGCGGAGGTGTCGTCGCGGAGCACGCTGCCGTCCGCGCCGACCACCGGGGCGGAGGTGTACATCTATCCGATCGTCGGCAAGTTGGTCAACTACCTGACGCTGGTGCCGCTGGCGCTGATCCTGCTCTTCGTCCTGTACGAGCTGGGCGTCTACTGGCGGGCGGGGACGGACCGGGCGACGGTGGACCGGATCCGCGGGTGGTACCGGGCCAACGTGGCCGAGCCCACCGACGAAAGACGCTGGCAGTACGACGCGGCCGGCGGCGGCATGTCCACATCGGACGTACTGGCGCCCTCGCCGGACGGACGGGCCTGGGCAGCGCGGGTGGCACGGGCCCGACGGTTCGCCCGGATGGCGCACGACCTGGACAAACTGATGACCCTGATGGCGGTGGCGGTGACCGCGGTGGTGATCGCGATCCAGGTGCGGTACGTGGTCTACGGCAAGCTGCCCTGGGGCACCCAGTGGACCTACACCCTGGGCAGTTACCTCGCGTCCGGCATCCCGCTGGCGGTCATCGTGCTGCTGCGCCGAGGCTGGCGCAACCTGGCGAGTCGACGACGGATCGGCGTGCTCTGGGACGTGATGACGTTCTGGCCGCGCGCGTACCACCCGCTGGCCCCGCCGTCGTACGCGGAGCGGGCGGTGCCGGAGGTGCAGCGGCGGCTGTGGCGGATCCACGACCGGGGCGGGCGGGTGGTGGTCACCGCGCACAGCCAGGGCACCGTGATCGCCGCCGCCGCGCTGTTGCAGCCGCACAGCCGGCCGGACGACGACGTGGTGGGGCTGGTGACCTTCGGGTCGCCGCTGCGCACCCTGTACGGCTGGGCGTTTCCGGCGTACTTCGGCGACGCCGTGCTGCGCCAGCTCTCCCCCTCGGAGCGTACGGCGGCAGCGGCCGTGCACGAGTGGCGGAACTTCTACTACCTGACCGACTACATCGGCGGCCCCGTACTCGCTGCCGATGCCGGCGCCCCGGCCGACCGGGGCGGTCCCGACGAGAGGGTGGACGTGGAACTGCCGGATCCACCGTCGAGCTGGCACATCTACGGTCAGCCGGAGCCGGCCGCCGGGCGGCACTCCGGTTACTGGGCCGACCCGGCGGTCTGGCTGACCGTGGACCGGCTGGCGAGCGAACTCGCGACGACCACCACCACCGTGCCACTGCCCCGGTCGCGACCCGAGGACTCGACGCGGCTCAGACCAGTTCCGCGTCGTGCACCAACAGCGCGACCTGCACCCGGTTGTTGAGTTCGAGCTTCGCCAGCAGCCGGGAGACGTACGCCTTGACGGTGGCCACGCTCATGTAGAGCGCGGCGGAGATCTCGGCGTTCGAGCAGCCCCGCCCGAGCGCCAGCGCCACCTCGCGTTCCCGCTCGCTGAGTCCGGCGAGCTGCCGCAGCGCCCGGTCCCGCCGGGAGTCCGTACCGGCCCGCCCACCCGCGGTCGGCGGGGCACCGGCGGCATCGGGTCCGGGGCCGGTCGCGTACGCGATCAGCCGGCGGGTGACGGCCGGCGACAGGGTGGCTTCACCGGCCGCCACCCGCCGCACCGCTCGGACGATCTCGGCCGGTGGGGTGTCCTTGAGCAGGAAGCCGCTGGCACCCGCGCGCAGTGCCCGGAGCACGTGCTCGTCGGCGTCGAAGGTGGTGAGCACCAGCACCTCGGGCGGATCGGGCGCCTGCCGGAGCGCCTCGGTGGCGGCCAGCCCGTCGACCCTGGGCATCCGGATGTCCATCAGCACCACGTCCGGCGCGTACGCGGACACCGCGGCGGCGACCTCGCCGCCGTCGGCCACCTCGCCGACCACCCGAAGGTCCTCCGCCCCGCCGAGGATCATCGACAGCCCGGCCCGGACCAGCGCGTCGTCGTCGACCAGCAGGACCCGGATCACCCCGCCGGCCGCCGTCGAACCGCCCGCGGCAGTCGAACCGCCCGCGGCAGTCGAACCGCCCGCGGCAGTCGAATCGTCACCCACGCCGGGCCCGGTTGATCTCTCGGTCACGCCGACCACGGTAGCCAGGCCGCCAGTCGGAAGTCGCCGGTCTCGGTCCGGCCGTGCTCCAGCCGGCCGCCGGCCAGGCTGGTCCGCTCGGCGAGCCCGACCAGACCGGTGCCGGTGCCGGGGATCCGCTGCGCGGGCACCTGCCCGACCGGCCACCGGTTGCTGACCTCGACGCTGAGTCCGGTGCCGGGAGCGCCGACCACGGTGACCGTCACGGCCGCCCCGAGCGCGTGTTTACGGGCGTTGGTCAGCCCCTCCTGCACGATCCGGTACGCGTTGCGCCCGATCCCCGCGGGCACCGCCTCCG
Source organism: Micromonospora sp. NPDC049523 (assembly GCF_040676775.1). Taxonomy (NCBI): domain Bacteria; kingdom Bacillati; phylum Actinomycetota; class Actinomycetes; order Micromonosporales; family Micromonosporaceae; genus Micromonospora; species Micromonospora sp. NPDC049523. Next base: position 311,512 of record NZ_JBFAPP010000003.1, on the reverse strand, counting down.
GCCGGTCGATCCGCTCCCGGATGCTCACCCGCATCCCCGCCCGCCGGGACTCCTCGGCGAGCACGGCCAGGTCCGCCAGGGTTGGCTGGGGTCGTTCCGGCCCCTCACCGGTGTTCTCCTCGCGGAGCACCCCGATCACCTCACGCAGGTCCTGCAGGGCCAGGTGGGCGTTGTCCCGGATCACCCCGGCGGCTCGGGCCACCTCGTCCGGTGCCGCGTCCGGGCGGAACTCCAACGCCCCGGCGTGCAGGCTGAGCAGCGAGATCCGGTGCGCGAGTACGTCGTGCATCTCCCGGGCGATCCGGGTCCGTTCCAGGTGTCGGGCCTGGGCGACCCGCAGCTGCTGCTCGGCCTCGGCCCGGTACGCCCGTTCCCGCAGCGAGACGACAAGCTGGCGGCGGGCCCGGACGACCATGGCCCAGAGCACCACCGAGGCCATGATCGCGATCGTCAGGGCGATCGAGACCGTCAGGCCGATGGTCGGGTCGGGACGCAGCCAGCAGAAGAGGAACGCGGCGAGCAGGTGCAGGCCGATGATCGGTGCGGCGATCTTGAGCGGCCGGTGCACCACCACCGTGAAGAGCAGGCTCAGGATGAGCACCCCGGACGGGGGTGAGATCAGGCTCAGCGGCAGGCCGGCCAGGGCCAGCTGGACCGGCCAGCGGCGGCGTACCCAGAGCACTCCGCAGAGGGCGAAGCTCAGCCAGCCGTCCAGGGTGAGTACCCACTCCGGGATGGTGCCGCCCAGCGGGCCGGGCTGGTCCCGTTGGTGCAGGTCCCAGGAGACCATGATCGCGAAACCGGCGGCGATCAGGAAGCAGAGCGAGTCGACGATCCAGTCACGGGTGGTACGCCTCGGCTGCCGTCCGGCCCGGTCCGGCGTCGCGGTCAGGGCGGACGGCAGCAGCCAGGCGTTCTCCGAAGCCGCGATACCGGTCACGCACCCATGTTACGAACTGTCACCGCCCACCGACAGCGACCAAAGTCGAGGCCGGACCGTAGACCAAGGTCGCGCGAACGCGACCGACGGCCGCAGCGGTGGGCGGCTCCGCGCCGCCACGCTGGTCACATGATTGCGGTCAACCATCTGAGCAAACGGTACGGCGGGCACCCCGCCGTCAACGACGTGACGTTCCAGTGCGAACCGGGCACCATCACCGGCTTCCTCGGCCCGAACGGCGCCGGCAAGTCCACCACCATGCGGATGATCTGTGGCCTGACCCCGCCCTCGGCCGGCACCGCGACCGTCAACGGGGTCCGCTACCAGGACCTGCCGAACCCGGGTCGGGAGATCGGCATCCTGCTGGACGCCTCCGCCCAGCACGCCGGGCGTACCGGCCGGGAGGCGCTGACCCTGGCCGCGATGACCATGGGCGTCGACCGGCGGCGGGTCGGCGAGACCCTGGAGCGGGTCGGGCTGAACGCGGTGGCGGCGAAACGACGCGTACGGGCGTACTCGCTCGGTATGCGGCAGCGGCTCGGCCTGGCGCAGGCGCTGCTGGGCGAGCCCCGGGTGTTGATCCTCGACGAGCCGGCGAACGGGCTGGACCCGGAGGGCATCTTCTGGATGCGCGGCCTGCTGCGCGACTTCGCCGACCGGGGCGGCACGGTGCTGCTCTCCTCGCACCTGCTACGCGAGGTGGAGGCGTGGCGGACCGGCTGGTGGTGATCGGGGGTGGCCGGGTCGTCGCCGAGGGCAGCAAGGACGAGTTGCTGGCCGGGACCGGCACCGTGGTCCGGGCGGTCGACCCGCAGACGCTGCGTACGGCCCTGCAACGGGCCGGGTTGTCCGCCACCACCAGCACCGACGGTGGACTGCTGGTCCAGGCGGAGCCGGTGGCGGTGGGACGGGTAGCGGCCGATGCCGGTGTCGTGCTGATCGAGCTGCGGTCGGCCGAGAGCAATGGCCTGGAACAGATCTTCCTCACCCTGACCGCGGGCGACTCCGTACGGGAGGCAGTCAAATGACCACCACGACCATCAGCCCGACCACCTCGCCGGCCGGACCGGCGTCCCAACCCTCGTTGCGCCGCCCCGGGTTGGCCCGGCTCACCGCGGTCGAGCTGCGCAAGCTGGCCGACACCCGGGCCGGCTACTGGTTGCTGATCGTGATCGCGCTGGCCGCGGCGGCGATCGTCACGGTGCAACTCTTCGTCATGCCGGACGAGGACCAGACCTTCACCAACTTCTTCGTCCCGTCGCTGCTCCCGGTCGGCATCCTGCTGCCCGTGCTCGGCATCCTGCTGGTGACCGGCGAGTGGTCGCAGCGCACCGCGATGACCACGTTCGCCCTGGTGCCCCGGCGGCACCGGGTGCTGGCGGCGAAGCTGCTCGCGGCGAGCGTCGCCGCGCTCGTCTCCGTGCTGGCCAGCCTGGCGGTGGCGGCGATCGGCACCGCACTGGCCGGGGCACTCGGCGGGGCCGGCACCTGGTCGTTCGAACCGGTCATGATCGCGTACGCCGCGGTGTTCCAGGTCGTCAACGTGGCGATGGGCGTCGCGTTCGGCATGCTGTTCCTGAACACCCCGCTGGCGATCGTGCTCTACCTGCTGCTGCCGACCCTCTGGTCGATCCTGGGCGAGATGATCAGCGGGTTGCGCCGGGCGGCGGAGTGGCTCGACCTCAGTGTCACCTCGATGCCGTTGACGACATCAGAGGTGACCGCCGGGCAGTGGGGCCGGCTGGCCGTCTCGGTGGCACTCTGGGTGCTGCTCCCGCTGGTCGCCGGGCTGGTCCGGATCGTCCGCCGCGAGGTCTCGTAGATGTCGCCGCCCGAGCCGGCGCCGGGGGCGCCACCCGAGCCCGCCCCGACAGCCCCACCCGACGAGCGGGTGGTGGCCGAGCCGGGCTGGGAGCGGCTGCTGATCTGGATCCTGTTCCCGCTGCTGGGCGCAGGTGCGATCGCCGGGCTGCACGCGCTCACCGACTGGTTCGTGAAGCTGCCGTGGGCACCGGTGAAGATCGCGGCGAAGTTCGTCGACGATCTGCCCGATCCTGCGGCGACCCTCGGTGCCATCGCGATCGGCGTGGTGGCCGGGCTGATCGTCGCGGTGACGGCCGTACACGAGCAGCTCGTGGTGACCGTCGGCGCCGACCGGGTCACCCTGGCCCGGCGCGACGGCACCGTACGGCAGGTCGACGGGAAAGCGGTGGATCTGGTCTTCCTCGACGGCAAGCACCTGGTGCTGCTCGACGCGGCCGGCGCCGAGCTGGCCCGGGAGAAGTCCGACCTGAAGGGTGAGCTGCTGCGGGAGGCGTTCGAGGCGCAGGGCTACCGCTGGGTGGACGAGGATCCGCACCGGGCCGAGTACCGGCTCTGGGTGGCGCCGGTGGCCGACCTGCCCGACGGCGTGAACGTCCTGCTCACCGCCAGACAGAAGGCCCTCAAGGACGGCAAGACCGACTACGCCGCCCGGATCCGTACCGAACTCGCCCACCTAGGTTTCGTCATCCGCGACGAGAAGAAACACCAACACTGGCGCCGCCCCACCCCCTGACCCCCGGCCGACCGACCCCCGCCGCGCCGGGCCCGACCGAACCACCCCGTCGATCATGAAGTTAGCGACGCGATCCGAGCCGATCGCCGTACCTAGCTTCATGATCAACGGGGGCTGGTCTGGGGGGTGGACCAGGTGGGTTGGGAGGCGGGGAGGGGGGTTGGGGGGTGGGTGGGGGTGGGTTGGATTTGCCAGGGGAGGGGTTCGCCCAGTAGGCGGGTGGCGGTCAGGGTGGAATCGGTGCGGGTGACGGAGAAGCGGGCGGCTTCGGTGCCGTCGGGGGCGGGGATGGAGACCGTGACGTCGGCGCCGTCGGGGAGCTGGTAGACGGCCAGGGTCACGTTGTCGGCGTACGGGTAGTCGGGGCGGTCCTCGACGGCGCCGAGCGGCAGCACCGTACCGGGGCGGACCAGGACCGGCACCCGGTCGAAGCCGACCGACTCCCGGACCCACTGCGGACCGGTGATCTCCGCCCCGGTCATCAGATCGGTCCAGGTGCCCGCCGGCACGTAGTAGTCGACCGTGCCGTCCACGTCGAACACCGGCGCGACCAGCAGGCTGTCGCCGAGCAGGTACTGCCGGTCCAGGTACGCCACCGCCGGATCGTCCGGGAACTCGGCCACCAGCGGCCGGAGCACCGGCATCCCCTCCCGGTGCGCGATCACCGCCTGCCCGAACAGGTACGGCATCAGCCGCGCCTTGAGCCGGGTGAAGATCCGCAGTACGTCGACCGCCTCCTCGTCGAAGTCCCACGGCACCCGGTAACTCTGGCTGCCGTGCAACCTGCTGTGCGTGGAGAGCAGCCCGAACGGCACCCAGCGCTTGAACAGGGCCGGATCCGGCTTGCCCTCGAAGCCGCCGATGTCATGGCTCCAGTAGCCGAAGCCGGACATCGCCAGCGACAGGCCGCCGCGCAGCGTTTCCGCCATCGACGCCGGGGTGGATTCGCTGTCGCCGCCCCAGTGCACCGGGAACTGCTGGCCACCGGCGGTAGCGGACCGGGCGAACAGCACCGCCTCGCCCTCGCCCCGGTGCTCGCGCAGCAGGTCGAAGACGACCTGGTTGTAGAGCTGGGTGTAGTAGTTGTGCATCCGCTCCGGGTCGGAGCCGTCGTGCCACACCACCTCGGTCGGGATCCGCTCGCCGAAGTCGGTCTTGAACGCGTCCACGCCCATGTCCAGCAGGACCCGCAGCTTGTCGGCGTACCAGCGGCGGGCGTCGGGGTTGGTGAAGTCGACCAGGGCCATGCCGGCCTGCCACTGGTCCCACTGCCAGACGTCCCCGTCGGCGGTCTTGACCAGGTAGCCGTGCTCCATGCCCTCGGCGAACAGCGCCGAACGCTGTGCGATGTACGGGTTGAGCCAGACGCAGATCTTCAGGTTGCGTTCCCGCAGCCGCTTCAGCATGCCGACCGGATCGGGGAAGACCTCCGGGTCCCACTCGAAGTCGGACCAGTGGAACTCGCGCATCCAGAAGCAGTCGAAGTGGAAGACCGACAGTGGCAGGTCCCGGTCGGCCATCCCGCTGACGAACTTGTTCACCGTCTCCTCGTCGTACGAGGTGGTGAAGGAGGTGCTCAGCCAGAGGCCGAACGACCAGGCCGGCGGCAGGGCCGGGCGGCCGGTGAGCGCGGTGTACTTGCGCAGGATCTCCCGTGGGGTGGGGCCGTAGATGACCAGGTACTCCATCGACTGCCCGGCGACGCTGAACGACACCTTCGACACCGCCTCGGCGGCCACCTCGAACGAGACCCGGCCGGGGTGGTTGACGAAGACGCCGTAACCGGCGGTGGTCAGGTAGAACGGCACGTTCTTGTACGCGTGCTCGCTGCTGGTGCCGCCGTCCTCCTGCCAGATGTCGACCGTCTGGCCGTTCTTCACCAGCGGGCCGAACCGCTCGCCGAGTCCGTACACGGTTTCGCCGACGCCGAGCAGGAGCTGCTCACGGACGTACGAGCCGTCGTCGGTGTCGAGGGCGGCCATGCTCTTGTAACCGCTGCTGGTCAGCACCCGGTCGTCGGCGACGAAGTCGAGACACCAGTCGTCACCGCGGTGGAACCGGGCGGTGAGCGCGCCGGAGGTGATGGAGGCGAAGTCGGTGCCGTCGCTGGTGTGGACCTCGGTGTCCGGGTCGGTGGTGAGGCTGAACTCCGGCCGCCGGGGCCGCTCCCCCAGCAGGTGTGCGACCTTGACCGCGATCACGTCCGGCGCGGGCGAGGTGCACCGTACGGTGATCAGCGGCTGGTTGAGGGTGTCGCCCCGGTTCAGGATCTTCTTCGTCGGGGCGTACACGGTGAGCGCGGCGGGCTCCACCGCGACGTCGCGTACCTGCATCGGGTAGAGCGGGTGTACGCCGTCGCGCATCCGCCAGTAACCGTTGCTGAACTTCATCTCGGGTCCTATCCGGTTGATGCGTTACTTGACCGCGCCGGCCATCACGCCGCGGGTCAGGGTGCGCTGGAAGATGAGGAAGAACAGCACCGCCGGCACGATGCCCAGTAGGGCGGAGGCGCTGGTTGTGGTGGCGTCCATCATCCGGTCGCCCTGGAGCACGCCGAGGGCGACCGGAACGGTCTGGTTGTCGTTGGAGATCAGGAAGATCAGCGGCAGGAAGAACTCGTTCCAGGTCCAGATGAAGAAGAAGGTGAACAGCACCGAGAGGGTGGGCCAGTTGGTCGGGACCACCACCCGCCAGAGCACCCGCCACTTGCCGGCGCCGTCGAGTGCTGCGGCCTCCAGCAGTTGCCGGGGGAAGTCGCGGAAGACCGAGGAGAGCAGGTAGGTGCCGAACGCGGCCTGGATCGCGGTCAGGATGATGATCACCGCGAGCCGGGTGTTGTAGAGACCGACCAGCTTGGACAGGTAGTACAGCGGGTAGACCAGCGCCTCCTGCGGCAGCAGGTTGGCCAGCAGGAAGAACATCAGGAAGGCCAGCCGGCCGCGCAGGCGGCCGATGCCGATCGCGTACGCGTTGAGCACCGAGATGACGATCGCCAGTACGGCGACGGATGCGCTGATCAGGAAGCTGTTCCAGAGTTTCTCGCCGAAGTCGACCCGGTACCAGAAGTCGACGATGCCCTGGAGATGGAGGCCGCCGGGCAGGGAGAGCGGACCGTTCGAGGCGTACTCGGCCGGGGTCTTGAACGCATTCAGCGCGACCACCAGGAACGGTGCCAGCACCAGCAGGGTGAAGGCGGTCAGCACGACCAGCACGACCGGGCGGGTGAGCCAACCCGGTCGGCGACTCTGTTTCACGGTAGAAGCCATCGTCAGCTCCCGTCCCGGCGCTCGTCGCGCGTCTGGAGGCGCAGGAAGACGTACGTCAGCGCCACGATGATGACGGTCAGTACGGTGGCTATCGCCGAACCGTAGCCGGCGTTCGCCTTCTCGAAGAAGTTCTGGTACGCGAAGTACGACGGGACCAGCGTCGAGTTGCCCGGCCCGCCCCTGGTCAGCACGAAGATCTGCCCGAAGATCTTCAACGCGGCGATGGTGGTGGTGACCAGCACGACGTAGATCTCCGGCTTGATCAGGTGCACCGCGATCCGGGTGAACCGCTGCCACCAGCCGGCCCCGTCGAGGTCGGCGGCCTCGTACAGCTCGGGGTCGACGCGTTGCAGCCCGGACATGAACATCACGATCGGGTAGCCGAGCTGGAACCAGACCATGACCGCCATGACGCTCCAGAGCGCGTACTTCGGGTCGCCGAGCCAGTTGTGGGCCAGCGAGCCGAGCCCGATCCGGTCCAGGATCTGGTTGAGCGCGCCGTAGCCGGGATGCAGGATCCAGCCCCAGACGATGCCGGTGACCGCCACCGGCAGCACCTGCGGCAGGTAGAGCCCGGACCGGAACACGCTGGCCGTACGCGGGCCGATCCGCTTGGCCACGTAGTCGAACAGGACCGCGGCGAGGAAGAGCCCGAGCAGGGTGGGCAGCACCGCCATGGCCAGGATGATGAAGATGATGTTGCGGAACGAGGTCCAGAAGTTGGCGTCGTGCAGCAGCCGGTCGTAGTTCTCCAGGCCGATCCACTCCGGGGTGCCGATCCCCTGCCACCGGGTGAAGCTGATCCCGATGTTCATCAGCAGCGGCACCACGATGACGGCCAGGAAGAGCAGCAGCCCCGGGATCAGGAAGACCAGGTAGCCGCGGTCGGTACGGGACCGCCGCGCCCGGTCCCGCCGCGACCGACCCCGCCCGGCCGCCGCCGGACGTGCGCGGGTGAGCGTGTTAACCATTGGTGCCTCCACGGTTGGAGGGCGGCCCGCGCCGGGAACCCGTGGTCCCCGGCGCGGGAGCGCGGTCACTTGCCGATGCTGGCCAGGTTGTCGTTGTACGGCTTGGCGATCTCGTCGAGCACCTGCTCCGGCTTCTTGCTGCCGTTGATCAGGTTCTGCATGCCGGCGACCAGTACGTCGTAGTAGCCGGGTGCCGGCCAGTCCGGGTAGAACGCGAGGCCGTCGGAGCTGTTGAGCTTGTTGAAGTTCTCGATCAGCTCCTTGGCCTTCGGGTTGCTGATCGCCGCCGGGTCGGCCGCGAGCGGTACGCCGCCGGAGTTGCCGAGCAGGTTCTGGATCTCCGGCTTCATGGTGATGTCGATGAAGTCGTACGCGAGCTGCTTGTTCTTGGAACTCGTCGGCACCACCCAGAGGTTGCCGCCGGAGCCGGGCTGGAGGGTGTTGCCGGGGAACAGGAAGGTGCCCCACTTGAAGTTCTTGATCTCGTCGCTGAACCGGCCGAACCACCAGCTACCGGAGATGAGGATCGGGTACTTGCCCTGGCTGAACGCCACCCCCATGTCCTCGGCCTTGATGCCGGCCGAGTCCTTGCCGAGGTAGCCCTTCCTGACCCAATCGGCGAAGGTGTTCGCGCCGTACGTCAGCTCCGGGCCGGTGAAGTTCACCTTGTTCTTGTAGAGCTGGTAGTCGTCCACGAAGGACCGGTTTGCTTTCGACAGGGCCAGCTCGTAGAAGATCTGCTGGGCCGGGTATTCGGCACCGCCGACGGAGAGCGGTGTGACCTTGTTCTGCACGAAGGTGTCCATCACCGACTCGAACTCGGCGAGCGTGGTCGGCACCTTGAGCTGGTACTTGTCGAACAGGTCCTGGTTGTAATAGACCATCACGTACTCGCCGTAGTTCGGCACGCCGTACCATTTGTCGCCGCCCATGATGCCGGCCTGGTCGTACTTGGAGGTGGTGGCGACGCTGGGCGAGATCGCCTTATCCCAGCCGCGCTTGCCGGCCTCGGCGGTCAGGTCGGTCAGCAGCCCCTGCTTGGAGAGCAGCCCGGCGCTGGCGTTGCCCTTGTTGTACTCCAGGATGTCCGGGCCCTGGTCGGAGTTGAGGATCATGCCGGCGTTCTGCCGGATCTGCTCGAAGCCCTTCTCCTCGTAGGTCACCTTGACCCCGGGGTGGCTCGCCTCGAACTGCTTGATCGCCTCGGCCCAGGCCAGGCCCATGGCGCTGTTCGCGCCCTCGAAGTGCCAGAGCCGCAGGGACTTGCCGTCGCCGCTGTCGTCGGCGTCGGCGCCGCAGGCGGACAGCCCCAGGGCCGCCACCGCGACCAGTGCGGTCGCGACCGCACCCGTCTTCCTCGTCGCGCCCGTCTTGCTCGATCGATTCACTTCCGGCCTCCTGGATGGAGCGGTCCCGCCGGCAGCGGTGGGATGGGTGGGTTCGCTGCCCGGCGATGGTGGGGGTGTCTGGGTGATCGGTTCGGTCCGCAGTGGTACGCCCGGCGTCAGGGGGCCTCGGTGCCGATGGGGGGACGCGCCCCGCCGGCCGGCCGCGGTCCGGTGCTCTCGCGGACGACCAGCTTGCAGGGCAACAGTTTCTGCACGAGCGGACCGGACCGCCCGTCGAGTGAGTCGATCAGGGTCTGTACGCCCAGCCGCCCGAGTTCGGCGCTGGGCGGGTGGAACGTGGTCAGCGGCGGGTACGTCATCTCGGCGACCCGCTCGGAGGAGGCGACGGAGAGGATCGAGTAGTCCTCGGGCACCCTCGCGCCCTGCTCGGCGATGGCAGCCAGCACGCCCGCGCTGGCCCGCTCGTTCATCACCACCAGCCCGGTCAGGTCGGGCTCCCGCTCGACGAGTTCCCGCCACAGCCGCCGACCGGCCGCCGGTGAGTCCGCGCAGCACCGGCTGACCTGGCGTACGCCGAGTTCTTCCGCGGTACGGGCGAAGCTCTCCGCAGCCCGTACGGAGGGGCCGTAGCCGGCGTCGAACGAGCGCTGGGAGTGGTTGACGAAGCCGATCGTGGTGTGGCCGAGGCCGGCGAGGTGCCGTACCGCGTCGCGGGTGGTCTGTTCGAAGTCGATGTCGGCGTAGCTGTCGTCGGCGCAGTCGGCGGTGCGACCGATCATGCAGAACGGCACCCCGGTACGCCGGAGCAGGTCGATCCGCTCGTCGGCCAGGTGCACCTCCATGATCACCACCCCGTCGACCAGACCGTCGCGGGTCAGCCGGGTGAGCAACTCGGTGTCGTCCACCGGGGTGGACCAGAGCACCAGGTGGTAGCCGTTCTCGCTGGCTGTCTCGGCCGCGCTGGAGACGAACTCCATCTCGGTGATGCCCAGCCCGCGTTCCAGCGCCGGGAAGATCAGCGCGATGTTGCGGCTGCGCTTGCTGGCCAGCCCCCGGGCCAGGGCGTTGGGTCGGTAGTCCAACTCGTCCATGGCCCGGCGGATCCGGGCGGCGGTCTCCTTGCCGACCGGCCGGGTGCCGTTCAGCGCGTACGACACCGTGCTGACGGCCACGCCCGCGCGCCGGGCCACGTCGTACATCGAGGCGATGACGCACCTCCCGGGTGAGGAAAACGCTGCGGTACGTCAGCGCTGGTCAGGGGTTGTCGAAGCGGTTAGTCGAAGCGGTTCGACTAACCGCTTCGACAGGAAAGTTACGAGCGCGTCCGAGCCGTGTCAATGGCATGACCGGGAAATTTCCGCGGAGTAACGACGGGCCGGTCCCGCGGCCCAGCGCGGCGAGCACCGGGGTGAGCCGGCACGGCTACCGTGCGCGAACGGGAGACGACGGCCGGGCCCGGCCGTGTCGCCAGGCAGGCGACGACGCACGGGCGTTGCTACTGTCGGTCCAGTTGATCAGGTCAGGGCCACGGTGACGTGGCCGCTTCGGACGCTGGAGGAGTCCAGGGGTGTTCACGCTCGTACCGGCCGCGGTGCTCGACGAATGGAAGCGCCTCGCGGCACAGGTGCGCGACGTGTTGTCCGAGGCGGGACTCCCGGTCGCCGACGAGGGCGACGACGGTTACTTCGCCGGGGTGACGGTGGACGTGGATCCGGGCGACGACGAGGCCGGCGGTGTCTTCGTACTCTGGCGACCGCACCGGCGCCTGGGCAACGCGGTGGTGGTGTGCGTGACCGAGCAACGGATGGACGACCCCGTACTGCGCCACTTCGGTGCCATCGCCGAGTCCATGCGCCAGGCGATCTGGTCCATCCTCGACTCGGCCGGTTTCACCGTGACCGACCCGCACACCGACTACCGGCCGCTGCAACTACAGGTCGTCGGCGGCCCCGGCGATCCACCCCCCGCCGACCCCTCGCCGTAGTCCCGTCCGCACTCAGGCGAGCAGACGCAGGGACGTCTCCCAGAGCCGGTCGGCGTTGGCACGGTCGAGCACGTACGGCGCCACGCCGCTCAGGTCCGGGCTCCGCCGGGTGACCAGCGACGCCTCGTTGCAGTTCTCGAAGTAGCGGCCGCCGATGCCGTCGAGCAGCGGCGAGGTGGCCAGCAGCACCGAGGTCGCCGCACCCTGCTCCGGCGACTTGATCCGGTCGGCGGGCGTGCTCAGCCGGCCACCGACGTGGCGCTGGAGATTGGTCTCGATCGCGCCGGGGCTCAGCGCGTTCGCGGTGATGCCGGCGTCGCCCCAGCGCCCGGTGACGCCGACCGCGAACAGGATGTTCGCCGACTTGGACTGCCCGTACGCCAACCAGGGGTCGTAGCTGCGGAAGGCGAACTGAAGGTCGTCGAAGATCACCGGCGAGAGCATGTGCGCGCTGGAGCTGACCGAGACGATCCGGGCACCGCCGGCCGAGGCGAGCGCGTCGTAGAGCCCGAAGGCGAGGGCGAAGTGACCCAGGTGGTTGGTGGCGAACTGGATCTCCCACCCGTCGGAGGTGCGCTGCTCCGGGGAGGCCATGATGCCGGCGTTGTTGACCAGCACGTGCAGCGGCCCGTCCCAGGCGTGGACGAAGGCGGACACCGAGGCGCGGTCGGCCAGGTCCAGCACGGCCACCCGTACGTTCTTGTTGCCGGTGGTACCGGTGATGTCGGCGGCGGTCCGCGCCCCCGCGTCGGTGTTGCGTACGGCGAGCGTGACCTCGGCACCGATGGCCGCCAGCGCCCGCGCGGTCTCCACCCCGATGCCGGACGCACCGCCCGTGACGATCACCCGGCGCCCGGACAGGTCGATCCCCTCCGCCACCTCGGCGGCGGTCGAGGAGAAGCCGAACGGCGTCTCGATACGGGTCATTTCCGTATGCTGCCCCAGCCAACCCGGGACTGCGGCGGAACGGGACAAACCACCACCGCTGTTTCCGGCGGCCGGGCTCCGCACCGCCCGGCGCCCCGGCCTGTCAGGCGTCGCCGAGCCGGGCCGGGAAACCACCGGTGGCCAGCGGCCCCCAGCTCTCGATCGTCACCCGGATCAGCGACTTGCCCTGCGTACGCATCGCCTGCCGGTACTCGTCCCAGTCCGGGTGCTCACCGGAGATGCACCGGAAGTAGTCGACCAGCGGCTCCAGCGCCTCCGGCAGGTCGAGCACCTCGGCGGTGCCGTCGACCTGCACCCAGGGCCCGTTCCAGTCGTCCGACAGCACGCAGACCGACACCCGCGGATCACGCCGGATGTTGGCCGCCTTGGCACGCTCGGGATAGGTCGAGATGACGATCCGGCCGGACGTGTCGACGCCGCAGGCCACCGGCGACGACTGCGGGCGGCCGTCGGCCCGGGTGGTGAGCAGGACGGCCCGGTGGCGCGGGGCGAGGAACTCGGTCAACTGTTCACGGTCGACCCGGGTGTTGGTCGCGATGGTACGGGGCATGCCACCCACCATAGGTCGCCACCGGCGGCGGGGCGCCGGGCGGCCCCCGTACCCCGGGCGGCGACGCACGGTCCGCGACCACCGTGGGATCACCGGCCCGCGACGACCGCTTCGGTGATCCCACGGTGAGTACGGCCAGGTGCCCGGCACCGTCACGGCCCCCGAACCACGGGTGCCGGGAACCTGGACGCCGCCGTGGGAGAGCTACCCCCCGTTGTGTAGCTCTCCGCTGTCGGCGACCCGTTGACAATGCGGCAGCCCGAGACCGCCGGGCAAGGACACACCGTTTATCCATTGCATGATCGTGCAATGCGGCGCACCGCTCTTCCCCGGCGGTTGACGTGATGGTGTGCTGTGTACGGGGCGAGCGGGGGGTCCGCTCCGGAACGGTCGACGGGAGGATCGGGTGCCCGAATCCACCGACACGATTCCGCGTCTCACCCGGTGGGGAGTGTCACCGGACGCGGATCTCATCTACCGCGCGCTGACCATGATGGGCGGTCGCAAGGACACCGAACTGAGCCGGGAACTCGGCCTGCCCCGATCCCGCGTGGTCGCCGCCCTGGACGAGTTGGCGGCCGTACGGGCGGCCCAACCGACCCGCTCGGCCACGATCCGCCCCGGTGTCGCCCGGCGCTGGGATCCGTGCCCGGTGCCGCAGGTGCTGCGGTACCTGCGCCGGCCGGTGGTGCCCGGCAGTCAGCGGGATCGCTGGCGGCAGCACTTCGGCACGCTCGACGGGCTGGACCTGCCGACGCTCGACGAGTCCCGGATCCGGCACTGGACCAGCCGCTCGCTCGCCCGTCGGCGGATCGCCCACCTCGGCGCCGCCGAACGGCACGAGCACCTGGCCATCAACACCGAGGAGGTGATCACCGCCGACGCGACCGCGGCGGCGCTTCCGGTCGACCGTGGCCTGGTCGAACGGGGTATCCAGATTCGCATCCTCGGTCGGCCACCCGGTGACGGCGACCGCACCACCGCACACCTGGCCCAGGTGGGCGGCGTGGGTATGACCTACCGGGAACTGCCCGACCTGCCCATAAAACTGATTGTCTTCGACCGCCGCGTCGCGCTCTTTCCGGCCGACCCGCTGAACTTCGAAGCCGGTGTCGTCGAGGTCGACGATGCACCGGTGGTACAGGCACTCTGCGGACTCTTCGACCGGTTGTGGACGCAGGGACGCGATCCGCACCGACAGGGGGTACCGCCCATCACACTCACGCCCCGGGAGCAGGCGCTCGTCGCGCTCCTGTCCGCCGGACACACGGACGTGTCCGCCGCCAACGAGCTGAAACTGAGCGTACGGACGGTGGCGTACACGATGCGGGAGCTGATGGACCGGCTCGGCGTGGAGAACCGGTTCCAACTCGCGCTCCTGCTCGGTGCCGCCGGTGCCGCTCCCCTACCGATGTCCCGAACCGCCGTGCCCCGACCACCCGAACAACCAGACAAGGAAGACGGATGAAACGCCTCAGGGCCCATGTCACTCCGATCCGGACCGCCTTCGCCGCCGCGGTGCTCGTCGGCATCGTCGCCACCGGGGCTGCCCCGGCCGCCGCTGCCGTCCCTGAGGACCCGCCGGGCGCGTGCGCCTCCTGCTTCACCGACCCGGACGAGCGTCCCATGGTCATCACGCCCCAGGCGCCGCGACCGGTCCCGCCGAACCAGCCGTAGCCCCCACGCCCGTAGTCCACATCGGACTCAACCCGACCGTGCGAGTCGGTCCGTGGCGCGGCTCAGCCGGCGCTGGCCGTACGCCACCTGGTGGCCGGGCGGTGCTGGCGGGACGCGTCACGGACCGGGGCGCTGCCGCCCGTGCCGCCGCCGCCCGGCGGCAGCAGGTGCGATGCCTGGTTCGCCCGCTCGGCCGCGGCGAACGCCTCGTCGCGCAGGCTCTGGGCGGCTACCGCCGCAGCCTCCGCCGTACGCCACGCGGCGTGCTCGCGTTCGGCGGCGCTCCGCTGGGCGGCGAGCCGGCTCTCGCGTACGGCGCGGCGCAGCACGACCTCCTGCTCGACCGGGTGCCGGCGGGGGTCCCACCCGTTGCGGTGCGCCAGCGCGTTGCTCAGTTCGAGCACTGACAGTTCCTGCCGGCCACAGGCGCTCAGCGCGGCCCGGTGCAGGTAACGCTCCCGGTCGGCGTACTCCGACGGGGTGCGTGGCGTACGCGGAACCGGCAGGTACGTGGTCGCGGCCACCCGGCGGGCGTCGGCATCGGCAGCCTCGTACGCCTGCCACGCCGCCTCGGCGTCGTCCTGCGCGGCCAGCCACTCCTCCCGGCGACGGCGTGCCGTCTCGGCCGCCCGACCCGCGGCAACGGCCACCTCGTCGGCGTAGCGGACTAGTTCCTCCGCCTCGGCGGTGAGCCGGGCTCGACCGGCAACCGCCGCCCGCATGGGCACGACGCCGTTCGGGCCGCCGCCGTCGGTGAACTCGGGTCGGGGCCGGCGGGCGATCAGGATCGCCATGGCGACCAGTGCCACCACGATCAGGCCGGACCAGATCACCGCGGCCCGGGGAATGTCGAGCAGGAAAAAGTACATGAGATTGTCCATAACCAGCACACCTCGCCGATAAACGATCGCGTTCGGGGTTTCCATCGGGGCCGCGCGATCCTGCTCCGGCGTCGTACCCGATCGGCCCGTCGAGGACCTGGGGATACGCGTCGTGGATCGCGGAAGAACTCGCCGGCCGTCACGGCCGGCCGGGGATCACCCGAGGGGCGGAGCCCGCGGTCCGGCGGGCAGGCCGGGACCGGCGCCGGCCGGGACGATCGAACGCGCGGGGCGGTGCGGCACGGTCCGCCGGTCCGGCTGACCAGGCGTGACGGTGACCCGGTCGGCGGCCGGGGCGCGGTCGGCGGCGACGTCGGAGTCGACCCGCTCGCCGGCCCGTACGGCTTTCTCGGTGACACCGGTGGCCGGCGTCACCGACCGGGTGGCGTCCGCTGGCGGGGTGCCGGCCTGTGGTTCCGTGGCGGTTGCCGCAGCGGTGACGGCCGCGTGCGCCGGGACACCGGACCGGTGTGCGGACGGCGGAGCGGCGTCGGCGGCAGCGGCGCTCAGGCCGAGCACGAGCGCCATCAGGATCAGGCCGGTCAGCAACCGCAGTGACCGGCGTGCCACCCACCACAAGGGGCGGGAAAGCGGCACGGCGGTCACGCCGGTGAGCTTACCGTCCCCACGTCCGGTTTGGGTCGATCATGAGCACGATCACCCGGCGACGCCGCGACGGCGACCCGGCGAGACCCTCACGGCGGCGGTCCCGAGCACGGCCGCGTACGCGACTCCGGCGACGAGCAGCGCCACGGTGACGGCGTCGGCGTTCGTGCCGGTGCCCAGCGGGGACGCGACGCTGCCGAACGGCGGGCTGACCAGCGCGGCGACGGCGGCCAGCCGCTCGTCCCAGAGCACCACCAGCACGGCGGTCACCCCGCCGGCCAGCACCCAGGCCAGCAGCGCCGGGACGACCCTCGCCGGGTCGAGCAGCAAACCCGCGGCGGCACCGGCCACCGCCCAGAGCGGGAACGACAGCAGCCCGACCAGCAGCACCTGCCAGAACCCCGGATCCCGGAGCAGGTCCGGGTCGAAGTCCAGCCCGGCCGCGCGTACGTCCACAATGGACATCGCCAGCTCGGTACGGAGTGCGGCGGCCGGTGCCACCACGGCCAGGTTCAGCAGTCCCAGTGCCGTACCCGCCAACCCGGCGGTGGCCATGATGGACAACGGTCGCGCCGGAGCCGCAGTGCGTACGCAGTGGCGGCCGAGGGCCGCGCCGACGGCGAGCGCGATGAGTTGGCCGCACACGAAACCCGAGGTGTAGCGGAGCAGGGCGGTGGTGTAGAGCCGTTCGAACTGCTCGGCGTCGCCCTGCGGGTCGTAGTTGACGACGAATTCGTAGCCGTTCTCGTACACCGGCATCAGGAGTAGGGCCAGCACGGCCACCGCACCCGGAGCCCAGAGCGCCGCCCGCAGGCGGGTCAGCGTACGCAACTGGGCACGGACCGTGGTCGCCATGACAATCCATCATCCCCGCGAGCCGTCCCGCGCGCTGTCGGCTTCGCGCCCCAGTCCCGCGACGGGCCGCGACCCAGCCGCACCGGACGGGGGGACGGGTCGGTCGACGTACGGGCGCCCGCCGCGAGGGGGTACGGCGGGCGCCCTGCCCGGCACAGCCGGAGCGACCGTATGGTCAGCCCCGGTCGCGGTCGCGTACCAGCGGCTCCGCCGCTCGGGGGGTCGGGGTCAGCGGCTCCGCCCCGTACAGCTCATCCACCAGTTCGGTCTCCCGGGTGACCAGGTCGTCGGCGGGTCCGGCGGCGGTCGCCTTGGGGGCGAACAGGGAGGCGGCGGCCCCGACCAACGCCATCGCGATGGCGAGCCAGAACACGATGCCGAGCCCGTGGTGGAACGGCCCGGCGATCAGGTGCGGGAAGAACTCCCGACCGATGAGCGTGTCCGCGTTCGCGGTCGGCAGCGCATCCAGCACGTCCGGCCCGAGCAGTTGCTGGATCGGGTTGTAGCCGAGGAACGCGGCGAAGAGCGTACCGACCGGTGGGAGTTGCGCGACGGTGTGCGCGGCCGCGGCCGGTACGCCCTGCGCGGTCAGTCCGGAGTCGAGGGTCTGCGGCAGCGAGCCGGCCAACCCGGCCACCATCAGCGAGAAGAAGACCCCGATGGAGAGCACCATGCCGGAGTTCTGGAAGGTCGCCCGCATACCGGAGGCGGCGCCGCGCAGCCGGGCCGGCACGCTCGACATGACCAGGGCGGTGTTCGGGGCGGCGAACAGGCCACCGCCGAGCCCGTTGAGGAAGACCAGCAGCGCGAACACCCAGTAGTCGAAGTCGCTCGGGATGAGCAGCAGACCGCCGAAGGACACGGCCATCACCACCAGTCCACCGGCGGCGAAGAGTCGGGCGCCGTACCGGTCGGAGAGCGCTCCGGCGAGCGGACCGGCGGCGAGGAAGCCGATGGTGAGCGGGAGCAGGTAGATGCCGGCCCAGAGCGGGGTCTGCTCGTAGTTGTAACCGTGCAGCGGCAGCCAGA
Source organism: Micromonospora sp. NPDC049523 (assembly GCF_040676775.1). Lineage (NCBI taxonomy): Bacteria > Bacillati > Actinomycetota > Actinomycetes > Micromonosporales > Micromonosporaceae > Micromonospora > Micromonospora sp. NPDC049523. Next base: position 293,899 of record NZ_JBFAPP010000003.1, on the reverse strand, counting down.
TGCCCTGCAACCAGATGATGAGCATGAACTGGAGTCCGCCGCGGGCGATCGAGCCGAGCAGGCTGGCGGCGTTGCCGCTGGCGAAGGCGGCGATCCGGAACAGTCCGAGCGGGAACATCGGCTCGGCCACCCGGGACTCGATCACGCAGAACAGCGCGAGTACGGCGACCCCGCCGATCAGCCCCGCCAACACCCACGGGTTGGTCCAGCCCATGGTGTGCCCGCCGTAGGGCTGGATGCCGTACGTGATGCCGGCGAGCAGCGCGGTCAGCCCGACGGCGAAGGTCAGGTTGCCCCACCAGTCGAGCCGCGCCTTGACCCGTACGCCGGTGTCGTGCAGGGAGCGGTAGGCCCAGATCGTGCCGAGCAGGCCGATCGGCACGTTGACCCAGAACACCGACCGCCAGTTCCACTCAGCCAGTAGGCCGCCGAGGACGAGTCCGATGAACGAGCCGGCGATGCCCGCGACGATGTTGATGCCCAGCGCGGTGCCGCGTTGCCGGGCCGGGAACACGTCGGTGACGATCGCCGCCGCATTTGCCATCAGCATCGAGCCGCCGACGGCCTGGAGCACCCGCCAGCCGATCAGCCAGAGTGCGCCGCCGCCACCGTCGAACGGGTCCAGAGACAGGACGATCGAGGTGACGGTGAAGATGGCGAAGCCGGCGTTGTAGATGCGGACCCGGCCGTACATGTCGCCGAGGCGGCCGAGGGTCACCACCAGGACCGCGGTGACCAGCATGTAACCCATCAGCATCCAGAGCAGGTAACTGACGTTGCCCGGCTCCAGCGGGTTGAGGTGGACCCCGTTGAAGATCGCCGGCAGCGAGATCAGCACGATCGAGGAGTTGATCGTGGCGAGCAGCATGCCCAGGGTGGTGTTGGACAGGGCGACCCACTTGTAGCGCGGGTTGTCGGCGCCGCCGCCGGTCAGGCCGCGTCCGCCGGTACCCGTGCCGGCGGTGCCGGCTTGCCCGTTCGAATCCGTCACGTCAGTTGTTCCTCGTTCGGAGTGGGTTCCGCACGGGCGGCGAGCCGGTCGAGTACCTGTAGCGAGGTGACCACCGCCGCCCGTTCTTCGGGGCCGAGGTCGGCGAGGAGTTGGGCGAGCTTCTCCGCGCGGATTGCCCGGCGATGCCGTACCAGGTCCCGCCCGGCCTCGGTGATGTCGACGACCACCACCCGGCGGTCGGCCGGGTCGCTGCCGCGTTCGGCCAGCCCGTCGCGTTGCAGCCGGGAGACGAGTTGGGTCATGCCGGGCTGGGTGACCCCCTCGGCGACGGCCAGATCGGAGAGGCGGTGCGCGCCGAACTCGTCCAGCCGGTAGAGCGTGGAGGCCGCGGTCAGGCTGAGCCCGTCGGGTGTGGTGAGCCGCCGGAGCAGCCGGATCACCCGGTCGAAGCTGTTCACCGTACGGAGCAGGTCGGCTTCGCCGTCGGAGGATCCGTTCACCACGGCTCAGTTATATATCATGTGCTTATAAAAGCTACTTATGATTCAACCCACAGGGCTTTGCCGTACCGGCCGGGCGATCGACGCGGATGCTCTGACCTGCGGATTTCGGATACGCCGGACATCGAAGAATCATGAGAAGCTATCGTATTAATACGTGAAGGCGTGGATTCCTCATAAGTCCGGCATATCCCTGCTGGGTGAGCTGCCGTCCGGCGTCACCGTCGAGGTGGCGGACGACCCGTTCCGGCTGCCCTCGGAGCCGACCGGCGTCGAGTTCTGGATGCCGACGTTCATCGGTCAGCCGCCCATGGTGCGACTCGCCCCGGACCTGCCCGACCTGCGGGTGGTGCAGCTTCCCAGCGCGGGCGCGGACGCCTGGATCAGAGCCCTTCCGCCGAGGGTCACGCTCTGCGACGCGCGCAGCGTGCACGACTCCTCGACCGCCGAGTGGGTGGTCGGCGCGATCCTGGCCCAGTTGCGCCGGTTCCCCGAGTTCGTCCGGGCCCAGGAACGCCACCACTGGGCGCACGAGCAGGTCACCCCCACCGACGAGCTGTACGGCAAACGCGTACTGATCATCGGCGCCGGCTCGATCGGCACGGCGGTCGCGGCCCGGCTCGCGCCGTTCGGCGTGACCCTGACCCTGGCCGCCCGCACCGCCCGCCCGGACGAGGGCGTGTACGGCGTCGCCGACCTGCCGGAACTGCTGCCCTCGGCCGACGTGGTGGTCCTGCTGGTGCCGCTGACCGAACAGACCCGGGGACTGATCGACGCGCGTTTCCTGGCCGCCATGCCCGACGGAGCCCTGCTGGTCAACGCCTCCCGTGGCCAGGTCGCCGACCCGGTGGCCCTGTACGCCGAACTCTCCACCGGCCGGATCGGGGCGGCACTGGACGTCACCGAACCGGAGCCGCTGCCATCGGACGACCCGCTCTGGCAACTGCCGAACGTACTGATCACACCGCACGTCGGCGCGATGGTGCACGGCCTGATGACCCGCACCTACCGCCTTGCCGGCGCTCAGCTACGCCGGTACGTGGCCGGAGAGCCACTGGTCAACGAGGTCGTGAACGGCTACTGACCACCCGTACCGCGGGAACGGTGACGGTGGAAGACACGGAGCGGCGGCCGCCCGATCATGGGACGGCCGCCGATCCGTACCGGGTCAGCGCGAGGGGCGCAGGAACTCCGGCGGGGTGTGGCGGACGAAGGCGGGGGGCATCGGCCGGTCCGCGAAGGTCGCCAGGTCCAGGACGAACTGGTACGGCTCGGCGTACCCGCCAGCGGTGCGGTTCAGCCGGTGCGGGTCGAGATCGGCCCACCGTCCGGTGTCGACCCGGTGCAGCAGCGACCGCAGTGACACGATCTCCTCTGCCGCGCTGAACGCGCAATGCCCGCCCCGGTTGACGTAGAGCTGGCGTAGTCGGCCCGGGTCACCGTTGCGGCGTACCTGGTCGGCGTACCAGCGCTCCTGGTCGGTGACGGCGCCGCCGTCGCGGATGTTGTGCAGGCTCAGCACCGGCACCGGCGTACGCCCGACCGGAACGCCGTAGCGGTAGAGGTAGCCGACCGCGGCCGGGTCGGCGGCGATCCGGGGTGCCGTGGCAAGCCGGTCCAGGTCGGCGCGCAGGTCGAGCCCGGCCGCCCGGTACGCGGCGCGCACCTGGTCGTGCTGGGCCGAGCGGGCCAGTTGCCGGGTGTAGTCGACGCCGACGTTCCAGGACGGGTTGCCGCCGGCCCGCGCCTCCAGGTCCGCCCGCCCGGTCGGCCCCATGCCGAGCGAGTACGCCCACTCCAGCCAGGATGCCTGGGCCAGGATCCGTTCGGTCGGGTCGGTCGGCTCGGGCAGGTGCGCGGAGTACCAGCCGGGTACGTTGCCGAACGAGGCGGCGAGCGCGATCCGCGCCTGTCCCTGCGGGGTGCCGACGGCCCGTTGCACCGCCTGTTGGAGCGCGGCCGCGCTGGCGGTCGGGTCGTCGGCGCGTACCAGGTCGATGTCCTCGCCGGGGGCGAGCAGCGTCCTGATCGCGAACGTGAGGTCGAGTGCCATGTTCCAGGTGCCGAGCGGGTCGTACTCGCCGCACATGGTGCTCACCCCGGCGAACCGGCGCGGGTGCCGCTCGGCCAGCAGCACGGCGACCGCCGCGCCGAGCGACTGTCCGGTGGAGACGGTCTGCCGGGGCCGTCCGACGTGGGCGTCGAACCAGTCCAGCAGCGCGATCTGGTCGTGCAGGGCCGGTTCGACGGCGTAACCGACAGTGCCGGTGAAGCTGGACGCGGCGAGGGCGTAACCGTGGTCGAGCAGCCACTGCTCGGTTTCCGGTCGGTTCGCCAGCTCGATCCGCTCCGGCTGCCAGCCCGGCGGGTAGTAGCCGTGGCTGAACAGGACCAGCGTGCCGTTCCAGCCCTGTGGCACCTCGACCCGGTAGCCGGCGCCGTCGATGGTCCCGGTGTAACTGCGCCGCTCGGTGCCGGTGCCGTTCCATCGCCCGGCGTCCGAAGCGGCGGGTTCGGCGGCGGTGGCCGGTGTGGCCACCAGGGTTCCGGTGAGCAGTGTGAGCAGGGCTGTGTGGAGCAGCCCTCGGCGCCAGAACGATCTCATCGTCGTACTCCCCCTGTGTCGGCGGTCGATGCCGCGTACGGTCCCGATGCTCACTCCAAGTTAGGTGACCAGAAGGTCACATGTCAATGCCGAAGGGGGTACGGCAGCACAGTGGAGCGAACGGCCGGCTAACCGGCGAGTACGCGGGAGCCCTCCAGTACGGACATCATCGACTGGTTGGCCTCCCAGCCGTCCGGGAACTTCACCGGGACGTTGAGGTGCACCGGTTCGGTGGACGGGTGCGCGTCGAGCAGGTCGGCGATGCCGGCGCGGGCCACCACCACACAGGCGTGCCGGTGCCGGGAGGTGAGCACGCAGAGCCGCCCGGACTCCAGGTGGAACGCGGTCGCGTCACGGCGGCCGGAGAGCGGGTGCAGCACCACGGTCAGGTCGTACTCCCGGCCCTGGAGCCGATTCGCGGTGTCGACGGTGATCTCCGCGCCGGCCGGGCCGAGCATCGACCGGATCACCGCCACCTGGTCGCGGTGGGCGGCACCGATCGCAATCCGGGAGGCGTCGACCGGTGCACCCGACCCGGTCCGCTCGGAGATCGCCACCGCACCCCGTTCCAGCACCCGGCGGGCCAGCGCGGCGCAGGCCGCGGCCGCTTCGGTGTCCGTACGCGGGGTGTGCCGGGCGGGTAGCTGGTAGAGCCCCCAGCCGGTGGCGGCGGCCAGTTCCACCGCCTCGTCCATCCGGTCACCGGGCCCCGGCCGGGTCAGCGACAGCGAGCGGTCCCGCGCCGAGGTGCCGGCCCGGAAACCGGTGAACGGGTAGAACGCGGCGGCCACCACCGGCGCCGCCGAGGCCGGCAACCGCCAGGAGACCGGCAGCCGGTGCACCGGCAGGTCCGGGTTGTGGCGCAGCAGGACCGCCACCGCGCTCTGCATCGGGTCCCAGGTCAGGCCGGTCCAGCGGACGGTGTCCACGGTGGAGAACGGGTCGAGCTGACCGGGGTCGCCGACGAACAGCGCCTGCTCGAACCGGGCGGCGACGCGGAGCAGGGCGTCGGAGCGCATCTGGTACGCCTCGTCCACGATCGCCCACGGCCACGAGCCCTCGCTGATCATGGCCCACTTGGCTGCCGTACCGATGATGACGGCCGGACCACCGAGGTCGGCGACCTTCGCCGCGACCCGGACCAGGTCGTGCCGGGCGACCCGGTCGGAGGCTACGTAGTCGGTGGCGGAGAGCCGGCCGATCGGCAGTTCGGGCGCGGCCACCGCCAGCCGGTCGACCAGGTCGTCCACCTGCTCGTTCGTCTGGGCGATCACGATCAGCGGCTCACCCGCGGCGGCCAGTTCGACCGCGGCCCGCACCACCAGGGTCGACTTGCCGGCACCGGGGGGCGAGTCGACCACCACGCCCCGGTGCGCGCCGCCGCGCAGGTCGGCCAGGACCGCGTCGACCACCCGTCCCGCCTCGACCGCCGGAGGCAGCGCCAATTCCGTGACCATGCGCCGCTGCACCCCTTCCGGCCGACGACTCCCGGCACCCTATCGGCCCGATCGCAGCCCTCCGTAGTCGCCAGGCCGAGCCGATCTCATCTCACACAGAGTGACTGTCAGATCACCGTCAGATGTGAGTGGCGTTGCCGGCGGACCACTACCGTCCGAGAAACCCGAGGTCAGATGGGCTTTGTCGGATCTGAGGAGTGGACCCATGTGGACCGTACGCAATCGTGGCCGGCGCCTGATCGTCACCGGCGGTGTTCTCGTTGCCAGTCTGGTGGCCGTCGTCGGCGCCCACCCGCTCGCCGCCTCGGCGGCCAGGACGAATCAGCCGTTCTACGGTGACCTCACCGGTGACGGTTACGTCGACATGATCTCGCTGGGCTCCTCCGGGGGAAGCTGCACGGCGAGTGTGTTCCCCGGTGACCGGGTCGGCCGGTTCGGCCCACCGACCGTGCATCCGTACCCGATCCCGGAGGACCCTGACTCGGCCTGTCCGGACGTCGGCACCGTGCTCGACATCGGCGGGGACGGGACCCCGGAGGTGATCGTGGGCTGGTGCTGTGGCCCGACGGTCGACTACGGCCTGCTGATCCTGCGGAACTTCCAGCCGGTCGGCACGCTGCCCGGCCTATGGGAGACCGACGAGATCGGAGTCGCCCAGTTCGGTGGCGACAAGCTGCCCGACCTCTACCTGAGCACCTACTTCGGCGGCTTCACCAGCTATCTCAACACCACCGGCGGAACCCTGACCCCCGGCCCGATCAACCACACCTGCGGTGACCCGCGCTATCTGCTGGCCGACTTCAACCGCAACGGACGACAGGACGTGGTGATCAATTGTGTCGACATCCCGAACGACGGCAACGTGGACGTGTTGCTCGACGACGGCAGGAAGGTACTACTGCGCGCCGGGCAGGACCACGAGAGCTACCTCCTGAAGGTGCTCGACCTCAACGACGACGGTCGGCCCGACGTACGGACCACCTCCGAGGTCAGCGGTACGACGATCGACTACCTCGGTCGCGGTGACGGCACCTTCGCCACCACCCCGATCGCCAACGACGACCTCGCGTACGCGTACCGGGCCACCCCCAAGGTGATCAAGGTACGGGTCAACGACCTGGCCAGCAGCAGCGCCAAGCTCACCGTCACCCAGCTACCGAAGTACGGCTACCTGACCAATGTCGACTCCCGCTACGAGATCCAGTACGTGCGTACCGCCGGGCACCAACTCGCCGACACGTTCGTCTACCGGCTGACCGAGGCCGGTCTGAGCGACACCGCCACCGTCACCGTCAAGATGAAGGACTGACCGCATCCTGTCTGGTGCGCGGTCAGGGCAGCGGGTGCCGGCTGAAGAACTCCCACATCAGCTTGCTCGCGTCGGCCGGCCAGGCGTGTCCCATCCGGGCCACCGCGTAGACGACGTGTTCCGTACCGCCGGGACAGGTGGTGGTGTAGACGTGGGTCGGCCCACCCTCCATCGTGATGCTCCTGACCTGCTCGTTTCCGCAGCCGAGGGCCTTGTCCCAGCCGGTGTTGGTCACCGGCCAGGCCTGGCTGAGCCGGTCGTCGCCGCCCTGGAAGGTGAGCAGCGACAGCGGCCGGGACGGCGCCGAGGTGACCGGGTTCGAGCCGCTGACCGGGGCGGCCGAGGCGATCCGGTCGGCCAGCCGCTCGGCCACGTCGTAGGCGAGGGTGGCGCCACGGGAGAAACCGGTGGCGTACACCCGCTTGGTGTCGACACCCCAGACGGGGGTCAGGTGGTCGAGCAGCGCGCCCACCGCCGTGGCGTCCGGAAACTCCTTCGGGTACGCGACCAGGAAGCCGTTGTCGTCCGCGACCTCGTTCAGCCCGGTCCGCCCCGGCAGGGTCTCCACCGTCTCGCTGCCGTGGAAGGCCAGGACCAGCGGATATGCCTTCCCGGATGCGTAGCCGGGCGGTGCGTGCAGCAGGAACTCCAGCTTCGCGCCCTCGGCCGTCAGGAAGGCCAGGGTGTGGTCGCCGGGAGCGGGTTTCTCCGGTGGCAGGGTGATCTCGGCGCTGGATTTCGGGGTCACCGTCTCCTCGGTGGTGGCCGAGCAGCCGGTCGCGGTGCCGGTGACGGCGGCAAGGGTGAGTATGATCATCCAGGCACGCTTCATATGTCAGAACTTACATAGTCACGAGCAGGACCACAATGTACGCGTGTCCACTCTCGGCTTCGCCCTGCTCTCCCTGCTGACCCGCGGCCCCGCCACGGGATACCAGCTCAGCCAGCGGATGAAGGTGCCGATCGGCCACTTCTGGGTGGCCAACCACAGCCAGATCTATCCCGAACTCGCCCGACTGACGGAGGCCGGCCAGGTCGAGGTACGCGAGGACGCCGGTCCCGGCCCCCGGGCGAAGAAGACGTACACGCTCACCGCCGCCGGCCGGGAGGCGCTGGCCGACTGGCTGCCGCAGCCACCGACCGTCGCCCCGCGCAGCGAGGTGGCCCTCAAGGCGTACGCGGTGAACAGTGCCGATCCACTCCGGATGGCGGCGATGTACCAGGGCCTGGCCGAAGAGGCCGCCGCCACGCTGACCGCGTTCGAACAGGAACTCGCCTGGATGCGCGACGAGGGCTACGACGACGTGTCACACCCGAAGTTCGGCAACTACGCGGTCCTGCGCCTCGGCGTCGAGTCCCAGCGGGTCATGCACGAATGGACCTCGTGGCTGGCCGGTCGGCTGTAATAGGACGGTTACGCAGGCGCGCAAACCTCGATATGGTGACGCACTCGGGCCAGCGGAAGAACCGGCGCGGCACCCTCCAACAACCGTGGGAGTCGGACATCCATGCTTGACGGGGAGCGGGCCCGGCGGGTCGCGGCGGCAGCACAACGGTGGGCCCGGGGGCTCATCGACACCTCGGGCAACAACCGCCTGCTCTACTACCGCGATCTCAAGGCCGGCACCCTGAGCCTCGCCACCGCCGATCCGGGGGCGGTGGCCCAGCTTCTCGCCGGGCGACCCCAGACGCTCACCCAACTCTTTCCACAACCCGACGCCCAGACCGGAGCCCGTCACCGGCTGCGGGCCATCCGGGCCAAGATGCGCGAGCTGTCCGAGGAACGCGGGCTCGACGCCGGGTACGTCGCCACCGGCATGGCCACCTGGCGGGAGCCGGAACGGGCACCACACGCCCCGGTGCTCCTGCACCCGCTCCAGATCGAGGCGCTCAGCGCGACCGAAACCGAGTTCCGGTTGCAGGTCGACCCCGCTCCCATGGTCAACCCGGTCCTGCTGTTCAAGCTGGCGCGCGATCACCGGCTGGAGATCACCGAAGGCGAGCTGTTGGCCGAGTTGCCGGAGAGCGGCTTCGCACCGTCCGCGCTCTTCGACCGGCTCGCCCGGGCCGCCGCCCGGATCGACGGCTTCGAGGTCGCACCGACGCAGGTCGTCGGCACCTTCCTCTACGAGAAGCTGCCGATGGTGCAGGACATCGAACGCAACATCGACCTGCTGACCAGCAGCGACGCAATCGCGGCCCTGGCCGGGGACATCCCCGCGGCGGCCGCCCTGGCCAGTCCCGTCCCGGTGAGCCCGTCCGCGCCCGACACCGTCCCGCTCGGCGAGGAGTTCCTGGTCCTGGACGCCGACTCGTCCCAGAGCTACGCGATCAACTCGGTGGTCGCCGGCCAGCATCTGGTGGTCAAGGGACCGCCGGGCACCGGCAAGAGCCAGACGATCGCGAACATCATCGCGGCGCTGGCCGCTCGTGGGCGTACCACCCTCTTCGTCGCCGAGAAGCGGGCCGCCATCGACGCCGTACTCGGCCGGCTCGCCGCCGTCGGGCTCGACGACCTCGTGGTCAACCTGCATGGCGGGGGAACGAGCCGGCGGGAGTTGGCAGCCGCCATCGGCAGCCGACTGGAACGCATCGCCCAGGAACGGCAGCCGCGGCTCGACGACCTCGGGCGCGAACTCCTCACCCGCCGGGCCCAGCTCGTCGCCCACGACGAGATGCTGCACCGCCGGCACGAGCCGTGGGGACTTTCCGCGTTCGAGGTCCAGGAGCGGCTACTCGGCCTGCCCGCGCGGGCTCAGACCACCTTCCGTGTGGCGCCCGCCACCCTGCGCCGGATCGACCGCACGGTGGCCGAACAGCTCCGCGCGGCGCTGGTCGAGATGGCACACCTCGGCGCGTTCGACGGTTCGCTGGCGAAGAGCCCCTGGCAGGGGGCGACGATCGGCACCACCGCCACGGTGTCCGCCACCATGGGTACGGCACACACCGCGGCGTACGAGGTCCTGCCGGCCGCCCGGCAGTTACTCGACACGGTGCTCGCCGAGTGCGGGCTGCAGCCACCGCAGACCCGTGCCGCGTGGCGGGAACGCCTGGTCCTGGTCCAGGACGTCACCGGATTGACAAGCCGGTTCGACCCGAAGATCTTCGCTGGTGATGTCGACCGGTGGGTCGTCGCCACCATGGACCGCCGTGGGCGCAAGACCCGATCGGTCTCGCTGAGCTGGTCGCAGCGGCGTGCGGCGGTGCGGGAGGCGCGGGCGTTGTGGACGGGGCCGACCAAGCCCTCCCGGCGCGAACTTCACGCGGCGTTGCTCGACGTCGCCGACCAACTGCGGCGCTGGGAACTCGCCCGACGTGACACCGGACTCCCCCGGCCGGCGAGTCGGCTGGCCGCCGCCATCGACTCGCTCGACCGACTCGACCGCCTGGTCAAGGCGATCGAGACGATTCTGCCCACACCGTTCACCGCCGGCCCCGCCGATCTGACCCTGCTGCTCAACTCGTTGGCGAGCGACCAGCTCGGACTCCAGCGGATCGCCCGCCGCAACGAACTGGCCAGCACCCTGGCCGGCTGGAACCTGCACGCCCTGCTCGCCGAGCTGACCGACCGACAGGCGGGCTCGGACGACGCGGAGAACACCTTCCAGTACGCGTGGCTGGCCTCGATCGTCGACCACATCGCGCTCACCGACCCTCGGTACACGGCCGTCAACGCGGCGGCGCTCTCCTCGGCGGTCGCCGACTTCCGACGGGCCGACCGGCAGCACGTGGAGTCGACGCCGGCCCGGATCCGCCGACTGGCCGCCGCCCACCTGGTCGGTGTGCTCGACGCGCACCCGGAGCAGCAGCAACGGGTACGCAAGGAGGCGGCGAAGAAGGCCCGCCATGTGCCCGTACGCGATCTCTTCCGTTCGGCGCCGGAGGTGCTGCTCGCCGTCAAACCCTGCTGGGCGATGAGCCCGCTCCTGGTCAGCCAGGTACTACCCGCGCAGCGACTGTTCGACGTGGTCGTCTTCGACGAGGCCAGCCAGGTCGAACCGGTGGACGGCATCACCTCGATCATGCGGGGCCGTCAGATCGTCGTCGCCGGTGACGAGCACCAGCTACCGCCCACCCGGTTCTTCGACAGCGGCGACACCGGGTCCGAGGACGACAACGACGCCGACGCGTTGACCGACGACGTGGAGTCGCTGCTGCAGTCGTTCGCCACCGCCCTGCCGCTTTCCCAGGTCAAACACCTTGCCTGGCACTACCGCAGCCGCGACGAACGACTCATCGCCTTCTCCAACCGGCACATCTACGCGCCGAACGGCAACGAGCTGGTCACCTTCCCCGGCGCGGTCGCCGGGGACTGCCTGAGCCACATCCTGGTCGACCAGGGCCCGATCGGCTTCGGCCCCGCCGACCGGGTGGGCGCGGAGGTGGACCGGGTGGTCGAGCTTGTCCTCGACCACGCCGAGCGCCGGCCCGACGAATCCCTCGGCGTGATCACCATGGGGATCGCGCACGCGCAGCGAATCGACGCCGCGCTCCGTCGGGCGCTGCTCACCCGTACGGCTGTCTCGCGGTTCTTCGACGAACGCGCGGAGGAGCCGTTCTTCGTCAAGAGCATCGAGCGGGTCCAGGGCGACGAACGGGACGCGATCGTGTTGTCCGTGGGATACGGCAAGGGCCCGGACGGACGGATGCTCTACCGGTTCGGCCCGATCAACAACGACGGCGGACACCGCAGGCTCAACGTCGCCGTCACCCGGGCCCGCCGACGCGCCATCGTCGTCAGCTCGTTCGGTTCTCGGGACATGGACCCGAACAAGCTCAACGCGTTCGGCGCGAAACTGCTGCGCGGCTATCTGGAGTACGCCGAAAGCCAGGGCAGCCGGCTGACGACGACCGGAGGCGACGCCGTACTCAACCCGTTCGAGGCCGATGTCCGGGACAAACTCACCGCCGCCGGGATCCCCCTCGTGGCGCAGTACGGCGCGAGTGGCTTTCGGATCGACTTCGCCGCCCAGCACCCGGACCGTCCGGGCGAAATGGTGCTCGCCATCGAGGCCGACGGGGCGACGTACCACTCCTCGCCGAGCGCCCGGGACCGCGACCGGCTTCGCCAGGAGCACCTGGAACGCCTAGGCTGGCGCTTCCACCGGATCTGGTCGACCGAATGGTTCCGCAACAGGGACCGGGAAGTCGCCCGGGTCAGGGCCGCCTACGACGCGGCGGTCGAGCTGGCCGACCGCCCCGAGCCGGTGACGAGACCGGTCGTCGCGCCCCGAACCGCGCCGCCGGAGTCGTCGACCGAGCCCGTTCGCACAGCACCGAAACCGCCCGTCCATCTCGGTGCGTCGATCACCCAGTACAGCCGGCACGAACTGGCGGCGCTGGTCCGCTGGATCGGCAGCGACGGACGCCTGCGTACGGAGGACGACATCATCACCGAGGCGATCCGCGAACTCGGCTTGACCAGACGCGGTCCCCGGATCGTCGCCGCGTTGCGTATCGCCATCCAGGACACCCGGGGCGCCTGACCAACGCCCTGACCTGATCGGACCGCCGATATTGGTATCCGCGGTTTACCCGGGCCGGTGCCCGTCGGGTGTGGTCCGGGCAGCGATCCGCGGGCTGTTTCGTTAGGGTCCGGACACGGGATCTCGGCGGGGGGCCACGCATGGTGGAACGGGTACGGCATCCGATGGATCTGGCCGCGTACGAGACGCGGGTGCGTACCGGCCCGTGCTTCGTCTGCGCCTACCTCTCCGGTGATCCGGAATACCGGCACGAGCTGGTCTACGACGACGGTGAGCACGTCGCGTTCGTCAGCAGGTACCCGACCCTGTACGGGCACGTGCTGGTCGTACCGAGACAGCATGTCGAGCACGCGGTGCGGGACCTGAACGTCGAGGCGTACCTGCGGTTGCAGGAGGTGGTCTACCGGGTCGCACGAGCGGTCGAGGCGGTGGTGCCGAGCGAGCGGACGTACCTGCTCTCGCTCGGCAGCCAGCAGGGCAACTCCCACCTGCACTGGCACATCGCCCCGCTCCCCCCGGGCACCCCGTACGCCCAGCAGCAGTTCCAGGCACTGCTGGCGGAGAACGGTGTCATCGCGTGGTCGGACGACCAGGCCGCGGAACTCGGCAACCTGCTCCGGACCGCCCTGTGTAACGGCTGACGGCGTCGACTCCGGTGAGTGTGGCCGACACCGCCCAGAGCCGTGCGGCCTCCGGTGGCATGCCGTCGTCGGCGCCGGCCCGCTCCGGCAGGTCGGCGATGTCGCAGTGCACGCAGTAGACGCCGCCCATGCCCGCGAGCCGCGGTGACGTTGCCGCCCATACCTGCGTCGCCGCCCCCTGTTCGGGGGTCTTGAAATCCGCCCCGACCTGGTTGCCGTCCTCGTCGACCCAACCGGCCGCGACCATCTCCGACCGGGAAAGGTGACGTTGCAGCGGGGTGAGGATGTAACCGGGATGTACGGAGAACGCCCGCACCCCGTACGCCCGGCCGATGGTGTCGAGGTGTTCGGCGAACCGTACGTTGGCCATCTTCGACTGCGCGTACGCCTGCCACTTGTCGTAGCCGCGCTCGAACTGTAGGTCGTGCCAGCGGATCGCCGAGTTGGCGTAACCGGAGGCGACGGCCACCACGCGGGCACCTCCGCCGCGTACGAGCGCCGGCCACAGGCGGTTGACCAGGGCGTAGTGGCCGAGGTGGTTGGTGGCGAACTGCGCCTCCCAGCCGGGACCCACCCGGGTTTCCGGGCAGGCCATCAGCCCGGCGTTGTTGACCAGGATGTCGATTTCCCGACCCGAATCCAGGAACCGCTCGGCGAAGCCACGTACGCCGTCCAAGTCGGCCAGGTCCAGTTCGTCGACCTCGACGCCGTCGATCCCGTCGACCGCCTTCCGGGCGTCCGCCGGCCGCCGGGTGGCGACCAGCACCCGCGCACCGGCTCGGGCGAGCGCGCGGGTCGTCGCCAGGCCGAGGCCCGAATGGCCGCCGGTGACGATCGCGAGCTTTCCGGACAGGTCGATCCCCGACAGCACGTCGTCCGCGCTGCTCCGGGCACCGAATCCCGATCCGATCGAACGCTGGGGTGTCGTCATGGGCCGACGCTAGGACTTCGAGCACGGTCGAAGTCAACTGCCGGCTTCGGTCGGACGGGGCGACCTGGACGGCGTGGTCCACACTGCACCGCATGGCCACCCTGCCCACTGACGACACCGGCCGTACGTGGATCCGGGGCCGGTCCGGTGCCGTCCTGCTCATCGTGGTGGCGGTCGGGCTGGCGGTGGCCGGGATCGTGACGGCCGAGTTCGTCGGCGTGACCACCTGGCCCGGCCTCGCCCTGGGCCTGTTCCTGCCGATGCCGATCATCTTCGGCCTGTCGGCGCTGGGCCCGTGGCTCGCGCGCAGGTCGAAGCCGACCGCGCTGCGCTTGGGTAGCGAACCGGCCTTCGTGGCCCCGCCCGAGTACCTGCTGCTGGGGGGAACGGCGGCGCAACAACTGACGCTGACCGTGTTCGTCACCAACCTGGAACTGCGGATGCTGGAACCCGACCAGGGGTCCGCGCTGCTCGCGCTCATCGTGATCGGCCTGCTGGTGGCGGTCGGGGTGTTCGGGCTGTCGCTGCTGTGGGTCGTGGCGATCTTCCGTGACGGGATCCGGCTGGAGTTGCGCCCGGAGAGCCTGCTGGTGGTCACCCTGCTGGGTCGCCAGGAGGTGCCATGGCAGGCGATCGCGGTGGGCCCGCTACTGCGCCCGGGTAGCTGGGACGCCAGCCCGATCGGTATCGGCCGGCGGGACCTGGTCCGTACCAGTGGATTGATCAAGGTCTTCCCGCAGGTGTCGCTGCCGCTGCACCAGTTGGGCGTGCAGCCGGCCTTCCTCACCAATGCGATCAAGCACTACCTACTGCACCCGGAGCATCGGGCCGCGATCGGCACCCTGGAAGAGCATGATCGACTCCAGCGGGCGATGGCGGTCTACACCGCTTGACCTGGGCGGTGTTCTACATCACCTCGTTGCGCACAATAAAAGTTTGCAGCACCTGCAAGTTTCTTCGTACGGTGACGGGGTGACCATCGTCGAGGACGCCACCGCCGGGCGCCGGGACCGCAAGAAGCGGCAGACCCGGGACGCCCTGGTGTCCGCCGCGCTGCGCCTGGTGGCCGAGCGCGGGCTCGACCAGGTCACCGTCGAGGAGATCAGCGAGGCCGCGGACGTCTCCGCGCGTACGTTCTTCAACTACTTCTCGTCCAAGGACGAGGCGCTCGTCGGCGACCAGGCCGGCGACAGTGAACGGGTGCTGGCGGTGCTGGCGACCGTGCCGCCGGAGGTGCCCGCGCTGGAGGCCTTCCGGCTGGCGCTGACCCCCATGCTGGAGGAGATGCAGGCCGACTCCGCGCTCTGGCTGCTGCGGTTGAAGGTCGTGGCGCAGAACCCGTCGCTGCTGCCCCGGCTGGTGGCGGGCAGCGTCGAGACCGAACGGATGACCACCGAAGCGCTCGCCGCGCGTACGGGAGTGGGGCCGGACCACGGATATCCGGCCCTGGTCACCGCCGTCACCGGCGCGGCCTTCCGGGTCGCCATCATCCGCTGGTCCGCCAGCGGCGGCAGTCTGCCGTTGACCGAACTGGTCGACGAGGCGTTCGCCGCGGTCGCCGCCGGCCTGCCAGATCCCCGATCCGCCGCCTGACCCACCGACTTTCCGCCCCGGCCTGCCAGTGCCGGGGCCACCACATCTGCTCGTGAGTAAGGAAGCGTTGATGACCACAACCGCCGCGCCAGCCGAGACCGCGGATGCCGGCTCGGGGCGCATGTCCCGCCGGGAAGTCCTCCAGGCACTGTCCGGCCTCATGGTCGGCATGTTCGTGTCGATCCTCGCCTCCACGGTGGTGGCGAACGCGTTGCCGCGCATCATCGCCGACCTGCACGGCAGCCAGACCGTCTACACCTGGATCGTCACCAGCGAACTGCTGGCCATGACCGCGACCGTCCCGCTCTGGGGCAAGATGGCCGACCTCTACAGCAAGAAGCTGCTGATCCAGCTCTCGCTCGGCCTGTTCGTGGTCGGCTCGCTGATCGCCGGTTTCACCCCGAACGTCGAGGTGCTGCTGATCAGCCGGATCGTGCAGGGCATCGGCGCGGGCGGCATGAGCGCGCTCGCCCTGATCGTCATGGCGGCGATGATCCCGCCGCGGGAACTGGGCCGCTACGCCGGCATCTTCGGTGCGGTCTTCGGCGTCGGCACCATCGCCGGCCCGCTGATCGGCGGTGTCCTGGTCGACACCTCGTGGCTGGGCTGGCGCTGGTGCTTCCTGATCGGTGTGCCGTTCACCCTGCTGTCGATCTTCCTGCTCCAGCGCACCCTGCACCTGCCGGTCGTACGCCGGAAGGTCAACATCGACTGGGCCGGTGCCGCCCTCATCACCGCGGGCGTCTCCACCCTGCTGGTCTGGTCCTCGCTCGCCGGGCACAAGTTCGCCTGGGGTTCGGGCTGGACCGCGCTCATGGTCGGCGGCGGCCTGGTGCTGCTGGCGCTGGCGATCTGGGTCGAGTCGCGGGTGGCGGAGCCGATCATCCCGCTCAGCATCTTCCGCAACCGCACCGTCTCGCTGGCCACCGTGGCGAGCGTGCTGGTCGGTGTGGCCATGTTCGGCGGCACCGTGTTCCTGTCACAGTATTTCCAGGTTTCGCTGGGCAAGTCGCCGACCGTCGCCGGGCTGATGAGCCTGCCGATGATCTTCGGTCTGCTGGTGTCGTCCACCGTCGCCGGCCAACTCATCACCAAGTACGGCCGGTGGAAGATGTACCTGGTCGCCGGTGGTGCCATCATGACCGCCGGCATGGTGCTGCTCGGCACCATCGACGCCGGGACCAGCGTGCTGATCTTGTCGATCTACATGGCGGTGCTCGGCATCGGCGTCGGCATGCTGATGCAGAACCTGGTGCTCGCCGCGCAGAACGACGTACCCGCGCACGAGCTCGGCGCGACCACCTCGGTGCTGACCTTCTTCCGCAGCATGGGCGGCGCCATCGGCGTCAGCGCCCTCGGTGCGGTACTGGCCAACCGGGTCACCTCGCTGCTGGCCGAGAACCTCGGACCGGCTGCCGGTGGCGGCACCGGCACCGCGGCAGTGCCCGACCTCGCCACCCTGCCCGCCCCGGTGCTGCGGATCGTGCAGGACGCGTACGGCACCGCCACCGCCGACCTGTTCCTGATCGGCGCACCGATCGCGCTGCTCGCGTTCGTCGCGGTGCTGTTCATCAAGGAGAAGCCGCTGAGCACGCTGAGCGGCACCGAACGACTCGAACAGGAAGGACAGGAGGCAGCCGTCACCCTCCCGGCGACGCACTGACCGTACCGCCAGCCCGTTAGGGCACTGGACAGGACGGCGAGCCCGTACCCCACCAGCGGGTTGCGGGCTCGCGCCGTTCCTGCGGAACTGTGGTCAGTCGGAACTGTAGTCAGTCGGAGCTGTGGTCAGTCGGAGCTGTGGTCACTCGCCCCTGACGCAGAACTCGTTGCCGTCCGGATCCGCCAGCAGGATCGTGCCGTCCTGACGGATTTCGAGCCGCGTGGCCCCGAGGGAGATCAGCCCGTCGACCGCCGCCTGCTGGTCGCCAGCGGCCGGGACGAGCTCGAAGCGCTGCCGGTTCAGCTCCTTCTTCGGAGCCACGGGCGGGCCTCCCCATGCGATCTTGGTGCCGCCGCGCGGTGACTGGATCGCGGTCTCCTCGTCCTGGTCCCACACCAGCGGCCAGCCCAGCGCCTTGCCCCAGAACAGGCCGACTTCCCGGTTGCCATCGCAGGTGAGTTCACCGAGGGTGCCGCATCCGGCAAGGTAGGCGTTGCCGGGCTCGATCACGCAGAACGCGTAGCCGGCGGGGTCGGCCAGGACGACATGCCCTTCCTCGGGTCGCTGTCCGACGTCGAGGTGCCGACCGCCGAGCTTCAGCGCCGTCGTCACCGTACGCTGCTGCTCGTCGAGATCGGCACTGGTCAGGTGCAGGTGCATCCGGTCCGCTCCGAGTTGGCCCGCGCGACCCGGGACGAACCGAAGACCGAGCTGGACGTCATCGCCCGACACAAACGCACCATCGGCATCCCCGATCACCTCTCGGCCTAACAGAGCGGCCCAGAACTGCGCCAGACGAGCCGGGTCGGGCGCCTCGAAGGTCACTGCCAGCAGTCGCGAACGCATCAGCAGACGGTAGGCACCGCGCCGGCAACACAACAAGGCATTAACGATGGTTCCAGTCGAAGACACGCTGCTCAGGGCCGTTACTTGTCGGACCCTGGCGCCACACTCGACGGATGGACAAACCCAGCATCGTTTCGCAAGCGCAGTGGCAGCAGGCCCGCGACGAACTACTCAAGGCGGAAAAGGAAGCCACCCGCGCGCTGGACGCGCTCGCCGCGCGGCGCCGCCGGCTGCCGATGGTCAAATTCGACAACGGGTACGTCTTCGACACCCCGACCGGCACCAGGACGCTGCTCGACCTGTTCGAGGGCCGAGGGCAGTTGATCGTCTACCAGTTCATGGACAACGGTCCGAAACACTTCTGTCCGGGCTGCACCTGGTTCACCAACAGCGTCCCGGTGACCGGGCTCGCCGGGCTGGCCGACCGGGGCGTCTCGTGGGTCACGGTGTCCAACATGCCGCTGGCCCAGATCGAGGCGTACAAGGCGAAGATGGGGTGGACGTTGCCGTTCGTGTCGTCGCGCGGCACGTCGTTTTCGGACGACTGCGACGCCGGCCGAGGGTTCATGCTCAGCGTGTTCCTGCGCGACGGCGAAGACGTCTACCGGACCTACAACACCACGGCACGGGGTGTGGACCGGCTCGTTTTCGTCAACAGCATGCTGGACCTGACCGCGTACGGGCGGCAGGAGGACTGGGAGGACTCGCCGGCCGGCTGGCCGCAGCACCCCACGTACGGATAGGTCTACCGGCCCTCGTCGGAGTACGGGAGGTGGGCCAGCGGGCTCCGGGGCGGTCGCCATTCGAGGAACACCGCGGTGGCGTCGTCCTGGAGTTCGTCCTGCTGGTGCGTGACCACCGCGCGTACGAGCCGGCGCATGGTCTCGGGTGTGGGCAGCTCGTCGTTGAGCGCCCGGTTGACGAAGTCGACGAGCCGGTCCACCCCGAACCGCTCCCCCTCGACGCTGACCGCATCGGTCACCCCGTCGGTGTACGCGAGCACCCGGTCACCGGGGTGCAGGTCCTCCTCGTGCACCCGTGGCCGGCGCGGCGACAGGTGGCCGAGTCCCAGCGGCAGCGCGGTCGGGCCGGGCAGTTCCCGGATCGCGTGCCCGTCGCGCAGCAGCAGCGCACCTGGATGACCAGCGTTGATGACGCGCAGCCGTCCGGTGTTCCGGTCCAGTTCGGCCAGGAGCGCGGTGGAGAAGAGGTTCGGGTGCTCGGAGCGGATCCACTTGTCGATGCTGAGCGCGGTGTCGACCAGGTCCAGGCCGCACCGGCGGGCGTTGCGGTAGACGTTGACCACGAGCGAGGCGAGCGTGCTCGCCTTGATGCCGTGCCCGCAGGTGTCGAAGAGCCCGACGCTGAGCACGTTGTCGTTGAGCGCGTAGTCGAAGACGTCGCCGCCGACGTCGTAACAGGGTTCGAGGATGGCGGTGACCATCATGTCGTCGGTCGCGAACGTCAGCGGCGGCAGCAGCCCCCAGACGATCTCGGCGGCGACCTGCATCGGCAGCCGGCGTCGCATCCGTTCGACCACGTCGCCGTACGGGCGGCGGTTGACCAGGAGCTGGGCGACGCTGACGGAGAGTTCCCGTACGGCACTCTCCATGTCCGGATCTTCGTCGGCCGGACAGACGATCTCCAGTACGCCCATCCGCTCGCAGCCGACCAGCAGCGGCACCCACATCCGGTTCCCGCCGTCGACGGTCACCTGCACGTCGACGCCGCTGAACGCCCGGCCGGCGAGCGTCCCCTCGATCGACAGCACGTCGCGGTGCAGCCCGTTGCCGAGCAGCGGCACGAGCTGGGTCTGCTGGTAGTCGGCGAGGTAGACCACGATCTCGGTGGCGCCGATCGCTGGCGCGGCCCGCGTGATCAGGTCGGACAGGTCGTCCGGCCCGCCTCGCGGCGCGGTCAACTGGAGCCAGCGCACAGCATTGCCCGCGTCGACCACTCCCACCCACCCTCCGTGTCTCCCCCACCGTAGGAGCCGGGTGCCGATCCCGCCAACCGGGCGACGGGGATGCGGTCGGTGTCACCCGAGGGTGTTCACCAGCGCACTCCCCGTCGGCCCGGTGGCCGGCGTCGTCGACCGGTCTCGACCGTTCAGCCGAGCCGCTGTTTCGACCGTTCAGCCGAGCCGCTGTTTCGACCGTTCAGCCGAGCTGCTTCAGTCCGGCGGCGACGGCGTCGGCGAGCGAGGTGGTGGGGCGGCCGAGCAGGCGGGACAGGTCCTTGCTGTCGGTGTACAGCTCACCCCGGAGCATGCCGACACGGGAGTCCGCGTACACGTCGGCGGCGACCTGGGGCAGGCCGACGCTGACCAGGAAGGCGGCGTACTCGGCGGGCGTGATGTTGCGGTATTCGACCGTACGGCCGCTCTGTCGGCTGAGTTCGGCGGCCAGTTCGGTCATCGTGACGGCCAAGTCGCCACCCAGCTCGTACGCCTTGTTCTCGTGTCCTTCGCCGGTGAGCACGGCGGCGGCCGCGCCGGCGAAGTCGGCGCGGGTGGCGAGCGACAGGCGGGCGTCTCCGGAGGCGTCGACGATCGCACCGTGTTCGAGGTTCTGGGCGAAGGTGCTGGTGTAGAGGTCGACGTAGAAGCCGTTGCGCAGGAACACGAAGGGAACGCCCGACTCACGGATGAACGCCTCGGTGGCCTGGTGCTCGCCGGCGAGGACGAGCTTGGCCGTGTCGGCGTTCAAAATGCTGGTGTACGCGAGCAGCCCGACGCCGGCCGCGCGGGCGGCGTCGACCACGTTGCGGTGCTGCGGTTCGCGCTGCCCGACATCGGTGCCGGAGATGAAGAGGATCTTGTCCGCGCCCTCGAACGCGCTGGCCAGGCTCGCGGGATCGTTGTAGTCGGCGTGCCGCACCTGCACCCCGCGCTCCGCGAACCCGGCCGCCTTCTCCGGCGTCCGTACGGCGGCGACGATCTCCGCGGCGGGCACACCGCGCGCCAGCAGGTCTTCGATGACGATGGAACCGAGCTGGCCGGTGGCCCCGGTGACGACGATCATGCGTAACTCCTTGGAAGGATCAACTGACGAGTTGCCTCCCTGAAGAATGTACTAACTTTTCGAAAGTGCCGAGTAATAGTGAGCACCTTCACTAACGACAGCGCCCTGCTCACGGCTACCGTAGTCACCATGGTTGACTCCACCCCCGCGGACGACGGGTACGACGGCGACGAGGCGATGATCGCCGACGTCTTCGCCCGCGACTGCTCCTCCCGGCGCATCGTGGAGAACCTGGCCGGCAAGTGGGGCATGCTCGCCCTGGCCGCACTGCACGAGGGGTCGTACCGCTTCAACGCCCTGCGTCGCCGGGTCGACGGCGTCAGCGAGAAGATGCTCGCCCAGACCCTCCAGGGCCTCGAACGCGACGGACTGGTCCTGCGCGACGTACAGGCCACCATCCCCCCGCACGTCGAATACAGCCTCACCCCGTTCGGCGAACGCATAGCCGCCAAGATCGTGGACCTGATCGACCTGGTCCAGAACGAGGTCAACACCACCGCCACCACCACCCGCTCCGCGTAGCGCCCGCTCCGCGTAGCGCGCGCTCCGCGTAGCGCGCGTCGATCTTGCAGTTGTGGCGGTAGACAATCCCGGCGAACACCGCAATCGAGGCACCACAACTGCATGATCGTCGGCGAAAGCGGCGGGGGACGCGGGTGCAGGGGCCATCGTGGTTGGCGTGGAGCAGGCAGCGTCGTCCGGCTCCCAGCAACCGGTCGCAGAAAACCCGATGGTGTACGCCCTGGTCGTCCTCGTAGGACACGGTGATCTCGCCGGGGTCGACCAGCGGCAGCAGCCGCAGGGAGCGACCCATCACCCGGGCCAGACGCTGGGCGCCGGCCAGGTCGCGGGCAAGGACCGGCAGGCGTACGACAAAACGCTCCCGGTCGGCCATCAGTAGCGCTCCGAGACGTTCGCCGTACGGGATTGGCGCGACTGCCACTGACGCAGCGCAACCTTGACCCGGATCGTCTCGTCCCTGCTCTTGGCCAGCTCGTCGTAGAGGCCGGTCATGTCGGTGGCGACCCGGTCCAGGAACTCCCCCACCTCGTCCGGGTCGAGCCCGCGCCGCCCGAACCGTCCGACCGTACGGAACCGCCGGCCGCGCACCTGCCACGGCCGCAACGGCGCGTACGCCCTGGACCGGTAGTGGACGCCTCTGCTCTCCTGCTCGGTCCCACGAAACCGTGCCAAGAAGTTGCGCATTCCTGTGCCTGCCTTCCGGTTCGGATTGGGGTCTGGAAGGGGTGGCCCGCCCGTCCGCCGCGAACGGGCGGACCACCCCGCCCCACCACCGCAGCCTCGATCGGCAGTACGACAGCAGGGCCGCTCATGGCCACGCCAATCGAGCCCGGAGCGCACAGGCAGTAATCCGAATTCGCCCATGAGCGGGGTTCGATCCTGCAACTATACGGACAGGGGCTCAGGGGCACAACCAGCCCGCCCCACGGGGGAACAAGACTTGTGCGGTATGACCATCGATCCGCGCTCGCACACGCCGGTCTATGTGCAGCTCGCTGACCTGATCCGCGAGCGCATCGAGTCCGGCGAACTGGCGCCTGGCACGACGCTGGCGAGCGAGGCGCGACTGACCCAGGAGTACGGCATCGGCCGCGAAGCCGTACGGATGGCCGTGTCCCTGCTCCGCTCCGAGGGCTTGGTCAGCACCGTCCGAGGCCACGGCACCCGCGTACGCGAGAACCCGGAGCGCACGAAGGCGGAGTTGCCGCCTGGTGGGTCAGTGGTCGCGCGGATGCCGACCGGCAGGGAACGCCGCGACATGCAGCTCGACGAGGGCGTGCCGGTGCTCGAAATCCGTTACCCACAGGGCGAGGTAGAGGTCCAGCCAGGCGATCAGATCGAACTGACCCGGCCAAAGACCGCCTGAACCGAACGCCCTCAGATCAAGGGCGAGCCACTCGACCGCGAGAAAGCACGGAACACACGGCTACAAGCCGAACGGATGGCCGTATCGCTGCTCTGGTTCGGGCGCAGCCCTACCAGAGCATCTCCTGCCCGTAGGGCGGCTCGGCTGCGACCGGTACGAGCGACGGCTGGCGCAGGGCTAAGGTGACCGCCGCCGGAAACGTCTTGCACGGCAAACCAGGGCGTCAGGCCGCACGACTACCGAATGCCAGTTTCGGCAGACACCCGTCGACCTCATCACGGCACGCTGTCCACCGTCGAGCCCTCCGCGATGCCATCGGATCGCCAGTTCGTGTTTCATTCCGGAACGTCGCTCAGCAGGCGCCAAAGTCCACCTCTGAGGGATCAACAAGGGAACTTGACATGTAGACCACGGCCATTCCCCACCCACTGAACGCGGACGACCGACGTAACAGCGGATTCCCCGGAATAAGCCATGCCAACCAGGACACCAGCAAGCGGCGACACGGCCTACTTCCCGAAATGCTGGAGCCGAAGCCGGCTAAGACTCACGCTGTCTTGTGGCATACCAAGCGCCTGCTGCGCCAAGAGGGTGAGCACGCTGCGCCCAGTACCAAGTGGCAGGGAAGCGGCCGAGTGCGCGAGCGCGACAGGGATGACGGCATTCGGGTAGAGCTTTGTCTGCAAGCGATCCAACACCTCAAGCGTCGCCCTTAAGGTGGGATAGGAATCAAATGAGTCCGAATCTTGACGAACAAATTCACCTGACGAGTCCCGCACAGGCTTTTCGTAAGGGGCGCCACCCGGGGTCCTTGGCACCGACACAACCAGTACCTCGCCGGTCGATGTGCGATAAATGAAGCGCCGGCCGTAAAACTCATCCTTGCCATAGTAATGCTCTTCGTCTTGATTCGTTATATGGGCATTGATGTATGGAGTGTCAAGACTCATCACATGGCCATAGGGAATCGCATCGCGAATCACCGCCGCATGATCGACAAATCGGCCCGTCTTCTCAATACCCACCAAAAGCGGCGGCGCCAGATCTACTTGATCGAGCTGGGCGCACAGCGACTCCCAATACTCTCGCAGCTTCGACTTCATGGGCGCTATCGGTCCGTAAACCGCCAATGGGCCATCTGTAATGAAAAGACCCCGAGAAAGGTGTCGCGTGCTGCTACGAAAAAATCCATCGAGATATGCAACCAGAAGTAAGCGCTCTGCAATGTTCATTGCTCGCGTAAGCGTCAAGACGTTCGGGCCATCCTCAGCAAACTCTTCGTAGATTCGGAGCACATCGGTGACATATAAGGGAGCACCACACATAGGTGCCGCACATCGACCACCGGACCGCGATACAGTGTGACCCAATCCAGCAGTTTCACAGATCGGACACTTACTTAACGAAATCGAGGATGCCGGCACACCAGGACTTCCGTGGATCGCCAACAATGCGTCCGTGAGAGTGAACTTTGACCCGAAGTCCGTGATGCCGCCATCCTCAAATGCGCGGGCTAACTCTACTCGGAGACTCTCTCGGCCAGAAGCGCCGCGAACAAATACATTTGAACTCGGGAGTACACTATTCACGGTCTGGGTGATTTGCGCGCGCTCAAGCTCCCGAACGTCCACTAGCCCGTGCTGTCCAGCCGCCAAGAACTTCACAATATCAACATACACGCCGGCTATCTGAAAAAAACCAACTCGAATAGAGGGATATCCAGCCCTTGCCTCTACCTCCTGACTCGATCCGTCGAAGGCAATCGCAAAAGCCGGATCGGGTCGCTGGTCACCGGCAAGATCCGCAAGCGCAACACATCTAGCTGCTACATCCCCGAAGTCGGGTGGATAAAGAGCAGGCGTATCCCAACGTCGCATCGCATCGGCGATCGCCGGGCTAAGCGCCGTCGGTACATGGCCAAGCCGAGATGCTCGCTCACGGGAATAAGACACCTTCACTCCTTATGCAGGAAAGTCCAGGATCGACAGTCCAGCGGCAACTCGCGCTCGATTAATCATTGCGTGGTCGAATTTCGCAATCTGAACCGGGACAATGTACTTGCCCGAAAACGTCTTAACACGCGCGTAGCCTCGATCTTCCGCACGCCGCAAGTCATCCGCGAAGACTGCGAAGTCATAGTAGTGAGCAAGTTCTTTCGTCTCGTGATCAGAATTAAGGTGTGCTACAATCCAATTCGATGTATTTGACAAAATTCTTTTGTCAACACTCGTCACTTCCTGGGTCGCATAAACGAGACCCATTCCGTATTTGGCAGCCTCCTTGGCGAGACGCACCCAAGGGTCATTCTGAACGGACGACTTGCCAGCCTTCTCGCGATCAAAGAGGTTGTGAGCCTCCTCGACAACAATTTGAATAGGAATGTTCGGGAGATTGTTGCGAAATCGACGGTTAGCCATGTCAATGAGGCGGAAGACTAGGCGTTCAGACATCAGTTTGATCACCTGATCAGACCCAACTGACAGGTCGACAATTACAAGCCGACCTTCGACTAGATCGCCCCACACGCGGTCTGCCAGATCACCCTTGCTCGCGGGGTCGTGAAAGTCGACAAGGGTACGAATGCGGTTCATCACCGCAGTCCCTACCGTGGCATCGAAAACTGCAAGAATAGCCATGAATGGATCAGAATTTTGCCAGGTGGTAAAATCCAATGATTGATAAGGGGCCGGCACACGATTGTTCACAACTTCGGCGATTCGATCCGAAAGCCAGGAAACCACGTGTCGCGCAGAAGCGGGGGAATCGACAGCACAGACACCCAAGCGGGGGTTCGTCAACCGTATAACGCCAGGCCGGTCTGCCTCAAGAGCCTCACGGGTCTCCTTGTTCATCTTGAACTGCAACAAAAACCCATGCTGCGGAGCCATGAAGCTCGCTTTGGCAAAGGTGGCATATAGTGCGAGCCTGCCGCGCTGCGCAGAAAAGACAGCGTCGTAGTATTCGGAGTCACCTGCCCGCCCGTCAGCGTAGTCCGCTCGATCCGGCTCCAAGATCGACGCCGTCTTGAAAGCGTTGGCGTAGGACGAATTCATATCGACCAAAGCGTCCTGCAAAAGACCCCACACCATCGCCAGCTCACCAGTGTCGTAAAAATTGACTGCGAGCGGAAATTCCTGGTCGGATGCAACATCCGGTTTCATCTTGTAAATCCGAACGAGGTCAGTCCCTTGCCCCAAAAGTCGGAGACCCGTCATATCCTGAGCGTTCACGTTGGCATACTCGCCTTGGGGATCAAAGACGAGCTGACCAATCTTCACACCGTTCTTGGCCGCATATTCGAACACAGCCGTACAGATGGTCTTGTTCGTGTTGGATTTCCCTGCACGTGTCATCCCAAGAACAGCGGTCTTTCGAGAGATAAAGTCCGTTACACGTACCCGCACTGGGACCTGGTCCATGACGGCGCTCGTGGCGCGTCGACGCGTCGACGAAAACCTGACTACACCCAAGTCGATTAGACTGGGTGCAACGCCATCCCCAATTTCCTGTTCAGTCTGTTCCGGGTATGAGGCTATGAACGACAACACCTCTCGGGACGGAGCGTAAACAAAGTATCGGGCACCCGCGTACACGTTGTCCAGATCTGAACCCCACTGCACGTAGGGCTGCCTCGAAACAAAGTCGCTGTAGAACGTCCCGAGCACTTCACAGTCAAATGCAGACATCTGAATTTGGCTGGAGGTCAGGTTGTCTACTACGTCGTCCGGGCGCTGTTCACGGATGTCTGCATCACGCATAGCAGCCAGCCTCGTCGCTACCAACTCACTTTCATTGGGCAAGTTAGCTGTACCACGGACACGAAGTAGAATGATCTCGTCCTCGTCAAGCGGAGCGTTCGTCTCTTTGGTTGGCACCGTAGCTGCAGCAAGCAGGAACCCATTTCGAGGGACGCCGCCCACAGTATGCTTTACGAAGTCGTCAGTGATTACCGTAGCTCGATCATAGTCGAGCCTGTAGATACCACCAAGACGCTTCGCGCCCTTGAGGAGAGCGATTAGCGGATCCGCGCCGGCCGATGCAAAGCCGGCGATCCCAGACAACGCAACCATGACGTTCCTCCAGTCCGTCGTTTGTCCACGGCAACGGCGCCCGCTTAGCGGAGATCCTCTTTTGCGCCGTCGGTGTCTTCAGGCTCTCCCAACGGAATCCGTCCACTTGGCTCCGACACCTCAAGGATCCTGTAGAGGTCGGATCGCGGTACGGAATTGTAATTGGTGACCAACAGCTCATCTTTGGTGTTTCTGACATCAGATCCTGCCGCGGTGTAGCGCTGAGACACATGTAGCATCGTGTAGCACTCGGAATCTGCATAGAGGTCTCGTACTGCCGCGTTGTCGTCATAGGACAACAACCAGCGGAACGAAGAGGATTCCCGGAGTGCCTCCGCCAGAGCCCGGTGCTCCTCGGCAGTGAATGACCATTTGTATAGCCACTCAGCCTTGTCTACGTATGGTGGATCAAGGTAGAAAAGGACCTCGTCAGCATCCAAGAACTTGAAAGACGAAGCGGTCCTGCTCAACGCACTACGCCAGTCGGCCTCCCAGACGTCCAACAAGCGGCCGGTAGCAGCGAGATCGGCCACTCCCTGGATGCGTCGAATCAATCCGGCGACGCCGAATCGGCAATCGATTTTGTAGGCCGACTGCTGAGCGCGACCACCAATAGGACCAGCGCGACCATGCAAGATGCCAGAAAAAGTTGTTCGATTCAAAAAGATGCACTTCAACGCCTTTTCTCGCCGTCCCGCAGGAGAACGCGCGCGCCACCAGTCCCATCGGGCTACCGTGATTGGCTCGTCTGCAATAGCGTCGATAAGCCAACGTGCATCAAAAGCCGCTGTATACCAAAAAGCAGCAACAATTGGGTCTACGTCCGCCAAAACGCCGTGCTCCACCAGTCCCGATCCAAGAAGCCTGAGTGTCGTGGTTGCGCCGCCACAGAACGGCTCCACGACAAGCCTTGGCAAAGGAACGTTCGCCCTAACAATAGATTCCATTATCGGTACTAATTGTCGTTTTGCGCCAGGATATCTGAGCGGGCTCAGCACGGACCGGCGGAATAGCGCTTCGTCCGACACAGGCTGCGGCTTGTCGAGGGCTGCCTCGGAAGGCCACGGTTTACGACGAACGCTAACCTTCGGCTTGTCGCTCATTCATGCCTTCCACTCGAAGCAACATCTCCTGCACCCGTACCACCAATGACACCCTGGTTGGCCCGTCCACATGCGATGCCGGTGCCATCCCTAGGTTGCCCCGATCAGGTTGAGAATCCCCCGGCTCAAGATGATACGTGCACAAGGGAACGCAGCGATACCCCGAACCCACAGAGGACGCCGCCCAGGCTGCGGCGGGTTGAGACGGGGCCAGGTGCTAGTGCGACAACTGGAGATTTCAGTTGGCTCGTGGGCACTAGTCATCGCCCACGAGCTGTCAGGTCGCGGCCCACATTTGATCTTGGTACCCGGGCCACCGCGCGGTAGATTGCGCGCCATCCGGGCCCGAAGGGCTTGGGTGCGACGCATGCTCGTCCTAAGACCTCGTCAAACGTCCATGTCGCCACTAGGGTCTTGTCCGGCGAGCAATACGGCTGCTACTGGCTCGAACAAGCACACGAGGAGGCTGGATGGAGTTCGTGGTCTTCGAGAGGGGTAAGAGGCGGCTCGCCGCGCAGGGGCACCCATTCGCTGTACTAGTTCGCGACAATTGGGACGATTACGGGTTTCGAACGTCGTTCTTCTTGGAGGTACACACTACTGATCGGCGCACGATTCAGCTCGGTACCGTCAAGATCCTACGGCGTGGCCAGCCAGAAGGTCCGACGCAAGTTCCCACCTATCTCGATGAAGGGCTCGATTCGGAATATTGCTCACTCGGGCAGAGCCTTTCCTACTACGAAGGTCTGAAGGAGTTGGGACCCGAGATCTATGTCCCCGTCCTTCGGGGACTGCGCGATGTGATATTTCGCCCCAGCATCAGAGATTCGTTCGCCAACGAGCCAGGCTTCTCGAAGTCTCTAGAGCGCTCAGGGAGTTCGATTCGAGCACTAGAAGACGCTGCTGGACTATTCGACCTCAGGAGCGACGTTAAGCCTGAGAGCGATGGCAGGCCACTCCATCTCCAATTCGAATCGAACGTAGGTGGATCGTCCTTCATATTGCCCCTCCGATTCAACGATTCGTCGCGCCTCCCTGATCGCATCAATGCAGTGATCGGTTATAACGGGACAGGCAAGACGCATCTATTGGCGAATTTGGCGATGGTGGCTCAGGCTGATCCGCGCCAGCGTGAAGGACCAGAGTTTTCCGGTCGGTATGGTGCATTTTTGAGTAGTGAATCTATTCCGTTTGGGTCAGTAATCGCGGTTTCATATAGCGCGTTCGACACTTTCGAGGTTCCTGGACGAACCCCGCAGGAGCGGGAGCATCTAGAACGCTCGGGTGATGTTCGGGGCTACGCATACTGTGGCTTACGGAGTTTTACGACCGATAATGGCAAGTCGAGCGACACGGAACCACATCGACTCAAGAGCATCAGCGAAATATCGCGCGAATTTTTTAGATCCTTGTCGCGCATACACGAGGGTCGCGGGCGTCGACTTCTCGATAAAGCGCTCGTACCGATCGCACAGGACCCGTCCTTTCAACGCTTGAGCTTCGAACCCTCGTCTCTATATCAAAAGCAGTTTCGCACTGACCTGTTTCCGAGCCTGAGCACAGGCCATAAGATCGTCTTGAACATGATCGTCCAGCTCGTCACCAATCTTCAACGGCGTTCACTGGTACTAATTGACGAACCAGAGAGCCATCTCCATCCGCCACTATTGGCGGCCCTACTGCGTGGTATCACAATATTGCTCAACGAACGTGATTCTTTCGCTGTTGTGGCAACACATGCACCACTGGTCCTGCAAGAAATTCCGAAACGCTATGTCAAGATCCTTAGACGCTTTGATGATCTAACCCTAGTCCACGAGCCCGAGATTGAGACCTTCGGCGAGAATTTAGGACTCCTGACCCGCCACATATTCAACTTGGACAGTTCGTCGACTGACTACCAAGGCGTGCTTCGACGGTTGGCCGAGACTCTAACCCTCGACGAGATTGACGGCCTATTTGACGAAGGTATGAGCGTTCAGGCTAGAAGTTACGTGGCCAGCGTCCGAAGGGCGCGAGCTTAGTATGCACACTCTTCCCGAACCATCGCGCGACGACAACCTAGTTTTCACAGAGATCTGCCAGGCCCGGAGGTATCGATCTGTGAGGGCCGCCCTTGCGGCGATCAGCCCGAGCGTCCTCAAGTCCTACCAGACATACATTGACGAACGCGGGGTCCCAAGCCGAGTTGCCGAACTTGGCGTCTCAGACGACGGGAAGGAAGCTCTAATTGGAAACTATGATCAACTCTCGTCGGGTCGACCCCACGCGATGCTACGCGCCGAACTCTTGGCCTTAGCTCCCGCTGGACGCTGTCCAATGTGTGATCGAGGTCAAGTAGCCACACTCGATCATTTCCTTCCGAAGGCGCGATATCCAGAGTTCTCCGTCCTTCTCCGGAATCTCGTTCCAGTATGTCATCGTTGTAACAATTTGAAGCGGGACCTTGTCGAGGAGCTAGAAGGGCGTTTTCTCCACTCCTATTACGAAAGTCCGCCCTTGGAGCCGATTTTGAGGGCAGAGGTCGATGTGGGCGAAACCGTTGCAGTCTCCTACAGCGTATCCTCGACTCCAAGCGCATCCGATCACGTCAGGAATTTTCAGTTTCAGTTCGAGAGACTTCAGCTTGATCGATATTTTCAGGCTGAGGCCGTAGCTGAGTTATGTGATCGATCATGGGCCCTGGATGCTTACTATGACGAAGGCAACAAGGACGCAGTCCGTCGGTACTTACGCCGCGAGGCGGATAGTGCTGTTGCCCGGCACGGGTTTAATCATTGGAAGTCGGCGCTATTT
This sequence comes from Micromonospora sp. NPDC049523, assembly GCF_040676775.1. Classification (NCBI taxonomy): domain Bacteria; kingdom Bacillati; phylum Actinomycetota; class Actinomycetes; order Micromonosporales; family Micromonosporaceae; genus Micromonospora; species Micromonospora sp. NPDC049523. The sequence goes on along the minus strand of NZ_JBFAPP010000003.1, from coordinate 263,036 downwards.
ATTGCACTGAGTGATTCAGGCGAATTCTGCGACGGAGGTTTTCATCTCTTGCCGGCATCATAGTCCGGAGAACAATGACGCCCGTCCTAGGTCTCTAAAGGACGCATTATGGGGCTGTCCCGATTGTTGAGCAGTGCGCCTGCCTCAGGTCGCCCTGCCCCGACTGGTCGCCTCGAAGTCGGGATCGCCGCCCGAGCGGCGAGGTGTAGGGAACCGATGCCCTTTCCTAGTCACCAAGGCAGGCTGCAGACGATCGATGTCGCGGTGGCAGGGACAGCGGGTGGGCGTACGGGTGGTTAGGTTGTTGGCGTGACTGAGCTGGAGCGGGGGATTTACGAGCACCTGATCACGTACGGGTTGGCTGGTCAGCTTGACGGAATCGGGTCTGAGCTGGTGGAACGTGCGGATCTGGATCCGGCGGACGCGCACGAGGTGTTGGGGCGGCACGTTGCCGCGTTGACCACTCGGGCGTTGCGTGCGGTCAGCGGCTCCGATCGGGAGAGTCTGGCTCGGCAGGTCGCGATCGCGAACCAGATCGCCGAGACGATCGCGTCGATCGAGCCACGGGCCGTCGACACCGCCGACCAGGTGACCGACGTTCACAAGCTCCTCACCGCGATCGCGGACCCGCCCACCCCACCGGCGAAGCCGAGTTTCCCCGTACGCCCGCGCACTCCCCTGTCCACCGGGGCGCTGCTGGTCAACGGGCGGCACCAGCCGCGCATCGGGCACGAGGTGGCGACCGAGATGGCCTCGGCCGACGAGGTTGACCTGCTCTGCGCCTTCATCAAGTGGCACGGGCTGCGCCTGGTCGAACGCCCCATCCGGGAGCTGATCGAGCGTGGTGGCCGGGTCCGGGTCATCACCACGACCTACCTGGGCGCGACGGATCAACGGGCCTTGGACCGGCTGGTCGAGTTGGGCGCCGAGGTCAAGGTTTCCTACGAAACCAGGACCACCCGCCTTCACGCCAAGGCGTGGCTGTTCCGCCGTCACAACGGGACCAGCACCGCGTACGTCGGGTCTTCGAATCTTTCGAAGGCGGCGCTGGTCGACGGCCTGGAGTGGAACATCCGGGTTTCCAACCTCGAACAACCCTCGGTCATCGACACGTTCGAGGCGACCTTCACCGACTACTGGAGCGACCCGGCGTTCGAGCCGTACGCCCCGGCCACGGACCGGGAGCGGCTGCGTCGGGCGTTGACGCACGAGCACACCGGCAACGGCACGATCAGCGAACCCGACGTCGAGATCACCAACATCGACGTCCGGCCGTACGGCTACCAGCGTGAGATCCTGTCCGACCTGGCCGCCGAGCGGCTGGTCCACGGGCGGCACCGCAACCTGGTGGTGATGGCGACCGGCACCGGCAAGACCGTTGTCGCCGCCCTCGACTACCGGGAGCTGCGCCAACGCGGGACCGTCGAATCGCTGCTGTTTGTCGCCCACCAGGAACAGATCCTGCGGCAGAGCCGATCCGTCTTCCGGCACGTGCTGCGGGACGGGAGTTTCGGTGAGGTCCTGGTCGGTGGTGAGCAACCGACGCAGTGGCGGCACGTTTTCGCCTCGATCCAGTCGCTACAGAGGCGGGACATCGACCCGACTCGGTACGACATGGTGATCGTGGACGAGTTCCACCATGCCGAGGCGCCGACGTACGCCCGGTTGTTGGAGCGCGTACGGCCTCGCGTGCTCCTTGGGTTGACGGCGACGCCCGACCGGGCTGACGGCGGCGACGTGCGGCGGTGGTTCGACGGACGCACGGCCGTTGAGCTGCACCTGTGGGAGGCGCTGGAGCGGCAACTGCTCGCGCCGTTCCAGTATTTCGGGCTGCACGACGATGTTGACCTGTCGACGCTGACGTGGAAACGCGGGCAGGGTTACGAAACCGCCGACCTGGACCGGGTCTACACCGGCAACGACGCCCGCGCCCGCTACATCTTGCAAGCTCTGGCCGACAAGGTCGATGTTGGCAGCATGCGGGCGCTCGGCTTCTGCGTCAGCATCGGGCACGCCGAGTTCATGGCCGAATGGTTCACCCGGGCCGGCGTACCCGCACGGGCGGTCACGTCGCGGGTCGATGCCGCCGGTCGCCGCGCGCTGATCGACGCCTTCAAACGCCGAGAGGTACGGGTCCTCTTCACCGTCGACCTGTTCAACGAGGGCGTCGACCTGCCGATGGTCGACACGATCCTGATGCTGCGCCCGACCGAGAGCGCCACCATTTTCCTCCAGCAGCTCGGCCGTGGGCTGCGCCTGGACGACAACAAAGCCTGTCTGACCGTGCTCGACTTCATCGGCGGGCAGCACGCCAACTTCCGCTTCGACCTGCGCTGGCGGGCGTTGACCGGGGTCAGCCGGCGGGCGGTCGAAGTCGCCGTACGCGAAGATTTTCCCACCCTGCCCAGTGGCTGCCACGTGGAACTGGACCGGGTCGCCAAGGAGATCGTGCTGGCGAACCTGCGCAACGCACTGCCCAGCTCGACCAGGAACCTGACCGCGGAGCTGCGGGCACTCGGGGACATGAGTTTGACCGAATACCTGCACGAGACTGGGTTGGAGGTCGAAGACCTCTACCGGCGTAAGGGCATGGGTGGCTGGGCGGGGCTGCGGCGGCTCGCGGGGTTGGAGACGAGCGCGCCCGGCCCGGAGGACCGGGTGCTCGGCCCGGCGATCGGTCGGATGCTGCACCTGGACGACCCGGACCGGCTCGGTCTGCTGCGGCAGATCGCCGCCGGTGAGGCGCCGGCACCGGGGCGGCTGGCCGACCTGATGCACCTCAGCCTCTGGGGGCCGAAGGTGCCGGCGAGCGAACGGGAGCAGCGGCTGGTCCGGCTCTGGTCGGAGCACCCGGACCGGCAGGCCGAGTTGGGGCAGCTCTATGAGGTGCTGCGGGAGCGGATGCACCGGGTGGTGGGGCCGGCGGCTTCGGCGCGTGTGCCGTTGCGGGTGCATGCGCGGTACAGCCGCAACGAGGTGTTGGCGGCGTTCGGCGTACCGGATCCGGCGTCGATGCGGGAGGGCGTGAAGTGGGTCGAGGCCGAACAGGCCGACATCTTCTTCGTCACCCTGGTCAAGTCGGAGCAGCACTACTCCCCCACCACCATGTACGCGGACCGGGCAATCACCCCGGAGCTGTTCCAGTGGGAGTCGCAGAGCACCACCTCGTCGGCCTCGGCGACCGGGCAGCGCTACATCAACCACGCGAAGCGTGGGTCGAGCGTGCACCTGTTCGTACGCGAAACCAAGGACCGTGACGGCGACCTGGGGGTGCCGGCCTACCTGTACGCGGGTGCGATGACGTACGAGCGGCACACGGGTGACAAGCCGATGCGGGTCATCTGGCGGCTCGACCGGCCGCTCCCCGCCGACATGTTCCACGCCGCCCGGGTCATCGCCGCCTGACCAGAGGCGTACGCGAACGTCGACCCGGCACGTGGTGCGTGCCGGGCCGACGGGCAGTTGTACGTGGGTCAGGCGGTGCGGCGGACCGTCTTGATGATGCTGTCGATGATGTCCCAGACGGTGATGACGGCGATCCCGACGGTGCTGAAGGTGGCGAGGGTGTGGAGGTTGTCGCCCTCGCTGAGCCAGTCGAAGTGTCCGACCAAGGCCGGGCTGAGCAGTTGGTCGTTGAGCAGGAGCCAGCACACCGGGATCGCGAAGGCCAGGTCGAGCAGGACGTTGACGCCGACCAGGGGCCAGGTCCAGTGTCCGACGCGGTATTTCACGAACTCGAAGCCGGCGCTGAGGACCAGCAGGGCGATCAGGATCGGGAGCCATGAGTTCCACAGCGCCGGGTCGATGATCGGGATGTTGGTGCCGTTGTCGGTTTCGAGCCACGAGTGGAAGTGCTGCAACACCAGGTAGGCGATGCTCAGCCCGATCGTGACGATCGCGGCGATGGTGTCGGTGAGGCTGATCTCCCGCTTGACCGGTACGGCGGGAAGCTGGTCGACGTTCCACTCGGGCAGGCCGAGGGGGGTGTTGGTACGTTCGGCGATGGCGAATCCGAGGGTCACCCAGAAGGTGATCTGGACCGCGACCTCGATCGCGACACCGATTCCCGAGCCGATCGCCCCACCGACCGTCCCGTCGTCGGCGGCGTCGACGATCGCGACCACGGTCCCGACGATCGCCGGTACGAAGCTGAGCAGCGTCTTCAGCAGCTTGGCCCAGTGCAGGTAGTACTTCGGGCCGATGAGCTGGAGCCGGCGGTCGGCGTAACGGGCGGCGAGGCGGTCAGGGTTGCCGAGTTCGGTGAGCACCTCCCGTTCGGCGGTGGCGGGGTCCTGCCCGTTGCCGGCCCGGTCCTCGATCATGTCTTCGATCGAGCCGCGCAGCTCGGCGGCGATCTCGTCGCGGCGCTGTGCCGGCACCGATTGCAGGGTCGCGGCGAGGTAGCGGTCGGTCAGGGTGTTCATCGGTCCACTCCTTCGATCAGGCCGGTCATGGAGGTCTGGATGGCCGCAAGGTCGTCGAGGAGTCGTCCCAGGATCTCTTCGCCCTCGTCGCTGGTGCGGTAGAACTTGCGCGGTCGGCTCTCGTCGGTGTTCCACTCGCTGGTCAGCAGGCCCTGGTCTTCGAGCCGGCGCAGCAGTGGATAGAGGGTGTTGGCGTCCACCGGGAAGCCGTGCTCGGTGAGGCGCTGGAGCAGTGCGTAGCCGTAGCCGGGTTGGCGCAGCGCGACGAGGCTCGCCGCGACCACCGTGCCCCGCCGCAGCTCCTGGAGGTGTGTCCGCAGGAGTTCGTCGTTCGCCATGCATCACACTTTACTGTGCGGCACACACCATTGTCTAGCACTACATCATTGGTTCCTGACAGAACAAGGTGTCAGCCACGGACGAGGAGGGCGGCCGGCAGCTCCCGGCGGGTACGGACCGGCGACAGGAAGACCGGCAGGAAGGCGGTCGTCATGACGGCGGCACCGACCCAGAGCGTGGTGTCCACGCTGGTCAGCTCGCCGACCAGGCCCGCCACGGCGGCGCCGAGCGCGAGTGCCCCGGTGAGCAGGAAGCGGAAGGTCGCGTTCATCCGGCCGAGCAGCACGTCGGGGGTCATCCGCTGGCGCAGGCTCACCCCGAGCACGTTGTCCAGACCCGTCTTGAACAGCGCCAGCACCCAGCCTGCCCCGGCCACCCACAACCACGGGCCACGGTCGAGCAGCGGTACGAGCAGCGCGGACGGGGCCAGACAGAGACCGGCCAGGCCCAGGGTGCGGCCGTACCCGAGGCGGGCGGCGATCGGGCGGGCGCAACGGGCACCGAGCAGGAGTCCGGCTCCACCGGCCGCCCAGAACAGACCGAGCAGCCCCGCCGGCAGGCCGAGTTCGCGGATGAACAGCACCGGCAGCATGGTGTTGACGATCTGCGAGCCGAGGTTGCCCAGGGCCGCGGTGAGCGCGAGTGCCCGCAGTTCCGGGTTGCCGAAGACGTGCCGCAGGCCCGCCCCGATCTGCGCCCCGAGCCGGATGCGCCGCTCGGGCGGCGGCGGTGCCGGCGTACGGCGGATGGCGGTGAGGCGCAGCGCCGAGGCCAGGTACGCGACCGCCGTACCGGCGATGGCGACGGGGGCGGTGAGCAACTGGACCAGGAAACCGCCGGCACCGCGTCCGGCGACGTTGCCGGCGGCGATCAGGCTCACCACGGCCGCGTTCGCCTGGACCAGTCCGTCGCGGCCGACGAGTTGCGGCAGCACGCTCTGCGAACCGATGTCGAAGAAGACGGTGGCGGCACCGGTGAGCAGGACAACCAGGTAGAGCTGGCCGAGCGTGAGCAGGTCCAGGGACCAGGCGACCGGGACGGAGGCGTACAGGGCGGCTCGGATCAGGTCGGCGGTGATCAGCACCCGGCGCTGGCGCATCCGGTCCACCCACGCCCCGGCGGGCAGCCCGATCAGGAGGAAGGCGACCGTGCTCAGGGCGGCGAGCGCGCCGACCTGGCCGGGGCTGGCGTCGAGTGCGGTGACCGCGATCAGCGGTACGGCGACGTACCCGATGTTGGTGCCGAGCTGGCTGAGGGTGGTGGCGGTGAAGAGGACCCGGAAGTCGGGGACCCGCCAGGGTGAGTGGGGCTGCACGCTGTATCCGTTCGGTCGTCACAATGAGCAACGGGCGCGGTGCCGGAGGGGCGGGTGCGGGTCAGGCCGACGCCGACGAGCACGACCGCCATGCCGGCGATGATCCGGAGGCTGAGCTGTTCGTCGAGGACGAGCGCGCCCAGCGCCACCGAGACGACAGGGAGCAAATAGCCGACGGTGGCGGCGGTGACCGGGCCTTCGGTGGCGATCAGCCGGGCGTTGAGGTGGAACGTGACGCCCGTACCGAGGGTGCCGAGGACCACGACCGCGACGATCGCGGTGAGGGTGGGTGTCGACGGGCCGGCGGAGCCGGCGGGCAACGCGAGGGTGGTCAGGCCGGTGGCGGTGAGGAGCTGGGCGGCGGAGAGGGCGAGCGGACCGGTCTGCCGGCCGGTCAGGTGCCGGGCCATGTAGGCGAACGCGATCGCGTAGCTGGCCGCCGCCGCGAGCAGCAGCAGGGCGCCCCAACTGGTCAGGCCGGCCCGGTGCCAGGGCGCGAAGATGAGCAGCGTGCCGGCGAAGCCGAGCCCGAGGCCGGTCAGCCGGAGTGGATGCGGGTGCCGTTCGGCGCCGAGGGCGAGGCCGATCAGCAACGACCACAGTGGAGTGGTGGCGTTGAGGACGCCGGCCACGCCGGAGTCGACGGTCTGTTCACCGACGCTGAACAGGAAAAACGGCAGGGCGTTGCAGAAGAAGGCGGCCACGACGAGATGTAGCCAGGTCCGCCGGTCGCGCGGCAGGCGCTGGCGCGCGGCGTACGCGAGCGCGAGCAGCACGGCCGCACCGAGGGCGCACCGGATGACGGTGATCTGGAGCGGGGTCAGGCCGCCGCCGAGGGCGACCTTGATCCAGAGGAAGCCCGACCCCCAGAGTAGGGCGAGCACCCCCATGCGTACGAGGGTTGCGCGCTGACCACCGAACACCTTCGCCTCCTGACGGGTGGACCGACGTTCACCGTGTCCCGGAAGCAGTTGTAAGACAAGCGAAAAGATCTGCACGCAGCGTTAAGCTGAGCTAATGCTTGACGTACGACGAATGCAGTTGCTGCGCGCGGTCGTGACCAGCGGTTCGGTCAGCGCCGCCGCCCGCGACCTCGGCTACACCCCCTCGGCGGTCAGCCAACAGTTGACGGTGCTGGAGAAGGAGGCCGGGATCGCGCTGCTGGAGCGGACCGGGCGCGGTGTACGCCCCACCGACGCCGGCCGCCTGCTCAACGAGTACGCCGCCGCCATCGGTGAGCAGGTCGCCGAGGCGGAGACCGCGCTGGCCGACCTGCGGGCCGGGCGCACCGGTCGGCTGGCGGTCCGCTACTTCGCCACCGCCGGGGCGAGCCTGGTGGCACCCGCGGTCGCCCTGTTCCGCCGCGCCTTCCCGGGCGTCCGCGTCGACCTGCGGCTCGGTGAGCCCGAGGACTCGCTACCGGAGTTGAAACAGGGCGGCGCGGACCTGGCGATCGTGGTCCAGGACCCGGGGCGGTTGGCCGGCGACGGCCTCCGGTTCGCGCACCTGCTCGACGACCGGTACGTGGCCGTGCTGCCCCGAGGGCACCGGCTCGCCGCGAAACGGGTGCTCGACCTGACCGACCTCGCCGACGAGCCATGGGTCGGCAGCGAATGGCCCGGCCCCTGCCTCGACTCCGTACTCGGCGCCTGCGACTCGGCCGGCTTCCGCCCGGACTTCGTGGTGCAGAGCGAGGACTACGCCACCGCGCAGGGATTCGTCGCCGCCGGGCTCGGCATCGGCCTGGTGCCGGAGATGGGGCTCGGCAGCCGCCACCCGGCCGTCGTCGTACGCCGGGTCCGCAACCCGGTCCCGGTACGGGTGATCTACGCGGCGGTACGGGAGTCGTCCCCGGCCCAGCCGGCCCTGCACGGCCTGCTCGACGCGCTCCGACAGGCGGCGACCGCCGGCACGCGTACCGGCCGCTAGCCCAGCCCGACCGCGTCGCGGGATCGGCGGTCCGGTGGTGGTGGGCTGACCAGCACCCCCAGCACCTTGCCCAGCCGCTGCGCGGGGCGCATCTTCGTCGCCGAGGTCAACCGCTCCCGCAGTACGGGCACACCGTCACCGGTCAGCTCGTCCAGCGCGGAGATCCTGCCTCCCATCGCCAGCACCAACGGCTCGGCGTTGCCGCGTACGGCCGCTCCGGTGCCGTGGTCCCAGCCGGCGTCGTCGGCCACCAGCCGCAGCCCGCGCAGCCGCCCGCCCAACGCGAATCCGGGCGACGGCTTCGCCGCGAGATGCTGGTACGCCACCCACAACCGTTCCTCGGAAAGGATTCGTGGAATGCCGAGGGGGCGTCGGATGTCGAGGTCGTGCAGCACGATGTCGGCGAGCACCGGATCATATCCGGACCGAGGAATGGTGGTACGCGACAAAGCGTCCCGGCGCAGTTGGTCGATCAGCACGTCGGTGCTTCTTTTGGCGTACCAGCGGGTGAGGGTGACGTTGACCCGGTCGAGGTCCGCCCCGGTCGCGGCGATGCCCAGGTAGAGCTTCGCCTGACCGAACCGCAGGAAGGTGACCAGGTGCGCGGCGATGTCGTGCATCGTCCAACCCGCGCACAGGCTCGGGCTGCGCAACTGGTCGACGGTCAGGCCGGCGAGCAGGTCCGCGGCCCGCCGACGCTCGTCGACAATCATGTCGTACACCCGCATTTCCCGACCGTAGGACATTCTGTCCCGCTGTCCTTCTTCCAAAGTGCCCAATCCGCAATTCCACATCGGAGCGTTTCAGCGTGCGCAAAAGGCAGTCCGCATCCACAGAGAAGACAGCCCAGGTCGACCGAAGCGAAGCTTGGTCGGACTGCACCGATGGAGCGGTCGGCGTGCTCATTTGCCTCGGCGTACAGCGGGGGTGACCGGGCGGGCCGGTGCCGCGGCGGGCCCGGTCCGCCCCCTCCGGACCGGAAGCCAGCCGAACGAGTGATGAGGAGACACGCGTGACAACACCGGAAAACGTGATCCCCGCCTTGATCGCCGACGGAAACGACATCGACGGTCTGGTAGCGGACCTCGACGACGCCCAGTGGGCGCTGCCCACCCCGTCGGAGGGCTGGACGATCGCGCACCAGGTGGCCCACCTGGCCGCGACCTTCCACCTGGCCGCCATGGCCGCGTCACGCCCCGAAGGCTTCATGGCGATGGCCCAGCGCCTGAGCCCCGACTTCAACGCCAACGTCGACGCGGCGATGGCACCGTTCCTGGCCGCGCCGCCGCAGGTGCTGCTCGGCCACTGGCGGACCGAACGCGCGAACGCCGAGCAGGCGCTGGCGTCGGTGCCGGCCGGCAAGCTCGTACCGTGGCTGGTCCGGCCGCTGCCCGCGCCGGTTCTCGCCGCCGCGGGGATGATGGAGATGTTCGGGCACGGTCAGGACATCGCCGACGCGCTCGGCGTACAGCGGGAATTCACCGACCGGATCGCGCACCTGGTCGGGTTCGCGGTCCGGACCTGGGATTTCGGCTACCTGGCCCGGAACCTGACCCCGCCGGAGGTGGAGTTCCGGTTCGAACTCACCCTGCCGTCTGGGGCGAAGTTCGTCAGCGGCCCGGAAAACGCCGAGCAGCGGATCACCGGCCCGGCCGCCGACTTCTGCCTGCTGGTCACCCGGCGGCGGCACCGCGACGACCTGGACCTGGTCGCCACCGGCCCGGACGCCGAGCAGTGGCTGGACATCGCCCAGGCCTACCGGGGCCCGGCCGGACCGGGCCGCCGCCCGGGGCAGTTCGCCGCCGTGCAGCGCTCCTGATTCCGCCCGAGAACGTCGGACGCCGGCCGGTTCCCACCGGCCGGCGTTCGTCGTCCGCCCCCGGACGTCCCGGGCCGCTGGACGGCACCGGACCGGGACCGACATCGCTGGTGGCGAGCGCACTCCCCCATCGGGGCGAAATTCGGCCTTAACGTACGCGCTTCGGTCGGTTTCGTCGCAAGATGCGGGAGGACTCTCGATCCATCACCGAGGTCATCCACGTCTGGGGAGGGATCCATCGTGACAGCCATCGTGACCACCGACCTCAACCGGCTCGACGCGACCGAACTCGCCGAGCTGATCCGCACCAGGAAGGCTTCCTCGGTCGAGGTGGTCCAGGCGCACCTCGACCGGATCAAGGCCACCAACTCGAAGCTCAACGCCATCGTCACGCTCGCCGACGGTGCGCTGGACGCCGCGCGGGCGGCCGACGACCAGCTCGCGGCGGGCGGGGAAGTCGGACCGCTGCACGGCGTGCCCTTCACGGTCAAGGACTCGTTCGACACCGCCGGGGTGCTCACCCAGCGCGGTTCGCCGATCTTCGCGGGGCGTGTCCCGGACACGGACGCCACCAGCGTGGCGCGGATGAAGCGGGCCGGTGCGATCCTCCTGGCGAAGACCAACCTTCCCGAGTTCGCGTACTGGATCGAGTCCGACAACCTCCTGACGGGCAGGACGAACAACCCCTGGGACCTCGACCGCAGTTCCGGCGGTTCCAGCGGTGGGGAGTCCGCGGCGATCGCCGCCGGGATGTCGCCGCTCGGACTCGCCAGCGACCTGTCCATCTCACTGCGCGGACCAGCGGCGGACACCGGTGTCGCGGCCCTCAAGCCGACGCACGGGCGCATCCCGATGACCGGGACCTGGCCTCGGGAGCCGCGTCGTGACTGGCACGCCGGCCCGATGGCCCGCAGCATCCGCGACCTCGCACTGGCGTACTCGCTGCTGGCCGGTCCGGACGGCGCCGACGGCTTCGCCGCCGTCCCGGGCGAGTTCGACGCCGGCCTGGGTGCCTCGCCGGACCGGCCCGTACGCGTCGGCTGGCTGGTCGACTCGGGACTCGGTCCGATCGACCCGGAGATCGCGGCAACCGTACAGGAGGCCGCCGACGCCCTACGGGGAGCGGGGATGCGGGTCGAGGCCGTGAGCATCCCGGCTCTGCAGCGGGACAACCCGTTCGACATCTTCGCCCGGCAGCACGTGATGGAGATGAAACCGTTGATGCGGCAGGTCACCGCGGGTCACGAGGACCAGAGGTTCACGTACTCGAAGACCATGATCGGCACCCCGGACACGCCCGTACAGGACTACGTCGAGGCCGAGCAGGGCATCGAGCGGCTGCGGGACGGTTTCGCGGAATACTTCCAGCGGTACGACGCCCTGCTGCTCCCGGTGACGTCGATTCCCGCGCACGCGCACGGACTCAAGCAGTTCACCGTCGACGGCCAGACCGTGGACGCCTTCCGGCTGATGACGCCGACCGTCCCGTTCAACCTGACCGGGCTACCCGCCCTGTCGATGCGGTTCGGCACGAACAGCGACGGCATGCCGATCGGTGTGCAGCTGGCGGCGAACTATTACGCGGAATCGACGATCCTGTACATCGCCGCGCTGCTGGAGTCGCTGAGCCCGGTCCGCGGCCAGCACCCCACCCTATGACGGCCGGAAGGGCTCCTAGCGCCGCTCGGCGGCCACCTGCTCCGGCTGTGCCGCCGCCACCCGGGCGGCCCGCGTACGCCGGACCATGAACGTGGCGAGCACGCTGCCGAGCAGCAGTACGGCGGCGACCACGGTCAACGTCGGGCGGGCCGAAGCGAGCAGGGCGTCGCCGAATGCCTCCGCGGCCGACCGCTCGACCCGTTCGGCGAGGTCCGGCGGCAACTGCTCGGGGACGGTGAAACCGCCCTGCTGACCGCTGCCGAGCCGCAACCCGTGCTCGGTCGCGTCGGCGAAACCGGCCACGAACCCCGGTCGCGCCTCCGACGGCAACCGTTCCGCCTGCTGCTGCGCCGAGTCGTGCAACGAGGCGACCAGCCGGTTCTGCAGCACCGCGCCGATCACGGCGGCACCGAGCGCCGCGCCGACCTGGCGGGCCGTGTTGAGCACCCCGGAAGCGGCCCCGGCCTGCGCGGGGACGATGCCGCGCATCGCCTCGGTGGTGGTCGGCGCGATAGCCGCGCCCATCCCGATGCCGATCAGGACCAGCGGGGCGAAGAACACCCACACGCCCGAGTCGCGCGCCGGCAGGTACGCCATGCCCAGCACCCCGAACGCGAACGCGGCCAGGCCGAACACCAGCAGGATCCGGCCACCGAGCCGGTCGGCGAGCCGGCCCGCCACCGGTGCCACCGCGCTGAGCGTGATCGTCCACGGCAGCGCGACAAGCCCGGACATCAGCGGGGTCATGCCGTACAGGGTCTGGGTCTCGATGACGAAGACGAGCAGGAAGCCGTAGAGGGCGAACGAGGTGATCAGGGTGATGACGGTGGCGATGGTGTAGTCGCGGTTGCGCAGCAGCCCGAGCGGTACGAGCGGTTCGGGCTGGCGCCGCTCCCAGAGCACGAACAGCCCGAGCAGCACTCCGGCGGCGACCAGGACCAGCGGAACCGTCACCGGGCCGACGATCGTGCCCCAGTGGTGCCGCTCGCCCTCGACCAGCGCGTACACCAGGCCGCTGAGGCCGAGGGTGGCCAGGAGCAGCCCGACCGGGTCGAAGCTCTTCGGTCGCGGCTGGCGCAGGTCCGGGACCAGCCGCAGCGCCAGCACGATCCCGGCCAGGCTCAGCGGCACGTTGACGTAGAAGATCCACTGCCAGCCGAGGTGGGTGACGATCAGGCCGCCGGCCGTCGGTCCGCTGACCGCGGCGATGCCGGCGACGGCGGTGAAGATGCCGAACGCGGCACCCCGGCGGGCCGGCGGGAAGATCGCCGAGAGCAGCACCAGCGCCTGCGGCAGCAACGCCGCCGCGCCGATGCCCTGGAGCACCCGCGCGGCGATGAGCTGACCCGGGCTCTGCGCCGCGCCGCAGAGCAGCGACGCCAGCGCGAAGACACCGAGCCCGCCGACGAACACCGCGCGCGGGCCGACCAGGTCACCGAGCCGGCCGAAGACGATCAGCAAGGTGGACAGTGCCAGCAGGTAGCCGTTGAGCACCCACAGCACGGTGCCGATGCCGGTGTCGAGCGAGCTCATCATGACCGGCGCGGCGGTGTTGACGATGCTGGTGTCGAGCAGGATCAGGAAGTTGCCCAGGCAGAGCACGGCGAGCGCGGCCCACGGGTTGACCGGCCTGGGTGTGGTCACGCTTCGAGGTGCCGGCCGGGTAGTGGTCATGCTTCGAGGTGCCGTACGGCGGGAGGTGGGGTGGTGCCGGCGGGGGCGAGCTGCGTACTGATCTGCCTCGCGGCGGCCAGGCTCGCCCACGAGGTGAACTCGATCAGCGTGTCCTCGCCGGGGTGGACCCGACGGAACGCGTCGACCAGGTCCGGGCCGACCTGCGCGGAGGAGAAGGCGGTCACCAGGCCCAGCCGCGCGGCCGGGCGGTGCGCCTCGGGCAGTCCCGCCACGGCCTTGTCGGCCCAGGCACGGGCACTCAGCCCCGGCGGTTCGGCGGTCGGGTCGGCGAGGCGTTCCAGGATCAGCGCGCGGACCTCGTCCGGCACCGGCTCGGCGCCGGCTTCGATCGCGGCGTACGCGCGGGCGAAGGCGTCGGAGACGTTCGGGTTGCCGGCGGCCCAGTGCAGGTCCGCCGGGGGCGGGGCCGCGGGCAGCAACTGGAGCGAGTCGCCCGGTTCGACCGTACGGCGGGCCAGCGAACCCATCAGCCAGGCGGCCATCCGGCGTACGCCGGGCAGGGCGGGTCCGGGAATGCCGGCCGGCAGCAGCGACTCGACCAGGAAGACGTTCACCATCCGGTTGACGTAGTGGAACGTGACCGCGACCCCGATCAGCTCGGGTGCCTCGTCGGCGCGCAGCGGCGCAGGTTCGCCGCCCGGGGCGACGGGCGTGCCCAGGCCGGAGGCGCCGGCCCAGAGGGCGATCTCGCGCAGCCGGGGATCGGAGACGTCGTCCCAGCGCTGCTCGGCCACGGCCGCCGCCGACTCGCCCCGCAGCAGCCCGCGCAGCGTCGCCCCGTGCACCTCCACGCAGTACGGACACCGGTTCGCCACCGACACCGCGGCGGCGACCGCCTCCTTCGCCTCACGGGTCGCCGCCCCCTGGGCGAGCAGCGCCTCGCGCAGCATCAGCCAGGCCGCGGCCAGCGCCCCGGGCGCCGGTGAGTGCAGGCTGACCGGGGGTGCGAGCATGCCGAAGTCCCGCTCGACCTGCCGGTACACCTGGGCGACCAGCCCGGTCGCGGCGCCCGGCGGCACCGCCTGGACGTGCCGTACGTGTGCGGTGGCCGGGCGGCGCGACGCCCGTTCGATCAGCCCACTCATGCGGGTTCCCTTCCGATCAGGAGCGGGTAATGGGGGGCGGCACCGGCCCCTGGATCGGGGCCGGTGCCGGTGGGATCAGACGAGATCGAGGCTCGGGGCACGGACACTGGCGCTGGCGGACTCGGGCAGGGCACCGACGTACGTGACCGGCACGCCGCGTTCCTGGGCGGCCCGGACGATGCCGGGCATGGCCCGCTCGGCCAGGGCGGCGATGGTCAGCGCCGGGTTCACGGTCAGGGCACCCGGCACCGCCGAGCCGTCGGTGACGAAGATGCCCGGGTGGTTACGCAACTCGTGCCGGTCGTCGAGCGCCGAGGTCTCCGGGTCGTCGCCGATGCGGCAGGACGCCAACGGGTGCACCGTGTACGCCCCGACCACCTCGTTCGTCCACGGCATCACCCGCGACAGGCCGTCCTTCTCCAGGATCGCCTTGACCTCCGCGTCGGAGAGGTCCCAGCCGCGTCGGGTGTTCGCCGTCGGCCGGTACTGCAACGCGCCCTGGCCCAGCATCTGCTGCGAGATCCGGTTCGCGTTACCGGTCGGCGGCGGCGGCCCGAACACACCCTCGTTGTCGTCCTCGGACATGGTGAATATGGTGAGCCAGGACGGCCACTGACGCATCAGTTCTTTCTTCTCCACCCCGAACCAGCTCGGGCCGACCGCGTCGGGCACCTGGGCGAGGATGGTGCCGAGCCCCGGCGGGAAGTAGAGCTGCTCCAGCGAGAAGCGGTCGAACTCGGGCAGGTTCCCGTCGAGGTGGTCCCAGGTCGCCACGACCGGCCCGCGCCCGACCTGGTTGGCCGCGTACGCGAGACCGTTCTCCCGGCTCAGGCCGAGCACGTCGCGTACCTTGTCCTCGTCGATGATGGCGGTGTTGAGGCGTTCGCCGTTGCCGGAGAAGTAACGGCCGACGGCGTGCGGCATGGTGCCGAGCGTCTCCTCCGAGCGCTGCAGGATCACCGGGGTGGCGCCCGCGCCGGCCGCCAGGATGACGATCTTCGCGTCGATGGTGCCGTGCTCGTGGTGCACCCGGTAGTCGAGTTCGTCCACGGTCGAGTAGTGCACCCGGTAGCCGCCGTCGTCGTTGCGCGACAGGTACTGCACCTCGTGCAGCGGGCGGATCTCGGCGCCGTGCGAGATCGCCGCCGGCAGGTAGTTGAGCAGCAGGGACCGCTTCGCGTCGAACTTGCAGCCGGCCATCATCCAGTTGCAGTTGGTGCACATGGAGACGTCGACCGCGGAGGGCACCGGGTTCGCCGTACGGCCGGCGTGGTCGCAGGCGGCGGCGAACAGCCCACCGGCGTACGGCACCTCGTCCCAGCTCGTCTTGGTCACCGGCAGTGCCTCGCTGACCCGGTCGTACCAGGGGTCGAGGGTGTCCCGGGTGATCGCGGCCGGCCACATCCGGCGGCCGATGCTGCCGTGGCGTTCGAAGACGAACCGGGGCGCCCTCGGCATGGTCGCGAAGTAGACCACGCTGCCGCCGCCGACACAGTTGCCGCCGAGCAGGCTCATGCCGTCGCCGAGGGTGAAGTCGAAGATCCGGGTGAACGACTTGCCGAGTTCGAAGTCCTGGTCGAACTCCTGCGCGGACAGCCACGGTCCACGTTCGAGGACGACCACCTTCGCGCCTCCGGCGGCCAGGTGGTACGCGGCGATGGCGCCGCCGAAGCCGCTGCCGATCACCAGGACGTCGGTGCGTTCCGTACTGCTCATGCGGGGCTCCCGGTGGCGGTGGTTTGCGGGTGGAGCTGGGACAGGGCGCGGCCGTACGAGAAACGCGGGAACCGCCAGACGCCGTCCGGCTCGGGCTTGGCGTAGCCGATCGCCAGCAGACCCGGGTGACCCGCGGCGAGGGCGTCCGCGGTGCTCATGTGCGCCGCGCTGTCGAAGGCCATGTTGCTGAACATCGCCAGGCCGACCCAGACGCCCCGTTCCGGGTGCTCGGGTGCGGTCAGTCGCACCACCAGGGCGGTACGGTCCGCGAACGGCAGCGCGACAAAGGCCGGTACCGACTCGTCGAGGGTGAGGCCGTGCTCACCGGCGTACTCCTCGGCGTGGCCGTTGAGCATCGTCATGAAGCCTTCGAGCATGTCCCCGAGGCCGCTGCCGGGCAGTTCGAGCAGTTCCACCGCACCCGAGGCGACCGCGCCGCCGCCTTCGGCCGCCCCGGCGACCGCCCGGTCGTCCGGCGTACGCCGCTCGCCCGGGACGATCGTGTCGGCGTACGCCTCCAACGTCATCGTCTTCCAATGATCAGTTTCTGCGGTACCGGGTTGCACGGTGTCGCCTCCTGCGCTGAATGGTCACCACACATCGCACCGGGATCGGTTGGATAATTGCTCCCGGCCGGGCGGGGCGAATGCGGAAGGATAAGCCGAAACGGTGGTCCGGGTATCGCCTGGATAATCGATATCGGCCCGCCACATCTCATGGTCCGATTGGCACCGATGCGGCGCATCTCCTCACGTGCGGGAGGTGCTCGAAAATGGACAGTCGCCGACTGACGGCGCTATCCACAGGAAGCGATTTCTTCCAACGTGCGCCGGCCGTACGGATGGCTATTCGTCCGCCCAGCACAGGCGGATCCTTCTCGAAACGTGCGCAGTGTGGTCGGAGCCCGTCACGGGGCCGTCCGGTGTGCCAATACTGGCATCGATGAGCGCGACCGTGTCCCGGTCTCCCGGCGACCTCGTCGCGCATCGCGGCAGGGGAGGCCACCATGGTCGTCAAGCGGATAGCGGCGTCAGTCGTGCAACGTCAGGTCAAGTACGTCACGCCGGCACCGATGGCGGCCGTCAAGGGAGGCCTGGCCGAGGTGTACCGGCAGGTGGCCGAGGAGATGGGGCTCGTGGTCCCCCCGGTGCAGCTGCACTCGCCGGTGCCCGACCTCGCTGCCGCGTACTGGATGATCATGCGCGAGACGCTGTTGCCGGTCGACGTGGTGGACCGGCAGACCAAGGAGGCGGTGGCGACCGCCGTCGCGGTGGCGAACATCTGCCCCTACTGCGTCGACATGCACAGCCTCGGCATGTACGAGCTGGGCACCGAGCACGACGCCGAAGCACTGGTCGCCGACAAGGTCGACGACGTCGTCGACACGCGCACCCGGACCATGGCGACCTGGGCCCGGATCGCGCACCAACCCGAGGACGCGCTCGCCGGCACGCTGCCGTTCGAACCGGTGGAACGGGCCGAACTGGTCGGTGTGGTGGTGGCGATGCACTACCTGTCGCGGATGGTGAACGTCTTCCTCTCCAGCTTCCTCATCCCGCCGCGGCTCAACGCCGCCGGACGACGCCGGTTCAAGCGCGGCGCGAGCATCATGCTCCGCTCCACGTTGCGCGCCGAACACCCGGCCGGACGGTCGGTGGTGCTGCTGCCGCCGGCCCCGCTGCCCGCCGGAGCGGAGTGGGCGGCCGGGAACCCGGCCATCGCCGCGGCGGTGGGTCGTGCCGACGCCACCTTCGAGGCGGCCGGGGTACGGGCCTTGTCCCCGGCCGTACGCGACCTGGTGCGGCGGCGGCTCGGGCAGTGGCGCGGCGAGGAGACGGGGCTGAGCCGGCGCTGGTGCGAGCGGCTGATCGAGGACCTGCCGGAGGGGGAACAGGCGTCCGGAAGGCTGGCACTGCTGACCGCCTTCGCGTCGTACCAGGTCGACGAGCACGTGGTACGGGAGTTCCGCAAGGCGCAACCCGAGGACACCGCACTACTCGACGTCACCGCGTGGGCGAGTTGGATCACCGCCCGGCAGGTCGGCGCCTGGTACGCCCCCGCGGCCCTGGCAGCCGGGCCGGTGGAGCCGGTGTCGGGGCGCTGAGAAAGCCGTCCGGGTCATCGAAAAAGAGCAATCCTGAACAACTCCGAGTCTCGACTGCCTGACAACCTGTAACGGTGGCGATCCCTGTCGCCTCGGCAAGCAACAGCGACCACTCGCCATCCCCGCTGGAGGAAAAATGACGGCCTACACCGCCCCGGCTGGCGGTTCCGCAACCGGCCTGCTCGACCGGTTGAACGGCGCCCGGCACCGGGTCGCCCTCAACGTGTTCATGCTCATCGTGCTCGCCCACTGGGCCGAACACCTCACCCAGGCGTTCCAGATCTGGGTCCTCGACCGGCCGGCGAAGCAGTCGCGTGGCGTACTCGGCCAGTGGTTTCCGTGGCTGGTCAGCTCCGAGTGGCTGCACTACGGGTACGCCCTGGTGATGCTCGCCGGGCTGTGGTTCCTGCGCAAGGGCTTCGTCGGACGCGCCCGTACCTGGTGGATGGTGGCTTTCGGCATCCAGTTCTGGCACCACATCGAACACCTGCTGCTGTTCATCCAGGCCCAGGCCGGCGTGATCTTCTTCGGCAAGGCGGTGCCGACCAGCATCGCCCAGCTCGTGTTCCCCCGGGTCGAGCTGCACCTGTTCTACAACACCGTGGTGTTCCTGCCCATGGTCATCGCCATGTACTACCACCTGCGGCCGAGCCCCACCGAGCGGGCCGAGGCGGACTGCAACTGCGCGCCGGAACTCGTCTCCTCGGGCCACCGGTAGTCGTGCTCGACTCGGTGTCGACGGCCGGCGGGGTGGAGGAACCAACCTCGCCGGCCCGGCCACGCCGCTGGCGGGCCAGGCTGGGCACGGCGCTGGCGGTCTTCGCCGCGCTGGCGATCGTCGTACCGGCGGTGGTCGGTGGGCCGGAGATCGAGCTGACCGAGGTCAGCCCGGGTGACGGTGCGACCGTACCCGGGCCACCGGCCGAGGTTGCCCTGGTCTTCAGTGGGCCGGTCGATTCGCGGGAGTTCCACCTGACCGTCGCCGACCGCACCGGCCGCGCCGTGACCAGCGGCGACGAGCGGCTGGACGGCCAACGGATCGTGGTGCCGCTCACGCTGGTGCCGGCCGGTGCGTACCGGGTGGCGTACCACGTGGTGCTGCCCGACGGGCGTGAGGTGACCGGGATGAGCGAGTTCTCGGTCGCCGCCGGCTCACCGGAACGCTGGGTCGCGCCACCGCCCGACCCGGCGACGTCCGGCGCCCACGCCCACGGCGGCGGCGCCGACCCGCTCAGCATCGTGCTGACCTGCGTCGCCCTGCTGCTCATCGGCGCTCTGCTCAACCTGCTCCTGCGCCGCCCCCGCCCAAGCTGACCTGCCACACGGGCTCCTCTCGTCGCTCCGCGACGGAGTAGGGGCCCGTGTGGACGTATCGGCGGGGAACAGAGCACTGCAGGAGGCGTGGGCTACGGGTCGGGCGGTCCACCATGGAACCGCCGCCGTCCGGTGGCCGCGCCAATTCAGCGAAAGGGAGATCATGGCTACCGCCCTTGGTTCGCTGCGCAACCTGCTCATGACGCCATCGCTTACGCAGGTGAGCTTCGAGGGGCGGGGCTTCCCGATCACCCCGACCGACGCCACCCGCCGGTTGGAGGCGATTCCGCAGTCGGTGATCTGCGGTTTCGAATGGGGCATCGACGCCCGGAGCCTGTGGGAGGTGCAGAGCCGGGTCGAGCTGGTCGAACCGGAACTGCACGGATTCGCGTACGAGGGTGTGACCATGGCCTTCACCATCCGCGACTCGATGGCGGGTGGACGCGGCCGGCTCGCCGGGGACCTGCTGCGTGGTCCCGGACGTCCGCACATCTTCCTCACGTACATCGGCATCGGCTTCGCCATGGCCCGGCTGCCGCGACCGCTGTGGAAGCGCGTGGTGCCCGACCTGACCGGGGTGCCGTACCACCCGACGATGAGCTGGCTCGCGGTCGACGGATTCGGATTCGACCGTGCCTACTTCGACACCGAGAAATGGGTGACGGGACAGAAAAGGCCGACGCCCTATCCGTGGGACGGCTGGCCCGACTACTTCCCGCGCGCCTTCGACCAGGGTGTCGGCCGGGCGCTGTGGTTCATCCACGGCGGTCAGGTGGCCGACGTCGCCGCCGCGGTGGAGCGGTTCGACGTGGACCGACAGGCGGACCTGTGGAGCGGGGTGGGTCTGGCCGCCATCTTCGCCGGTGGCTGCGGACCGGCGGAACTGGCCAACCTGCGCCGGGACGCGGGCGAGTACGCACCCCACCTGGCCCAGGGCGCGGTGTTCGCGGCCAAGGCGCGGGCGTTCTCCGGGCACGTGCCGGAGCGGACCGAGGCGGCGATGGGTGCACTGACGGGCCTGACCGTCGCCGCCGCGTCGGCGCTCGCCGACGACGTGGCCGTCGGTGGGCTGCACGCCGACGGGGTGCCGCAGTACGAGGTGTGGCGGGCGAAGGTACGGGAGTCGGTCACCGCGCCCTCGGGGTTGCGCTGAGCGGACGACCGCAGCGGTCACCGGACCCGTCCGTTCGCTCGCCGAACGGGCGGGTCCGTTCGTTTCTTCGATCGTGTCGGCATCCGTTCACAAAGGCCAGATGGGCAACTCTGAGGAAGAAATGCCGGTCAGGCCCTGCGAGGATCGGATTAGCGTGGACGAATAGATGTTGGGGAGCGTTCCATGAAATCATACCGCGCGTTGCGGCGCCGTATCCTGACGCCGAACGTTTCCGAGACCCGGCTCGAAGTACGCGGATTTCACGTCAAGAGCCCCGAGGCCAAGGACCTGCTGGAAACGGTTGGCCGGTCATTTCTGACCGGGTACGCGTACGCCGCCGAAGCCGTCACCACCGACGAGGCGGAGGGGCGGCTCGAAGAGGTGCCGACCCGCTTCCGCGGATTCGCGTACGAGGGTGCCGCGATGGCTTTCGCGGTACGCGAGGGACTGCCGATCGGCGGCCGGGGACTGGTGCGCGACTTCCTCGCCGGGCGGGGCGACGACCACATCTACATGGCGTACGTCGGCGTGGGTTGGGCGATGGCCCGGCTGCCGAGGTTCCGCTGGTCGACCCTGTACGCGCCGGACCCGCTGCTGCGCTGGCTGGTGCTGGACGGCTACGGCTTCCACCAGGCCTACTTCCAGACCGAGCGGTATGTCTACCAACGGTTCCAGGAGGAGAACTTCCCCTGGCCGGCCGGACCTCACCAGTGGTACGCGAACCGGGCCATCGACCAGGGCATCGGCCGGGCGCTGTGGTTCGTCGGCGGGACCGAGGCCGAGGTCGTCGCCGGGCTGATCGACCGGTTCCCGGAACACCGCCGGTCTGACCTCTACAGCGGTGCCGGCCTCGCCGCCACGTACGCCGGTGGCGGCGACGACACCGAACTGCGCTGGTTCGCCAAGCACGCCGGGCCGTACCAGCGGCAGGTGGCGCAGGGGTCGGCGTTCGCCGCCGGTGCCCGGGTGCGGGCCGGACTCGTGGTGCCGCACAACGAGATCGCCACCCAGGTCTTCTGCGGGATGTCACCGGAGGAAGCCCAGCAGGTGACCGACGAGGCGCTGGTGGACCTGCCGGACGACGGGGACGTCCCGTCCTGGGAGGTGTGGCGGCGCCGGATCGCCGCCCGGTTCGACTCCCTCGACACCGCCCCGTAACCGTTCCCCGCACATCGCCGGTCGCGGACGGCGCGCAGCAGCGGGCGTCCGCAGGAGAAGAGGTCGTGTCCATGTCCAAAATTGCCATCGTGGGAATGGCGTGCCGGTATCCGGACGCCACCTCACCGAGAGAACTGTGGGAAAACGCGGTCGCCGGTCGGCGCGCGTTCCGCCGGCTGCCCGACGTACGGATGCGGCTCGACGACTACTGGGATCCGGACCCGAAGGCGCCGGACCGCTTCTACGCCCGAAACGCCGCCGTCATCGAGGGGTACGAGTTCGACCGGATCGCGTACAAGGTGGCTGGCAGCACGTACCGCTCGACCGACCTCACCCACTGGCTGGCGCTCGACACCGCGGCCCTGGCTCTCGCGGACGCGGGTTTCCCGATGGCCGAGGGTGTGCCGCACGAGCGCACCGGTGTGGTGGTCGGCAACACCCTGACCGGCGAGTTCTCCCGCGCCAACCAGCTCCGGCTGCGGTGGCCGTACGTGCGGCGGATGGTCGCGGCGGCGCTCAAGGAGCAGGAGTGGGACGACGACCAGCTCGGCACGTTCCTCGACGACTTCGAGGCCACCTTCAAGAGCCCGTTCCCGGAGATCGACGAGGACACCCTGGCCGGTGGCCTGTCGAACACCATCGCCGGGCGGATCTGCAACCACTTCGACCTCAAGGGCGGCGGGTACACCGTGGACGGTGCCTGCTCGTCGTCCCTGCTGTCGGTGGCGACGGCGTGCAAGGCGCTGCTCGACGGCGACCTCGACGTGATGGTGGCCGGCGGGGTGGACCTGTCGATCGACCCGTTCGAGATCATCGGCT
Source organism: Micromonospora sp. NPDC049523 (assembly GCF_040676775.1). Lineage (NCBI taxonomy): Bacteria > Bacillati > Actinomycetota > Actinomycetes > Micromonosporales > Micromonosporaceae > Micromonospora > Micromonospora sp. NPDC049523. The sequence continues at coordinate 240,507 of NZ_JBFAPP010000003.1, read as the reverse complement.
TCGCCAAGACCGGTGCGCTCGCCACCGGTGAGATGCGGGTCTACGACCGCAACTCCAACGGCTTCTGGCCCGGCGAGGGCTGCGGCATGGTGGTGCTGATGCGCGAGGACGAGGCCCGGCGGGCCGGTCACCGCGTCTACGCCTCCATCGCCGGCTGGGGCATCTCGTCCGACGGCAAGGGCAGCATCACCCGGCCCGAGATCAACGGTTACCGGCTGGCGTTGCGTCGGGCGTACGAGCGGGCCGGTTTCGGCATCGAGACGGTCAGCATGTTCGAGGGCCACGGCACCGGCACCAAGGTCGGTGACACCAACGAGCTCACCGCGCTGACCCAGGCCCGGCTGGAGGCCGACCCGCACGCCCGACCGGCCGCGCTCAGCTCGGTCAAGGGCATGATCGGGCACACCAAGGCCGCGGCCGGGGTCGCCGGCCTGATCAAGGCGGCGATGGCGGTGCACCACGAGGTGATCCCGCCGTCGATCGGCTGCGTCGACCCGCACGAGCTGCTCGACGGGAACGGGTCCGCGCTGCGGGTGCTGCGCAAGGCCGAGTCGTGGGCGTCCGACGCCCCGGTCCGGGCCGGCATCACCGCGATGGGCTTCGGCGGCATCAACACCCACATCGTGCTGGAGAACGAGCAGCCGCGTCGGCGGGTCCGCTTCGACACCCGTACCCGGGCGCTGGCCTCGTCGGTGCAGGACTCCGAACTGCTGCTGGTCGACGCCGGTTCCCCCACCGAACTGCGGGAACGGGTGCAGCGGCTGATCGACTTCGTGCCGCAGCTCGCGTACGCCCAGATGGGTGACCTGGCCGCGACCCTGCACCGGGAACTGCGCGAGCTGCCGTACCGGGCGGCCGTGGTGATCTCCTCCCCCGAGGAGGCGGAGCAGCGGCTGCGCCGGGTCGCCGACGCGCTCGACGCCGGTGAGACCCAGCTCTTCGCCGCCGACGGTGGCATCCTGCTCGGGCACGTACGCGGGCCCGGCCGGATCGGCTACCTCTTCCCCGGCCAGGGCTCGGGACGCGGCACCAGCGGAGGTGCGCTGCGCCGCCGGTTCGCCGAGGCCGCCGACATGTACGACCAGGCCGCGCTGCCCGCCTCCGGCGACATGGTGGCCACGTCGGTCGCCCAGCCCAGGATCGTGACCGGCTCGATGGCCGGTGTCCGGGTGCTGTCCACGCTGGGTCTGGAGGCCGTCGTCGCGGTCGGGCACAGCCTCGGCGAGATCTCCGCGTTGCAGTGGGCCGGCGCCCTGGACGAGCAGGCCCTGCTGCGGGTGGCGGCGCTGCGCGGCAGGACCATGGCCGAGAACAGCGCCACCGGTACGATGGCCGGCCTCGCCGCGTCGCCGGCCGTGGCCGCGGACCTGACCGCCGGCCTGCCGGTCGTCATCGCCGGTTACAACAGCCCGCAGCAGACCGTCGTCGCCGGCCCGGTCGACGCGGTCGAGGAGACCTGCAACCGAGCCCAGGCGGCCGGACTCGTCGCGACCCGGCTGTCGGTGTCGCACGCGTTCCACTCGCCGCTGGTGGCACCGGCTGCGGCGGCCTTCGGCGCGGCCCTGGAGGGCGAGGACTTCGGCCCGGTCGAGCGGCGGATCATCTCCACCGTGACCGGCGAGGCGCTGCCCGCCGACACCGACCTGCCGGCGTTGCTGCACCGGCAGATCACCGACCCGGTGCTGTTCAGCCAGGCGATCGCGGTCGCCGCCAAGGAGGTCGACCTGTTCGTCGAGGTCGGACCGGGCCGGGTGCTCAGCGGGCTGGTCGGCACGGCGGAACTGCCCGCGGTCGCGCTCGACACCGACGACGAGTCGATCAGCGGCCTGCTGCGGGTGGTCGGTGCGGCGTACGTGGTCGGCGCGAGCCCGGTCGACTCGGCCCTGTTCCACGGCCGGCTGATCCGGCCGTTGCAGGTCGGCACCGAGTTCCGGTTCTTCGCCAGCCCGTGCGAGACGGCACCGCCGCTGGACCTTGCCACCCGGCAGCGGGTGCCGAACGCCCCCGCCGCCGGACCGGCCGAACCGGCGAGCGCCGGGCAGCCCGGTGAGAGCACCGCCCACCTGATCCGCCGGCTCGCGGCGGAACGGGCGGAACTGCCGCTGGAACTGGTGCACGACTCCAGCCGGCTCCTCGACGACCTGCACCTGAGCTCGATCACGGTGGGGCAGGTGGTCAGCCAGGTAGCCACCCAGTTGGGCATGCCGGCGGCCCAGACGCCGACCAACCTGGCCACCGCGACCGTACGCGAACTCGCCGACGCGCTGGAGGCGCTGGCCGCGACCTCGCACAGCGGTGACCTGACCCCCACGCAGGTGGTGGCCGGTGCCGGTGCCTGGGCCCGACCGTGGACGCTGGACCTGGACGAGGTGCCGCTGCCCGGCCGGGCGGCGGTCGCCGCGACACCGGGCGGCCAGTGGCAGGTGTACGCCGACGCCGACAACCCGCTCGCCGAACCGCTGCGGCACGCGTTGCAGCGGGCGAACCTCGGCTCGGGTGTGCTGGTCTGCCTGCCCGAGGGCTGCACCGAGGAACAGCTCGAGTACGCCTTGCGCGGTGCACAGGCGGTGCTCGGCGGCACGGTCGGCGACCGGTTCGTACTGGTCCAGCACGACCGGGGTGCGGCCGGGCTGGCCAAGACGCTGCACCTGGAGTCGCCGAAGGTGCGTACCACGATCGTCCACCTGCCGGCGACGGCGACGGCGGTCGACCTGGTGGTGGCGGAGGTCGCCGCGACCGGGGACTACGCCGAGGTCTACTACGACGAGGCCGGCGTACGGCGGGTGCCGACGCTGCGGGTGATGCCGGTCGAACCTGCCCGCACGGTGGCCGCGCTCGACGCCACCGACGTGCTGCTGGTCACCGGCGGCGGCAAGGGCATCACGGCCGAGTGCGCGCTGGCGATGGTGCAGGACAGCGGGGCGAGCCTGGCTGTGCTGGGCCGCTCCGACCCGGCCGCGGACAAGGAACTGGCGGCCAACCTGAAGCGGATGGCCGACCTGGGGGTGAACGTACGCTACGCGCGGGCCGACGTGACCGACCCCGAGCAGGTACGCACCGCCGTCGCCGAACTCGTCGGGGCGCTCGGCCCGGTCACCGCGCTGCTGCACGGTGCCGGCCGCAACGAGCCGGCCGCGTTGACCGGTCTCGACATGGCGGCGTTCCGCCAGACGTTCGCCCCGAAGCTGGACGGGCTGCGGGTCGTGCTCGACGCGGTACGTCCGGAGCGGCTGCGCCTGCTGGTGACGCTCGGCAGCATCATCGGCCGGGCCGGTCTGCGCGGCGAGGCGCACTACGCCACCGCCAACGAGTGGCTGGCCGACCTGACCCGGGAGATCGGGCGGCGGCACCCCGGGTGCCGCAGCATCTGCCTGGAGTGGTCGGTCTGGTCCGGTGTCGGCATGGGCGAGCGGCTGTCGGTGGTGGAGTCGCTGACCCGCGACGGCATCACCCCGGTCACCCCTGACCAGGGCATCGCGATCCTGCGGCGGCTGCTGGCGGACCCGGACACCCCCGAGGTGGTGGTGATCAGCGGGCGTACCGAGGGCATCGGCACCGTCCGCTACGACCTGCCGACGCTGCCGCTGCTGCGTTTCGTCGACCGGCCGCTGGTCCGCTACCACGGTGTCGAGCTGGTCACCGAGGTCGACCTCAACGGCGGCACCGACCTCTACCTGCCCGACCACCTGCTCGACGGCAACCTGCTGATGCCGGCGGTGTTCGGCATGGAGGCGATGGCCCAGGTGACGGCCGCGATGACCGGCTGGACCGAGGTGCCGGTGATCGAGGACGCGCAGTTCCTGCGGCCGATCGTGGTGCCGCCGGAGGGCAGCACCCGGATCCGGATCGCCGCGGTTGTCACCGGCACGGACACGGTGGACGTGGCGATCCACAGCGCCGAGACGGCGTTCGCCGCCGAGCACTTCCGGGCCCGGCTGCGTCGCGGTGACGGGGTGATCCCGGAGGGCGCACCGGACCAGGTCGCGGCGGGGCTGCCGGTGGTGCCGCTGGAGCCGCACCGGGATCTGTACGGCGACGTGCTGTTCCAGGGCCCCCGGTTCCAACGGGTACGGCGCTACCACCGCGCCGCCGCCCGGGACGTGGACGCGGATCTGGCGGCCGACGCCTCGGTGGGCTGGTTCGCCGGTTACCTTCCCGGCGAGCTGCTGCTCGGCGACCCCGGCGTACGGGACGCGCTGATGCACGGCAACCAGGTGTGCGTACCCGACGCGACGCTGCTGCCGGCCGGGATCGAACGGATCTACCCGGCGGGGCCACGGATGTCCGGCACCGAGGAACTGCGGTACTGCGCCACCGAACGTAGCCGCGACGGTGACAACTACGTGTACGACATCGTGCTGCGCGACCGGACCGGACAGGCCGTCGAGCGGTGGGAGGGCCTACGGCTGCGGGCCGTACGCAAGAACGACGCGCGTGGCCCGTGGGCGGCGCCGTTGCTCGGGTCGTACCTGGAACGGGCGGTCGGCGACCTGCTCGGCGCGCAGGTGGCGGTCGCGGTCGAACCCGACCCGGTCGGTACGGCGGGCGCCGACGGTGGCGACGCCATCACCACCCGCCGGGCGCACACCGCGCTCGGTGCCGGCCGGGCCTTCGGGCGCCCGGTGGAGGTCCGCTACCGCCCGGACGGCCGCCCGGAGGTCGACGGCGACCGGGTGCTGTCCAGTGCCCACGGCGCCGGGCTCACCCTCTGCGTCGCCGGCACCGGCCCGCTGGGCTGCGACGTCGAGGCCGCCGCAGCCCGACCGGCCTCGGTCTGGCAGGGGCTGCTCGGCCCGCACCACGAGTTGGCCGTGCTCGTCGCGGAGATGACCGGGGAGAGCGCGGACATCGCGGGAACCCGGGTCTGGGCCGCGGTGGAGTGCCTGCAGAAGGCGGGTCGGACGAACCACGCACCGCTGTCGCTGCTGCCGTCGGAGCGCGCCGGCTGGACCGTGCTCGTCTCGGGCGAGCTGCGGGTCGCCGTGTTCGTCACCACGGTGCGCGACGTCGCGGAACCCGTGGCGTTCGCCATCCTGACCGAAGGGCGTTGAGCGTGATGGAGATGTACTACGAGTACCGGCACACGGTCGGTTTCGAGGAGACCAACCTCGTCGGCAACGTGTACTACGTCAACTACCTGCGGTGGCAGGGGCGCTGCCGGGAGATGTTCCTCAAGGAGCGGGCCCCGGCGGTGCTGGACGACCTGCGCGACGACCTGAAGCTGTTCACCCTGAAGGTGGACTGCGAGTTCTTCGCCGAGATCACCGCGTTCGACGAGCTGTCGGTCAGGATGCGGCTGGTCGAGCTGGCGCAGACCCAGGTCCAGTTCGGCTTCGACTATGTCCGGCTGGACCCCGGCGGGGGCGAGAGCCTGATCGCCCGTGGCAACCAGCGGGTGGCGTGCATGCGCGGCCCGAACACCCGTACTCTCCCGGCCCGGGTGCCGGAATCCCTGGTCCGAGCGCTGGAGCCGTACGTGCTCGCGGCGCCTCGGGCCTGACCCGCACGGCAGCGGAGGCCGACTGTGGATGTTCAGGCGAAACCGTCCTCGACGGAGGCCGATACCCAACTGCTCCGACGTTCCTTCAGCGCGTACGCCACCGGCGTCACGGTGGTGACCGTCGGTGGCGACGCGCCGCACGGCATGACCGCCAACTCGTTCACGACGGTCTCGCTGGATCCACCGCTGGTGCTGGTCTGCGTCGGGCGGCAGGCGGTCATGCACGACCTGATGGCCGGGGCCGGCTCGTTCGCCATCTCCGTGCTCGCCGCGCAGCAGGAGGCGGTGGCCCGGTACTTCGCCGACAAGCGCCGCCCCCTGGGCGCGGAGCAGTTCGAGGCCGTCGACTGCGTACCCGGTCTGGTCACCGGGGCGCCGCTGATCCGCGGCGCCCTGGCCCACTTCGAATGCAAGCTACGAGCGGGGTACGACGGTGGGGACCACACCATCTTCGTCGGCGAACTGTTGTCGCTGGACCGGCATCTGGACGACAAGGCCCTGCTGTTCCACATGGGCAGGTTCCATCAGTTCGACTCCGAGTGAGGTGACGTGGCGACATGACAACCCTGGACAGAGCACGGCGGGTGCCACCCGGACCGTCGCGCGCCTCCGCCATGCGGATGCTCGCGGTGATGAACCGGGACCGGCTCGGCATGATGACCGACGCCGCCGCGACCTACGGCGACGCGGTTCGCCTGCCGGTCGGACCCAAGTCGCTCTACTTCTTCAACCACCCCGACTACGCCAAACACGTGCTCGCCGACAACAGCGCGAACTACCACAAGGGAATCGGTCTGGTGCACGCCCGGCGGGCGCTGGGCGACGGGCTGTTGACCAGCGAGGGCGAGCTATGGCGCAAGCAGCGTTCGGTGATCCAGCCGGCGTTCCAGAGCAAGCGGATCGCCGCCCAGGCCGGGGTGATCGGTCTGGAGGCGGCCGCGCTGGTCGAGCGCCTGCGGGCGTACGAGGGCCGCGGGCAGGTCGACGTGGTCAAGGAGATGACCGGGCTGACCCTGGGTGTGCTCGGCCGGACCCTGCTCGATGCCGACCTGGGCGCGTTCAGCTCGATCGGCGACTCCTTCGCCACGGTGCAGGACCAGGCGATGTTCGAGTTGGCGACGCTGAGTGCGGTGCCGACCTGGATCCCGCTGTCCGGCCAGCTCCGCTTCCGGCGGGCGCGGCGGGACCTGCAGGCGATCGTCGACCAGTTGGTCGCCGAACGCCGGGCGAGCACCGGTGACCGGGACGACGTGCTGTCCCGGTTGATCATCTCGACCGGGCAGGAGTCCGACCCCCGGGTGGGGCGGGAGCGGCTGCGCGACGAGTTGGTGACCCTGCTGCTGGCCGGGCACGAGACCACCGCGAGCACGCTGACCTGGAGTCTCTACCTGATCGACCAGCATCCGCAGGTGTGGGAGCGGATGCACGCCGAGGCGGTCGAGGTGCTCGGTGACCGGCCACCGGTCTACGAGGACCTGCGCCGGCTGACGTACACGGCGATGGTGGTGGAGGAGGTGATGCGGCTCTTCCCGCCGGTGTGGCTGCTGCCGCGCAAGGCGCTGCAGGAGGACAACGTGGGCGGGTACCACGTACCGGCCGGGGCGGACGTGCTGGTGTGCACGTACACCCTGCACCGGCACCCGGACTTCTGGCCGTCTCCGGAGAGCTTCGACCCGGAGCGGTTCGATCCGGCCCGTTCCGGCGACCGGCCGCGGTACGCGTACATCCCGTTCGGTGCCGGTCCCCGGTTCTGCGTCGGCAACCACCTGGGCATGATGGAGGCGGCCTTCGTGCTCGCCATGCTCGCCCGCGAGCTGCGGCTGGTGAAGGCGCCCGAGCACGACGTGGTGCCGGAGCCGATGCTGTCGCTGCGGATGCGGGGCGGGCTGCCGATGACGGTGCACAGCGTCGGCTGAGCTTCGCAGCCGGCGTACCGGATGGGGCACGGTGCCCGTCCGGTACGCCGGCTGCATCCGTTCTCCCCACGGAACGTGTGCGTTTCGCGTTTCGGGTGGCGACGGCGGACAGCCCGACGAGCGCGGGCCGGGTCAGCGGCTCGCGCTCGTCGGGTTTGTTGCCGTCAGGCCGCGGCCGACGGCCCGTAGGAGTTGCCGCTGTGTGCGCCGGCTCGGATCAGTGCGTCCTTGCGTACGTCGAACAGGGCGAGCAGCACCGGCGGGTCCATCGTCCGCATCGGCTTGAGTTGCAGGTCGACGGACTCGACCACGCTGTCCCGGCGCATGTCGATCGGCCCGACGATGCCCACGGACAGGTCGTCGCTGTTCAGCCCCGTGTCGGAGGACTCCTCGGTACCGGCCGGAACCGCGTGTGCCAGCAGGTACCAGGCGCCCTTCGGCACCTTCTCCAGTGCGTACTGCCCGGCGCGGTCCAGGATGGCGCAGCTCACCGGCCGGCCCTCCGGGATCCGGTCGGGGAACAGCCCGACGAAGGTGAGCTGCCGCGCGGTCGTCGGGTGCGGGTGGATGACGCCCCTGACCGTGCCGTACGCGCCCTCGGCCCCGCTGTCCGGGTGGATCTGCGGGGCGAAGCCGCCGAGCCTGCGATAGGTGGTGGGTGACAGCCCCACGCTGCGGGAGAAGCGGGAGCTGAAGGTGCCCACGCTGGTGTAGCCCACCCGCATGCTGATGTCCGCGACGTTGAGCGAGGTCGAGACCAGGAGCTGCTTGGCGCGTTGCAGGCGCAGAGCAGACAGGAACCGACCCGGCGACAGGCCCGTCGCCCGCTGGAACATCCGTGAGAAGTGGAACTTGCTGAACATGGCAACCCGGGCCATGTCGTCGATCGTGAGTGGCTCGCTCAGATTGTCGAGCATCGTGGCGATTACTCTTTCGACAGCTTGTTCGGCGGTATCGTGCATCGCGATTCTCCCCCGGATCGTAGCCGTTACCCGACAGGTGACACACAGGGACAAAAACGCTTCCTTATTGACGTTTACCGATCAGAATGGCGGTGGCCCCTCACTCGCCATTCCTCGTCGGTACGCTGGCCGCGCATCCCCGAAGCCCCTATCACCCAGGGTGTGCGATTCGGAATTGGGCTTGAAAAGCCCACTTCCGTGGCCCACACACATCCCTAAGCGATAGTTGTCGATGCTAGACCACTCCGTAACGATCGGCAACGCCTTCGTCAGCAGACAGTGTTCGCGCAGGTGGCGAAGGCTTTCCCACCTCGTGGGCAACGCGCTGGCCTGCGGAAACACGTTCCGTACATACCGAGCCGGGACAAACTGAGCAATAATTTGGAAAGAGGATGGTGGTGATTCCCGGTATCCATCGACCCGAGCCATAGGGTCGGGCGTTGCGTCCGCTTTAGGTGCTGATAGCGGTGATTCAGCGGCGATTTTCGCGGAATATCGCTTTTGTTTTCACCAGCACATCGGTCGCCGACGAAGGGACCGGAACCCTACAGACAGCGGGTTTCCGGCCCTGCCGGCGCCGCATAACCCCTGGTCAGAGCATGTTTTAGCTACCACTTGAACGGCTTGCGATGCTCGATCATGTGTGGCAGCATGCATTGAGCGGACCCCACAAACCTCTGGAGTTCGATGAGAATTTCGGTACTCAGCAGGCAGAGCGGGGTCCCGGTCGCGACGATCAAGTTCTACCTCAGAGAACAACTACTGCCGCCGGGCACACCTACCGCCCGGAACCAGGCCGAGTACGGCGAAGAGCATCTTATCCGATTAAAACTAATTCGGGTCCTAACCGGCATAGGAATGATGAGCATCGCCTCAGTCCGAGAGGTACTGGCGGCGATCGACGACAATTGCCTCTCGCCCCAGGCGGTGGCCAAGGTCGTCACGAAGGCGCTGCTCGCGGACTACCCCGCGGAGGACTCGGAGCCCGGCGCCCTCGAATCAGCGCGCCAGCGTATCGATGACTTTGTCCGCAATGTCGGGTGGCGGGTCGAGCCCGACGCCCCGGCCAGGAGCACCCTGACGCAGGTCTTCGCCGCGCTCCAGTACCTCGGCCGCGACGGCGACAGTAACGCCTTCGAGCTGTACGCGTCCGCCGCAGACGCCCTGGCCAGGCGCGAACTGGACGAGTCGCCGCAGGAGAGCGCCGCCACCGCGGTGGCCCTCACCGTGCTGCACGAGGTCGCCTTCGCCGCCATGCGCCGGATGGCATACGAGCACTACCTGGCCCTGAGCCCGGCGAGTGTCACCGGCCCCGAGCAGGCCACGTCGGCCGACTGACGGCCAGGTCCCGGGATCCCCGGGCCACCGACCGGCGTCTCGCCGGCCCCCGTCCCCGGCTACCGGGACATTCCACTTTGGGCAGTGCCCGCGCCTATTCCCCGAAGTGACTGCCACCCTTCTCCCATATTGCGCAGGTCGGCCGAAACGCGGACCTAGAGCACTTCTTGAGAAGACACCGGGTGGGCACGCCGCGAGGATATCGATGGTCGGAGAAGTAATTGATCCGGGCGTGACGGAATAAACAAAGGAAGGAAGGACAGGCTTACTCGTCACGCAATCGGCCGCCAGGTGTTTCGAAACTCACCAGGCACGGCCGATCCAATTGGCTCCACGGGCCCACGTCGTCGTGGGACCTCGGTCATCAGACGGCGGACCCGATGGCCGGCGTACGGATCTCGGACGCCCCGCCGGACCAACAACCCGCCAGTCAGCACGCACACCGCAGCCGCGTCGCGCCACCGCGATCGCCGGCTGTCGGGCGCTGCCCTGTGCCGTCTATTTCGAGGGGAAAACGATGCCATCGAAACCCGGCGTCCTGCGCCGGTTAACCCCGGCCCTGTTCGTGCTCGTCCTGACGGGCACCCTGTTCGTGGCCGCTCAACTACCGGAGGCGTCGGCCGAAGATCGCGCATCGATGGCCTCGCGCTTCCGGTTCGTCGAGCTGCCCATCGCGCTGCCCGAGGGGCTGCCGATGCGGACCGTCCGCGAGGTGAACCCCGAATACGAGCACATCAAGTCCTGGGTTTCCTCGGTCGGCGCGGCGATCGCCGTCAACGACCTGGACGGCGGTGGGGTCGCCAACGACCTCTGCCTGGTGGACACGCGCAGCGACTCGGCGATCGTGACACCGGCGCCGGAGAGCGGCGGCAGCTACCCGCCGTTCGTACTCAACCCCGCCCCGCTGCCGACGAACCCGACGATGGCGCCGATGGGCTGTGCCCCCGGCGACTTCAACCAGGACGGCTGGACCGACCTGCTGGTCTACTACTGGGGTCGTACCCCGGTGCTGTTCATGCAGCGCGGCACCTCCGCGCCGCTGAGCCTGGCCTCCTACCTCCCGATGGAGCTGATCCAGTACGGCACCGCACCCGACGGGCTCTACCACGGCCCACTGTGGAACACCAACGCGGTGAACATCGCCGACTTCGACGGTGACGGGCACCCCGACATCGGGGTGTTCAACTACTTCCCGGACACCGCCGTGCTCGACCCGGACGGGCTCAAGGGCGTGACGATGAACCACTCCATGTCCCGGGCCCAGAACGCCGGTGGGGCGCACATCATGCACTGGAAGTCCGCCACCGTCGGCGCCACCCCGTCGGTGACGTACGAGGAGCAGAAGGCCATCGAGCCGCACCTGGCCACCGGTTGGACCCTCGGTGCAGGCTCGGCCGACATCGACGGCGACCTGCTCCCCGAGCTGTACGTCGCCAACGACTTCGGCAACGACCGGTTCTTCCACAACGTCTCCACCCCGGGCAAGATCAAGTTCAACCTCGCCGAGGGACGCCGGGGCGCCTTCACCCCGAAGTCGCTGGTGGTCGGGCACGACTCCTTCAAGGGCATGTCGATCGAGTTCGGCGACCTGAACTCCACCGGCCGGTTCGACATGTTCGTCAGCAACATCACCACCAGCTGGGGCATCGAGGAAAGCAACTTCCTCTGGAAGAACACCGCGGACAACGTCGAAGAGGCGCGGGAGAAGCTCAGCCGCGGCGTCGCCCCGTTCGACAACAAGGCCGCGGACGCGAACATCGCCTGGGTCGGCTGGGGCTGGGACTCCAAGATGGCCGACTTCGACAACAGCGGCCAGCTCAGCGTGGTACAGACCACCGGCTTCGTGAAGGGCCACATCAACCGGTGGAACTGGCTCCAGGAACTCGCCATGGCCAACGACCTGATGCTGGCCGAGCCGCACATGTGGCCGAACGCCGAACCCGGTGACGACATCTCCGGCTCGTCGCCGTTCGCCTTCTGGGTGCGCGAGGACAACGGACGGTACGTCAACCTCAACGAGGACCTGGGGATGACCGACACCACCCCGTCGCGCGGGGTCGCGGTCGCCGACGTCAACGCCGACGGCAGCCAGGACTTCGCCGTCGCCCGGCAGTGGGGCCCGCCGGCCTACTACCGCAACACCAAGCCCGCCGAGGGCAACTTCCTCGGCCTGCGGCTGCACCGGCCGGCAACCGGCGCGACGCCGGGCGCGGCCGGCCCGATCGGCACCCCGGCGTACGGGGCCCAGGTGAAGATCACGACCGCGGACGGGCGTACGCAGGTCGCCCAGCTCGACGGCGGCAGCGGTCACTCCGGCAAGCGCAGCTTCGACGTGTTCTTCGGGCTCGGCGACAGCGCGAACAAGCCGGTCTCGGCCGAACTCTGCTGGCTGGACCTCAGCGGGACGATGCAGAAGCAGAAACTCGACCTGAGTCCCGGTTGGCACGACTTCATGCTCACCAGCCAGGCCCAGGAGGTGGCGGGCTCATGACCCACGTCGAACGCATCAGTACCGCCGGTGTCGGCGTCCGTACCCCGGTCGCCACGCCGGCCCGGACCGACCAGGCGGTCGCCACCGCGACCGGGGCACCGCCCCGGCCCAACCGGATCAGCGGCAGCGACCCGCGCTATCTCGCGCTGCGCAACTTCGCCATCTCGATGAGCATCTTCAACATCCTCGGTTACTCGGTGTTCGGCTTCGAGCAGCCGTGGACGTGGCCGCTGTTCGCCCTCGCCGTCGGCTACACCACCGAGTTCGTCTGCGAGACGATCGCGGCCTGGGCCGGGAACCGGCCCGCGGAGTACGCCGGCAACGGCGCCTGGGGCGTCTTCACGTTCCTGCTACCGACGCACATCACGTCGCTCGCGGCGAACATGCTGCTCTACGCCAACGACATGTTCTGGCCGATCGCCTTCGCCGTCGTCGTCTCGGTCGGTCAGAAGTACGTGCTGCGGGCGCCGATCAAGGGGCGGTTCCGGCACTTCATGAACCCCTCCAACTTCGGCATCACGATCACCCTGCTCGCCTTCTCCTGGGTGAACATCGCGCCGCCGTACCACTTCACGGAGAACGTGCCGGACGTGATCCGGATCGTGATCCCGGTGGTGATCCTCGCGGCCGGAACGGTGCTCAACGCCGCGCTGACCAAGAAAGTCGGCCTGATCATGGGCTGGGCCGGCGGGTTCGTACTCCAGGCCCTGGTCAGACACTGGATCTGGGACGTGTCGCTGTGGGGCGCGCTGGTGCCGATGACCGGTGTGGCCTTCATCCTCTTCACCAACTACATGGTGACCGACCCGGGAACCACCCCGAGCCGGTTCCGCGACCAGTTCATGTTCGGTGCCAGCGTCGCCACCGTCTACGGGGTGCTGATGGTGTTCAACATCGTCTACACCCTCTTCTTCGCCGTCACCATCGTCTGCCTGGCCCGCGGGCTCTGGTGGTGGAGCAGGTGGCTGCGTGAACGCCGGCAGGAGGGCGTCACCGCCCCGGCGCCGGCAGCGGTACAACCCGCAACCGCCTGACGAAAGGGCCGGTACGGGTTTCGGTGAGCCGGGACCCGTACCGGCCCTTCGGTGTGTCCCCGAAGGAAGGGCCCGGTGCGTTGCAGGGGCCCTTCTCAACCGTTTTCCGTACCCGTGAAAGGGAGTACCCGTGAGCGTCTCACCCCGGTTCGTCACGGCGCCGCCCGTTCCCACCCACCGGCGGCCCCGTACCGGTCGTGTCGTCGTGCTCAGCACGCTGGCCGGCGTACTGCTCGCCCTGGTCTGGTCGTACCACTTCGTCGACGCGGTCATCGGAGACAACGTCGCCAACACCCTGCTCGGCCACGACGCCAAGGCCACCGCCATCGCCGGCACCGCGGCCGGCCTGCTGTTCGCCTTCGTGTCCGGGCTCGCCGGCACGTTCACCGCCTGCAACATCGCCATGGCCGCGGCGATCGGGCCGATGAGCCAGGCCGGCGCGACCGGCGGCACCAGCGGCGCCCTGCGTACGCTGCTGCGGCCGGTCGGCTGGCTGGCCCTCGGCATGGTGACCGTGTCCGCGGTCTACGGCTTCGTCGGCGTCCTGCTCGGCGACCGCCTCCCGCAGCTCTCCACCGAGCTCGTCGGCGACATGCCGGTACGCATCCTGCAGTCGTCGGTGGTCTTCGGCGTGATCGGGCTGGCGCTGGCCTACCTCGGGCTCGCGGCGCTCGGGGTGCTGCCCGACCCGTTCGCGACCCGCCCCGTGGCCCGGGTGGTCGTCCTGGGTGCCCTGGTCGGCGGCTTCCTCATCGGGCGGCCGTACCCGCTGTTCAACAAGCTGTTCCACTGGGCGGTCGACTCGGGCAACCCGCTCTACGGCGCCGCGGCGTTCGTGCTCCAGTCACTGGGCAACATCGTGATCGTCGCGCTGCTGTTCACGCTCGTCGTCGCCGGCACCCGGGGCCGCTTCCTGAGCTGGTTGTCCCGCGACCCGGTACGGATGGCCGTCATCACCGGCAGCCTGCTGATCGCACTCGGCGTGTTCACCGTCGTCTACTGGGACATCCGGGTGCCGGCGATGTTCGGCTTCGGCTGGTTCCCGACCCTGCCGTACAACAACTGAGCCCCGTACCTCTTCCGGTCCGAGCCCCGCTGGGCCCGGTCGACCTCGGTCGACCGGGCCCAGCGGTATTTCCCCCACCCCGGACGGTCAGTTCAACGGCGTGTTCTGGTACGCGGCCAGCAGCCACTGGCCGTCCTGCTTCGCCGCCAGCCAGGTGGCGCGGATGCCCCGCTCCTCGGGCACCTCGGTCTCGCCCGGCGCCAGGACCCCGCCCTTGGTCAGCAGCACGGCCACGTCGGAGCCGAGGAACCGCAGGTCGAACGGCTGACCGGTGACCTGGGTGCCCTTGTACGGGCCCTCGAACGCCGCGGCCATGAACGCCCGGATCTGGTCCCGGCCCTTCTGGAAGACGCCCGGCAGGATCATCGTGCCGTCCTCGACGAAGACGCCCGCGAACGCGTCCGCGTCGTGGGCGGCCCATGCCGCGACGATTCGCTGGGTGAGCCCGGCGACCTCGGCGGTGTCCGCCTCGGTAACCGCCGAGGTTGTCTGGTCGGTGATCGCCATCGTGTCGGTCCTTTCCGTTCGAGTGATGGTGACGACTTCTCCCCCGGCCCCGTCGACGGACCACGGGGCGCGGGGGCGTACTCCCCGTCGCGGCGACGGACCGGGGCAGGCCCGCCGCCGCGCCGGGAACTCGCGCTACGAACGCAAGCTTTCGAGGACGTGCTCGGACAGGGCGGCCACGTTCGGCTTGGCCCAGAGGATCGTCGGCGGAAGGTCGAGTCCGTACCGGCGCTGGAGCCGTACCCGCAGGGCCACGGTCATCACCGAGTCGACACCGAGTTCGACCAGTGGGCGCTTCAGTTCCAGGTTCACCGCCTCCAGGTTGAGCTCGGCGGCCACCTGGTCACGTACGTCGGCGGTCACCCGTTCGCGTGCCTCCTCGTCGGCGAGTTCGTTGAGGTCGACGGTGAACCGCTGGCCCCCGGTGTCGGCGACGGCCTCGTCCGGAGCGGTCAGCTCGCGGAACATCGGCAGCCTCGGCAGGTGCGGCGGCGTCGGCAGCACCCGCAGGATGGCCTGGTAGTCGGCCTGGAACCGGTCGCCGAACGACCAGGCCCGGAACGCCTCGGCCACCGAGACGGCCTCCAGACCCCGCGAGTTGGCCTCGAACATCGTGGTGGCGATGTCCTTCGACAGCCCGACACCCCGCCAGGCGGTCCAGCCGAGGCTGATCGTCTCGGTGTGTCCCCCCGCGTTGCGGTGCGCGGCCAGCGCGTCGAGGAACGAGTTGGCCGCCGCGTAGCTGGTCTGCCCGGAGAGCCGGGCGAACTGGCCGCAGGAGGAGAACATGACGAAGAAGTCGAGGCTGCCCGGCGGGAAGAGCCGGTGCAGCACCAACGCACCGTTGGCCTTGGGGGCGAGTACGTCCCGCAGCCCGTCCAGCCCGACCTTGTCCACCAGGTCGTCGTTGACCACACCGGCCGCGTGCACGATGCCGCGTACCGGCGGTAGGCCGAGCGCACCCGGAGCCAGCGCCGCGGCGACCTGGGCCTGGTCGGTGATGTCGAGCGCGACCACGCCGACGGTCACCCCCAGCGCCTCCAGCGCGAGCACGCTGTCGATCTGCCGCCGGACCTCCGGGTCGGTGACGGTGTCCCACTCGATCCGCGGCGGCAGCCCGCGCCGGCCGGCGAGCAGCAGCCGGCGGGCGCCCCGCTCGACCAGCCACCGACCGACCTCGAGCCCGAGTGCGCCGAGACCACCGGTGATGAGGACGGTGCCCGACGGCGAGCACTGCAACGGCGTACCGTCCGCACTGCGTTCGATGGTGCTCAACCTGGCCGCCTGCGGGCCGTCGGCGGTCAGCGAGATCACGTCCTCGGCACCCGCCGCGCCCCGCATCACGTCGAGCAGCCGTGCGCCGGTGTCGCCGTCCAGGCCGTCGAGGTCGACCGCGCCGCCCCACAGCTCCGGGTGCTCCCCGGCGACGATCCGCGAGATGCCCCACAGCGGGCCGTGTGCCACCGACCGTTCGTCGCGCGCGTCCCGTACGCCGCGGGTCAGACACCAGACCCGCTGCGGTGCGGCCAGTCCGGTCGACGCCGCGCCGAGTTCGATGACCCGCTGGACGGTACGGATGAGTGTCCAGGCGGCCCGCTCGGTCGACTTCTCCAGTTGCTCGTCCTCCAGCGGCGGCGCGACGACGATCGCCCCGGGCCGGGTGAGCAGCTCCGGGCGCAGGTCCACGGTGTAGCCGTTCGTGTCCGGCTCGGCCGGCAGCTGTACGCAGTGCACGCCGGCCGCCTCGATCTGCGCCGCCAGCGAAGCGGTGACATCCGGGTCGCCGACGAGGACGACCTGTTCCAGGTCGGTGGTGGCGTCCCGCTCCTCGATCGGCAGTGGCCGCCACACGATCTCGTGCACCAGGTCCCGGGGCAGCACCTCGCTGCCGAGGTGCTCGACCGCGGCGAACCGCAGGCCGGTCACCTCGCAGACGACCTCGCCGGCCTCGTTCGCCACCAGCACGTCCACCGTGTCGTGGGGCGAACGTGGTGAGCGGGTGCTGTGCACGATGACCCGTGCCGGCGGTTCGCCGTGGAAGGCGACCTTCTCGATCGACCGCGACATCCAGAGCACGGTGGCGTCGCCGGGCGACACGACCGCGGCGCTGACCGTCAGCGCGCCGTCGATGACGTGCGCCCAGCTCGTCGCCAGCTTCGCCGGCGGCGGCACGATGGTCAGGATGGCGAGCTGCTCCTGCCCGTCGCGGCGCAGCTCGTCGAGATCCCACGGGAAGGCGTAACCACCGACACCCATCCGGCGGAACATCTCGTCCACCTTGGACCGGGTGTCCAGCGGCAGCCGGGCCCGGATCGGCTCGTGGTCGATCCGGCCGGACGGCGGCGTCGCGGTCGAGTCGATGTTGGCCGTGGTGTGGGTGATCCACTCGTCGCCGTCGTCCTCGCCGCTGTCGTTGGAGACCCGGGTCGCGAGCGCGATCGACCGGCCCTCACGGACGATCTGCACCACCCGTGGCGGCACCACCGCGAGCGGCGTACGGAGCACGATGTCGGTCAGCGCGGGCGGGGTGGCCTGCTGCGCGGCGGCGGCGAAGGTGTTCAGGATCGACGCCGCCGGGGTGACCTCCACCCCGACCAGTTCGTGGCTGAGCGGGTACGGGCGGCTGGACAGGTCGAGCCGCGTCTGCCAGACCTGCCGGGACGGTGCACCGCTGACCGTCATCCGACCGCCGAGCAGGCTGTGGCTCTCCGGGTCGTGCCCGCCGCCGAGGCCCACGTCCCCGGTGGTCTCCGGGAAGATCCAGTACGGCCGGTGCTGCCACGCCGCGCCCGGCAGCGAGACCAGCGAGCCGCCGGAGTGCCCGCGGGACCACTCGACCGCGCCGCCGTGCGACTGCACCTTGGCCAGGTTGCCGAGCAGCGTCTCGACCTCGTCGGCGCCGCGCCGCAGCGTGCCGGTCACCACCGCGTCGTCGACGTCGAGGTGGTGGATCACCTCGCTGATCGAGTGCGCCACCACGGTGTGCGAGGAGATCTCGACGAACAGCCGGTGCCCGTCCACGATCGCGGCCTCGACCGCCTCGGCGAACCGGACCGGCTTGCGCAGGTTCGCCGCCCAGTAGGCACTGTCGCGGGCGGCGGCGGACCGGGGCTGGTCCATCGCCGTGCTGTAGAGCGTGATCGACGGCGTACGCGGGGACAGCTCGCGGGCCGCGGCCTCGACCTCGGCGATCACCGCGTCCACGTGGGCGCTGTGGAAGGCGATGCCCGAGTCGACGACCCGCATCTCCACACCCGCCTCGCGCCACTGCGTGACGAGTTCGTCGACCGCCTCCTTGTCGCCGGAGACGACGGTCGAGTGCGGGCTGGCGGAGATCGCCGCCTCGACGTCGCCCCGCCCGGCCAGCCGCTGCCGGGTTTCCTCGAACGACAGGCTGGCCATGGCCATGCCACCCCGACCCTCGAGGCGTTGCAGCGCCGCCGCCCGCCGACAGGCGAAGCGGGCGGCCGGTTCGAGGTCGAGGGAGCCGGCGGCGACCGCGGCCGCAATCTCGCCCACCGAGTGCCCGATGACCGCGCCCGGTTCGACGCCGTGGCTGCGCCACACCTCGGCGAGGGCGACCTGGATGGCGAAGGTCAGCGCCTGTACGTGCGCGGCCGTCCACGGCCCGCCCTGCTCCAGCGCCTCGCGCGGGGTCCAGCCGAGTTCCTCGCGGAACACGTCGGCGAGCGCGTCGATCGTGCCGGCGAACGTCGGATCCTCGGCCAGCAGCTGCTGACCCATGCCGGACCACTGCGCACCGTGGCCGGAGAACACCCAGACGACCTCGCCCTCCTGGCCCACCCCGGTACGCGCGGAGGCGATGCCGGGCGCGGTGCGGCCGTCGGAGAACGTACGGAGTCGCTCGGTGAGCTGCTCGGCGGAGTTCGCGACGATCGCCGCCCGGGCGGACAGGTGCGAACGGCGGCTGGCCAGCGTGTGCCCCACCGACGACAGCGGTACGCCGGGGTGCTCGGTCAACCAGTCCGCGACCGAGCCGGCCAGCGCGCGCAGTCCGGCCTCGGACATAGCGGAGACCGGGAACACCGCGGGAATCCGGCTCGGCGCGTCCTGCGTCGACTCGGGTGCCTGGGTGGAGGAGCCGGTGGGGCTCTCCTCCAGGATCAGGTGGGCGATCGTGCCGCCGACGCCGTAGCTGGAGATGCCGGCCCGGCGGGTCCGCTCCCCCGCCGGCCAGGGCGTGGTCTCGCCCACCAGGCGCAGCCCGGAGGCATCCCAGTCGACGTCCGGGTTGGGTTCGGAGTGCAGGCTGGGCGGAAGCTGCTCGTGCCGCAGGGCGAGCACGGTCTTGATCAGGCCCGCGATGCCCGAGCCGCCCTCGACGTGGCCGATGTTCGGCTTCACCGAGCCGACCAGGCACGGGTTCTCCGGCGACCGGCCGGGTCCGAAGACCTTGGCGAGGGCTTCGACCTCCTTGCCGTCGCCGGTCGGCGTACCCGTGCCGTGTGCCTCGACGTAGTCGACGGTGACCGGCGCGACGCCGACCCGGTCGTACGCCTCCCGCAGCATGTGTTCCTGCGCGTCGGCGTTCGGCGCCATCATGCCGTCGGAGCGCCCGTCCTGGAACACCACCGTGCCGATGATGACCGCCTGCACCGGGTCGCCGTCGCGGCGGGCGTCGGAGAGGCGCTTGAGCACCACCACACCCGCGCCCTCACCTCGGCCGTAACCGTCGGCCTCCTTGTCGAAGGCCTTGCTCCGCCCGTCGGGCGACAATGCCCCGGCGCCCTGGAGGGCGACGTTGAGGGTGGGCGAGGCCATCAGGTTGACCCCGCCGACGATCGCCAGCGGCGTCTCACCGGCCCGCAGGCTCTGGCTGGCCAGGTGCAACGCGGTGAGGGAGCCGGCGCAGGCGGTGTCGACCGCCATGCTCGGCCCGCGCAGGTCGAGGAAGTACGAGACCCGGTTCGCGATGCCGTAGAAGGTCGTGCCGTTGACCGCGTACGCGCCGGTGCGGGGGATGTCCTCCAGCAGCCGGCGGCCGTAGTCGTTCGAGTTCGCGGCGACGTACACGCCGGCATCGGTGCCGCGCAGCGACAACGGCGGGACACCGGCGTCCGCCAGCGCCTCCCAGGCGAGTTCCAGCATGAACCGCTGCTGCGGGTCGAGGTACTCGGCCTCGCGGGGCGTGATCCCGAAGAACTCGGCGTCGAAACCCTCGATGTCGTCGAGGTACGAGCCACGGAGGGTGGTGTCCCGGATGATCGCGGTCGCCTGCGGGCTGCTGGAGGCGTACGGCTTCCAGCGTTTCTCCGGCATGTCGCCGACGGCGCTGCGGCCCTCGGAGAGGAACTGCCAGAACTTCTCCAGCGAGTTGAGGTCAGGAGCGAACCTGCAACTCATACCAATAATGGCAATCGCTTCGTCGGATGCTGCATTCTCGCTCAAGGCTTCGCTCCTCCTCAATTCACCGACCGCACACGACTCACATTCACCGGCCGGGTGGTCACCCCGGCACGCCATGCGCGCCTGCGGCGATGTTCCGGTCCTTTGCCTGAGCCGCAGGAGGGATTCCCGCGCCGGCGGGTTGCCTCGCTACCACAGATTCTGCCCGTCGCGGCTCTCCGCAACATCTCCTTACGTGCGGTTTGGAATATCCGTATTCCGGTACGCTTATCAAGCGCACGACCACACCATTTGAATTGCCAAGATATTTGCCGCTCACAAATTACCGACAAGCCTCTTGGAACGCCCGCTGACCAGGGCATATACCCTTGTCATCGGCACCGCGAAGCCAGGCGGAAACACGCGCGCACCGGTAGCCAGGGGCTCCGGTGACGCGCGACTGATTACCGTGGACGGATCAGGAGGACGGGGCGTCTTCTGTTTCCAGTCGCCGGGCGATGTCCGCTCGCAATGCTTTCTTGTCGACCTTTCCTACCCCGATCATCGGAAAAGAATCGACCAGCACCAGGCGCTCCGGGAGTTTGAAACGGGCGACTCCGGCATCGAGCATCGCCGTCCGGACGTCGGCGACCTCGACCCGCTTCCCGGGGGCCGGCACGACATAGAGACACACCGCCTCGCCGAGTACGGCATCCGGCATCGCCACCGCGGCGGCCGCGACAACCCCGTCCACCCGGTACGCGAAGACCTCCAACTCCTCGGCGGCGATCTTCTCCCCGCCCCGGTTGATGACGTCCTTGTCCCGGCCCACCACGACCAGGTTGCCGTCGCTCGTCTGCCGTACCACGTCACCGGTGCGGTACCAGCCGTCGACGAACGCGTGCGCGTTCAGCTCCGGCGACCGGTAGTAACCCCGCAGCGTGTAGGGCCCTCGGGTGAGCAGCACCCCCGGCTCCCCGTACGGCACCGGCTCGCCCCGTTCGTCGACGATGCGGATCTCGTCGTCCGGGCAGATCGGCCGCCCCTGGGTGTGGTTGACAACCTCGGCCGGATCGTCGAGGCGGGTCTGGCAGAGCAGCCCCTCGGCCATCCCGAACACCTGCTGGAGCCCGCAGCCGAGCTTGGGACCGATCTGCTCGGCCATGGCGACGGGCAGGCGCGAGGCGCCGACCTGCAACAACCGCAACGAGCTGAGGTCGATGCCCGGCTCGGCGTCGCGGTGGTCGAGCCAGCGCTGCACGATCGCCGGCACCACGGAGGTCGCGGTCACCCGCTCCCGTTCGATAGTCCGCATCGCCAGTTCCGGTGCGGGTGAGGCGGCGACCACTACCCGGCCACCGGCCAGCAGCGTGCCGAGCACCCCCGGGCCGGTGTTGGGGAACCCGTGGCCCAGCGGCAGGACCGCGAGGTAGACGCTGTCCCGGCCGAACTCGCACACCTCGATCGCCCGCTTGATCATGTACGTGAGGTCGTTGTGCGTACGGGGAATGAGCTTCGGGATCCCGGTCGTCCCGCCGGACGGGATGAGCATCGCCACCGCGTCACCGCCCGGGGCGGCCGCGTCGAACTCCGCGGCCACCGCTTCGGCGTGCTCGATCGGTTCGCACAGCGCCCGGAAGTCGACGCTGCCCGGCCGGACGTCGGCGCCGACGACCAGGACGTGCTCGGCGCTGGGCACGTCGCGCACCACCTCGTGCGCCATCGCCTGGAGGTCGAAGTCCCGGTACGTGTCCGGCACCACGATCATCCTGGCCTCGGCGTGGGCCGTGACGCCGCCGATCTCGTACTGGCGGTGCTGCGGCAGCATCCACACCGGCACCGCACCGAGGCGCAGGCACGCCACGGTCACGATGACGAACTCCCAGCAGTTCGGCAGTTGCACCACCACCCGGTCGTCGGCCCGCAGCCCGAGCGCGCCCATCCGGGAGGCGGCCCCGTCGACCCGGGCCAGGAACTCCCGGTAGGTCAGGCGCATGTCGCCGTCGACCAGACAGATCGCATCCGGGGCCTTGCGGGCGGCGTCTGCCAGGTGCGACCCGAGCGAACGTCCCTCCCAGTAGCCCTCGGCGACGTACCGGGCGGCCGCATCCTCGGGCCAGGGGACGAACCCGGTACGGGTCGGCCTTACCGCTGTCTCGGGCATGGTTGCTCCTGAGGTTTGACGGGCCGGCATCCGCACCCGGCCATCGGGTGTGTGGACAGTGGGGCGGGTGGCGGAAATCCTGCGGGCGCCGGAACTGCGGAAACAAACCCGCTGGATCAGTCGACGAGCCGACTCAGTTGAAGATCGTCAGTCGCTACAACGAATTCCATATCACCCAATCACCAGCTCATACTAGCCGTCCGGACCGGTGCCGGTTTCTCTCACGTTGCTGGACCATTGGGTACGCGGATCCGTCCCGGAATTACGCGACGCATTCGCGCGTAATACCCGAGCGGAGATCATTGGCCGAGATTTGCGATGCCGGCCGCGGCAGTGGCGGCCGGCATCCGCGTACCGCTGAAAGGGCGCCCGACGGGGGCGGACCCGGCGGTCAGGCGGTCGGGAGCGCGGCGGCCGCCTCGGGCGCGGGACGACCGGACGCCGCCTCCCGCGCGTCGTGGAACGCGGTCGGGTACGCGTAGGCCGCGCCACCCAGTTCGGTGACCCTCGCCCGCAGGACCGCGTTGGCCCGGCGCATCCGGTCCAGCGTCTGCGGGTCGTCGGGCGGCGCGGTCCGCTGCACCCCGAACAGGACGGTCACCGGATCCTGCGCCCGCGCCACGTTGGGCGCGACGATCCGAGCGGTCGGGAACGGGTAGACCATGACACCGCCGCCCGTACCGATGTCCTGCGGCCCGAGCGAACCGAGCACGTCACCGATGACCGCCTCGGCGTGCCGACCCGGCAGCAGCAGGTTGCACCTCGGGTGCGGGTCGCGTTGCCAGGAACCGGCCGAACGCATCGCCGCCTCCATCGCGGCGGCCCGGCGCAGGAAGTCGCCGTAGGACCCGGTGTCGATCTCGGCGGTGTCGCGGTCGTACCCGAGATCCCCGAGCAGCGCCCGGTCGTCCGGCTCGGCCGGCGGATCGAAGGTGGAGACGGCCTCCAGCAGGTAACGCCAACCCTCGCCGTCGACGTACCGGACCTGGCCGCCGACGTAGTCGAACCGCCGGTCGTCGACGAGCCGCCGCTGGTCGGCCAGGAACGGGCCGAGATCGTGGTAGGTGAGCAGGTAACGACGGGCGGTACTGGCGGCCGGCGCCAGGGCGAGCGTGGCCCGGGTGATGATGCCGTACTGGCCCTGGCTGCCCCGGACGGCGTCGAAGAGGTCGGCGTCGCGCTTCGGCGAACAGGTCAGCAGCTCACCGTCGGGGGTGACCACGTCGAGGTCGTGCACGTTGTCGGCCTGGCAGCCGTGACGGTGGGTGGCGCCGCTGAAGCCGCCGACGG
This sequence comes from Micromonospora sp. NPDC049523, assembly GCF_040676775.1. Lineage (NCBI taxonomy): Bacteria > Bacillati > Actinomycetota > Actinomycetes > Micromonosporales > Micromonosporaceae > Micromonospora > Micromonospora sp. NPDC049523. Next base: position 216,893 of record NZ_JBFAPP010000003.1, on the reverse strand, counting down.
AGAGCGTGCCACCGACGGACATCTCCAGGTAGTCCACGACCACCGGCGGCGCGGTGCCGTACGGCAGGGTCGCGCCCAGCACCGCACTCCACCGGGCACCGGCGGCCACACTGATCCGGTCCGGTCCGCGCTCACCGATCTCGGCGAGCGCGGACATGTCGACCACGATTCCGTCGCGGACCTGCGCCTGGCCGTCGACCGAGTGACCCTCGCCCCGCGGCACCACGGTCAGCCCGTTCTCCCGGCCGAACCGTACGATCGCCGCGACGTCGGCCGCGTTGCCCGGACGGAGCACCGCCAGCGGGCGGCGGTGCACCTGGTGTCCGAAGTCGACGGCCGCGTCGGCAAGTTCGCGCGCACCCGTGCCGAGCGTCCCCACCAACTCCGGCACGGCCACGACGTCGGGCCCCGGCACGGTCGACCATTCGCGGGTGCCGCGACGGAATCCGATCACGGGATGAACCCGTACGATCCCACCAGCTCCGCGCCGCTCGCCACCGGGCTTCCGGCGACCCGCTCACCGAAGCCCTTCTGGAACTCCTGGAACGCGGCGAAGTCGGTCAGCGCACCGGCGTCGTCGTCCATGACCCCGACGTGCACGAACGTCACCCCGTCGGCCAGCCGGAACGAGGCGTAGCGAATACCCTCGGGGGCCTTCTCCGCCAATTCCGCGAAAACGTTCTGGATCAGGGCCTGGTTCTCCTCGGCGGTGTCCGCTTGCATTTCGTAGCGAACGACAAATGCCTTGCTCAAGACGGCCTCCAGGAATATGCGGTACGCACCGCGATGACATTTCCCAATGTGTCGCACATTACGCTTTGGTGGTGACGGATGCAACGCGTTCGGCAACGGTGACAAACGGTTGACCCGTACCCGTGGGACGGCTATCCGCAGCGATAGAGCGTCGCGTCCCGGAAGCCCGGTGTGGGCAGCTTCCCGATCGGCACGGACGGCGTACCGCCGTAGACGGCGGGGTCGACGACCGTGCAGGTGCGTTCGGTCCAGGCCAGCCGCTCCCGCTGCACCTCGCCGCCCATGCTCGCGATGCCGCCCGGTTGCGGGCCCTCCGGACGAGCGGTGTAGACGAACTTCAGCTCGCCCTCGTCCACCCAGCGCTGGAGCTGGTCGACCGTGGGCGCGTTGTCGGCACCGAGATACCCGCCCAGCCCGACGACTGTCGCGTCGGTGTGGATGATGAACGGCGCCGACGTGAGTCCACCGCCCTCGACCGCGAGGGTGATCCCCGCGCCGGCCGAGTTCTTCTGGGCGTACTCGACGACCTTGCGGTTCTCCTCGAAGAGTTCGGTGCCGCCGAACCCGCCGCCGCGCTGCGGGCCGACGGGCAGTTCCTCCGGCTTGAACGTAGGCATGGGCGGGGGCATCCCGGCCGGCGGCTCCGCGCCGGGCGGCGGCATCCCCGGAGGCGGCATCAGCCCCGGCGGCATCTCCATGCCGGGCGGGAAGACTCCGGTCATGACCGCCCGCATCACGGCCGGGATCTCGCCGCGCAGCAGTGCGGAGAACGCCTCGTTCGGTGGGCCGGCGGCGGGGAAGCCGCCGTTGGTCGGTGCTACGGATGCCGTACCCACGGACCATGCGGCCGGTGCGATCAGCGCCGACACCACGCCGAGTACGAGCGCGGGACGCCCCAGTGCCCGCCGCTGCCCCACCGACAGCCCGCCCAGTACCAGCCCCGCGACCGCGACCGCGGCGGTGGCGAGTACGGCCCACCGGCTCCAGCCGTTCCACGGCAGGTCCCGGGACACCACCCGGAACGCCCAGACCGCGGTGAGCGCGACCGCCAGCGGGAGCAGGAGCCAGCCGTACCCGTCGGCGTCGCGGTACTTCCGCCAGAGCACCGCGATGCCGGCGGCGCAGACCGCGGCGATCGCCGGCGCCAACATGACCGTGTAGTACGTGTTGAAGATGCCCTCGGTGAAGCTGAAGACGGCGAAGGTGATCAGGAGCCAGCCGCCCCAGAGGAACCAGCCGGCCCGTTGCGCGGGGTCGCCCCGCTGCTCGAACCACAACCGCCGGTACCCGGCCGCCCCGACGACCAACAGGGTCAGCAGGGCGAGCGGGAGCAGCCAGGAGATCTGGCCGCCGACCTCGGGGGAGAACATCCGGGAGATGCCGGGACTGCCACCGGAGAGCCCGACCATGGCGAGCGGGACGTTGATGCCCGACCCACCGGGTCGCTGGCCGTAGCCGAAGAGCGCGCCGAAGCCGTTGTAACCGAAGACGAGTTCCAGCGCGCTGCCGTTGGTGCTGCCACCCATGTACGGCTTGTCGCCCGGCCAGAGGTCGTGCAGCACCGGCCACCAGAACGACGACACCACCAGTACGCCGCCTGCCGCGAGCAGATCGGTGATCCGGCGCTTGATCGGGCCGGCGACGCTCACCAGGAAGGCGAGCGCGAACACCGGCACGATGATCCACGCCTGCAACATCTTGGCGTTGAAGCCGCAGCCGACAAAGAAGGCGGTCAGCAGCAGCCAACGGGTCCGTCCCCGACCGTCGGGGCTGTAGACCGACCGGGTGAGTGCGTACGCGGCGGCCACCAGCACGAGCACCAGCAGGGAGTCCATGTTGTTGTCGCGGTTGATGGCGACCGTGATCGGGGTCAGGGCGAGGATCAGCGCCGCGAGCAGCGCCACGTTCTCCCCCGCCCACAGGCGTACGGCTCGGTGCAGCAGGAACACTGCCAGCACGCCCTCGACCACCTGGGGCAGCAGCAGCGACCAGCTGTGGAAGCCGAAGATCATCACCGAGATCGCCTGTGGCCAGAGCGCCAGCGGCGGCTTGTCGACCGAGACGACGCCGTACGGGTCGGCGGCGCCGAAGAGGAAGTTGCTCAGGCTCTCGGTCATCGACTTGGCCGCGGCCGAATAGTAGGAGTTGCCGTAGTCGCTGGAGCCGATCAGCCAGGCGTAGAGCAGACCCGCCAGCACGCAGATCGCGGCGAGCGCCAGGCCCTGCATCCAGTTCCCGCGAACGGCCGCCACGGGTGCCGGCGACCCAATCCGTTGCTGATCCCGACTGCGCTCCCCTATGCCGGTCGTCGGCGGTGGACCGTGCGTGACGGAGGTCATGGAATGTCCTTTCCGAAACTGTCGGGTGAGACCCAGCGGCGGAGCTGTGGAAAGCGAGCAAAATGCCGGCCGTGCCGCCGACCGGTGGGCCCTCGGGTGGCACGGCAGGGTCCGGGGGCGCGCGACCACGCGGTCCACGGGCGCGGTTCGCGGTGGGCCACGGCAAGGCAGGGGTACGTCGGCAGCCGCGTCATGCCGGGTCCCGCCACAGGCTGGTCAGCATGGTCCGCAGCTCGGACCGGGGTTGCCAGCCCAGCACCTTCGCGGCGGCGGTGATGTCGGCCCGCTGCCAGGGCACGGAGGCGGAACGTGTCGAGCCGTCGCCGTCGTGGCGGATCTCGCCGCGGTAGCCGCTCACCTCGACCAGGGCGTCCACCAGTTCCTTCACCACGGTCGCCCGGCCACTGCCGATGTTGAGCACCGGTACGTCCAGCGCCGGCACCCGCGCCGCGGCGACCACCGCCCGAGCCACGTCCCGTACGTCGACGAAGTCCCGGACCGCGTCCACCGCGCCGATCCGGACCGGGCCGGGCCCGCCGCGCGCCCGGCGCAGCTCGGCGGCGAGCCGGCCCGGCAGGCTGCTCGCCGGTGCGCCCGCACCGACCGGGTTGGTGAGTCGCAGGACAACGGCGTCGAGACCGAACGCGCGGGCCGAGCCGACGACGTGGGTGCCGGCGAGCTTGCTCAGCCCGTAGCCGCCGACCGGACGGGCCGGGTCCCCCTCCGCGCTCGCGTGTCCCGGCTCGACCGGGCCGTACTCGGCGGCGGAGCCGAGGTGCACGAGCCGGACCGGTGTCGCGACCCGCGCCGCCGCGGCCACCAGCGCCGCCGGCAGCGCGACGTTCGCCTCGGCGAGGGCGGGCAGGTCGGAACCGGTCGCACCGGCACAGTTGACCAGCACGACCGGGCTGCCGTCGCCGGTGAGCAGCGCGACCAGACCGGCACCGTCCGGCCCGGTCAGGTCGAGGCACTCGTGCCGGTCCGACCACGGTGGTACGCGCCGGCCGACGGTGGTGACCCGGGCCCCGGTGTCGGTCAGCTCCCGCCACACGTGCCGACCGACGAAACCGCTCGCCCCGGCCAGTACGACGCGCATCACGCCCCCTTCAGCAGCGTTCCCTTGATCGAGTCGAACTCGGTGTTCGCGCGGTCGTAGTCGTCGGGGCGACCGATGTCCAGCCAGTACCCGTCGAACGGGTACTCGGCCGGCGGGGTGTTGCGCCCGAGCAGGTCGAGCACCAAATCGTCGAAGCCGAACGGCACACCGACGGTGTAGCGCTCCAGCGTGCTGCGGCTCAGGCCGTAGATGCCCATGCTGACCTGGTAGTCGATGGTCGGCTTCTCGACGAAGTGGACCACCTGCTTGTTCCTGGTAGACAGCACCCCGAAGTCGATGCGCACCTCCCGCCGGTACGTGGCCACGGTCAGCGGCGCACCGTGCGCGCTGTGGTGCCGGAGCACGTCGGCGTAGTCGATGTCGGTGAGGATGTCGCCGTTCATGACCAGGAAGTGCTCGGGCAGCCGGTCGAGCATTCCGCGTACCGGGCCCATGGTGCCCAGCGGTACGTCCTCGGTCACGTACTCGATGTCCATGTTCCAGCGGCTGCCGTCGCCGACGAACGCCCGGATCAGGTGCCCGAGGTAGCCGATGGCCAGGGTGGCGCTGGAGAAGCCCCGCTGCGAGAGCTGGCTCAGCACGATCTCCAGGATGGAGAACTCGTCGCCGATCGGCACCAGCGGTTTCGGCAGCCGGCTGGTGTAGGGGCGCAGCCGGATCCCCTTGCCGCCGGCCAGGATCACCGCGTGCATGGCAGGTGCCCCCTCACTGCTCGTACCGGCCCGGGCGGTAGGCCGCCAGGTTGGTCGGGTCACGGAACCACTCGATCGTCTGCCGCAGGCCGGCGTCGCGGTCGAACGCCTGGCTCCATCCCGTACGCTCGCGCAGCCTGCCGGCGTCGCAGACCAGCCGCATCACCTCGGAGTCCTTCGGGCGTCTGCGCCGTACGTCCTCGGTGACCACGGCGTCGGCGTCCATCAGCCGGACGATGTCGGTGGCGAGTTCACCGATCGACACCTCCACCCCGGTGCCGGCGTTGAACACCTCACCGAGCACCGCCGACGCCGGTGCGGTGCCCACCGCCACGAAGGCGTTGGCGGTGTCGGTGACGAAGGTGAAGTCGCGGGTCGGGTCGAGCGCACCGAGGCTGATCTCCCGCGAGCCGGCGGCGAGCTGGCTGATGATGGTCGGGATGACCGCACGGGCCGACTGGCGCGGGCCGAAGGTGTTGAACGGCCGCAGCGTCACCGCGGGAACCCCGAAGCTCAGGTGGTACGACTCGACCAGCTTGTCCGCGGCAACCTTCGTCGCCGCGTACGGCGACTGCGCCTGCAACGGGTGCGCCTCGCCGATCGGTACGGTCAGTGCCGTCCCGTAGGTCTCGCTGGTCGAGGTGTGCACGAGTCTCGGTGTGCCGCAGGCCCGCACCGCTTCGAGTACGTTCAACGTGCCCACCACGTTCGTTTCCACATAGGACCGGGGCGCCTGGTACGAGTACGGGATCGCGATCAGCGCCGCCAGGTGGTAGACCACCTCGGCCCGTTCCACCAGTGCCCGGGTCGACGCCGGGTCACGTACGTCGCCCGGCTGCACCTCCACCTGGGCCAGTACGTCGGCGTCCAGGCGGTCCAGCCAGCCCCACGAGCCGAACGAGTTGTACAGCACCATCGCCCGCACCCGGTGCCCGCGGCGTACCAGCGCCTCGACCAGGTGGGACCCGATGAATCCCTCTGCCCCGGTGACCGCTACGAGCTCCGACATCGCCCCTCCGTGGTGTCCCCGTGCCGAAGTTTCGTCAGCCATCCACGATCTCCGTTGATCGATGGCCCCCATACGGTCACACGCGACGATCCGCTTCGGCTTCTCCGATATTGCTGCCCTGGGCGAGGATCTGCCGGGCCTGCCGGTCCCGCAATCAGGAAGAAGGCGGAGCGCAGTACGGGGGATAGCGTGAGGAAGCGATCGAGCTTTCCGGTATCGGCGCCAGTGGTCCACTGATGGGCAATAACACAAGGTTCCGTCGATGCCGGCCTACTCGACATCTGGTCACCACAACGGACCCCTGTTGGAGGTCGTGTCCCATGTCAGAAGCTGTGTGCCCGTACGTCCTCGATCCCGAAGGCGCTGACACCCATGGGGAAACTGCCCGTCTGCGCGAGCAGGGCCCGATCGCACGGGTCGAACTCCCGGACGGCGTACTCGCCTGGTCAGTGCACGGTTACGAGGTCGCCAAGCAGATTATGGGCGACGAGCGGTTTTCGAAGAATCCGCGTCGTAACTGGCCCGCGTACATCAACGGCGAGATCTCGGACGGCTGGCCGCTGATCACCTGGGTCGCCATGGACACCATGGCCACCCAGGACGGTGTCGACCACGCCCGCCTGCGCAAACTGCTCCTGAAGGCGTTCACCCAGCGGCGCGTCGAAGACATGAAGCCGCACATCCACAAGACCGTCAACGACCTCCTCGACAACATGGCGGCGGCCGGCACCGAAACCGTCGACCTGAAGGCGATGTTCCACGCGGAACTGCCGACCCGACTGATGTGCGACCTTTTCGGCGTACCCGAGGAGTCCCGCGCGGAGGTACTGGAAGGTGGCCACAAGAACATCGACACCCGCATTTCGGCCGAGGTCGCCGAGGCGAATCTCGGACAGTGGCAGAAGGCCATTTCCGACCTGGTCGAATACAAGCGCGCCAACCCCGGTGACGACCTCACCAGTGGGATGATCGCGGCCAAGGAAGAGGACGGCTCGCGGCTGAGCGATTCCGAGATGATCGGAACTCTGCACCTTCTGCTCGGCGCCGGTTCCGAGACGCTGGTGAACGCGCTCGCCCATTCTTCGCTGGCTCTGCTGACCGACCCCGACCTGCGGCAGAAGGTGGTCTCCGGGGAGATTCCCTGGGAGAACGTGTGGGAGGAGACGCTCCGGGTGGAGTCGCCCGTCGCCCACCTGCCGTTCCGCTACGCCACCGAGGACTTCGAGATCGGCGGCGTCTCGATCGCCAAGGGTGACGCGGTCCTCATCGACTTCGCCGGCATCGGTCGTGACCCGGCGATCCACGGCGCCGACGCCGACGAGTTCAACGCGCTGCGGGAGGACAAGACGCACCTGTCGTTCGGGCACGGTGTGCACTACTGCCTCGGCGCCCGGCTGGCGAAGGAGGCGTGGATCATCGGTATCCCCGCCCTGTTCGCCCGCTTCCCCGACCTGCAGCTCGCGGTCAGCCGCGACGAGCTGGTCGGCCAGGGCAGCTTCGTGGTCAACGGGCACGCCAGCCTGCCGGTGTACCTGAAGGGCAAGGTTCCGAGCCTCGTCTAGGCCCCGACAGCACTCATCGGTGCGGTTCTCGACCGTTCCGGGCGTACCGCTGGCTCTTTCGCAGCGGGCGCCCGGGACGTCGAGGGACCGCGCCGAACCGTGCGGCGGTCGCGTCACCCGGTGTCGCGCCGCCGCCTTTCCCGCATCCCCACCTCTCCCGCGTACGGCATCCGCGCGGCGCGGACTTTCAGCCAAGGAGACTGTCGATGGTAGATCCAGCAGTGGTGGACGACCACGGAGTCGCCCCCGAAGGGCTTCCGCTCGACGACGACTACGCCGGACCGCGCAACCTGCCGGTCGAGAAGGTGTTGTCGGCGGACGGTACCGCGATCGCGTTCGAGAGGTCCGGAAGCGGACCGGCCGTTGTCGTGATCGGCGGAGGGCTCAACGACCGGGCGATGTTCACCCCGTTCGCCAGCATCCTGTCCGAGCACTTCACGGTCTTCAACTACGACCGCCGTGGCCGCGGCGACAGCGAGTACGGCGACCCGGAGCAGTACACCATCGACCGCGAGGTCGAGGACCTGGCCGCGGTGATCGAGGCGACCGGTGAGCCGACCGCGGTCTTCGCCAACTGCACCGGGGGGATGATCGCCATCCGGGCGGCTGCCGCGGGCGTACCTATGTCGAAGCTGGGGCTGTACGAGCCTCCGTACAACTCGCCGAAGGCCACCCCGGAGCAGGTGACCCAGCTCAAGGAGCTGATCGCGGAGGACCGGCGGGACGAGACGGTGACGCTCTTCGCCAAGGACATCGTCCGGTTCATGAACGACGAGACCCTGGACCACTTCAAGCAGCACCCGGCGTGGCAGGCCTTCGTGTCGATGTCGCCGTCGACCATCTACGACACCGTGATCAGCACCGAACACAACTCGATCCCGCTCGAATCGCTGCCGCAGGTCAAGGTGCCCACGCTCATCGTGCGTGGCGAGGACAGTTCCGCGCCGATCAAGGATGCCTGCCTCACCCTCTCCGAGGAGATCCCCGGTGCCCGTCTGATCACCCTGGAGGGCGAGGGCCATCTGTTCAACCAGAAGACCGGGGCGCCGTTGATGGTGGAGTTCTTCGGGTCGTGACGGTGCCGGCGCCGGATGGCGCCAGACCGTACCGCTGACACCGTCGCGGAGCCGAGGCTCCGCGACGGTGATCTCATGGGCGTATCGCTGACGCGGTGGGTCCCGGAGTCACCGCTGTCCTGTGCGAAAAGAGAGCACAGGACAAGACAAATCTGACGAATGGGGGCGCACACAATGGGCGGCATGACTCATCACCAAGACGCCACCGACGGCGACGGGGCTCTGAACGAGCAGGTCAGCGGGTGCCCGATGTCGCTGACGGGCACCCGCGTCGGGCTTGACATCGCCAAGGAAGTAACTCATTTGCGCGACTCGGGGCAGCTTGCCCGCGTGACGACGGCATTCGGCCAAGAGGCCACGATGATCAGTCGTTACGACGAGGTACGGGCCCAGCTCGCCGACACCGAGGGTTTCCAGGTTGGTCCCGTCCCCTCACCGCAGGTGCTGATCGACGCGGGCTTCGACACCGAGAATGTCCGCCGACGACGCCTCGTCGGCAACCTGATCATGATGGACCCACCGGAGCACACCCGGTTGCGGAAGATGGTCACCTCCTGGTTCACCAGCCGCCGGATCGAACGCAGCCGGCCCCGGGTGGTCGAGATCATCAACGCGGCGCTGGACGCGATGGAGGAGGCCGGTCCCCCGGTCGACCTGGTGTCGATGTTCGCGAAGACCGTGCCGGTGATGGTGATCTGCGAACTGCTCGGGGTGCCCGAGGCAGAGCGGGAGAGCGTACGCCGCCGCGCCTCGCGGGGCAACGACCCGTCGATTCCGTCCACCCCCCTGGGTGAACTGCGCCGACTCGGCGAGGCCGGCTGGGTCACGCCCGAGCTGATCGCATATCGCCGGGAACGTCCCAGCGACGACGTGATCGGCATGCTCCTGCGGGAGCACGGCCCCGGCAGCGAGGCCAACGACATCACCGACGACGAACTGGTCGGCCTCGCCAATGCCCTGCTCATCGCCGGGCACGAGACCACCACCCAGATGCTCTCCCTGGGCACCCTGGCCCTGCTGCGCCACCCCGAACAGCTCGCCCTGGTACGCGACAATCCCGAGGCCGTCGCCGGGGCGGTCGAGGAGTTGCTGCGTTACATCGGCGTACTGCACGGCGGTTTCATCCGCATGGCCACCAAGGACACCGTGCTGGGCGACCACAAGATCCGGGCCGGCGAACTTGTCGTACCGGCGCTGGCCGCGGCGAATCGCGATCCGAACCTGCTGGAGGACGGCGACCGGTTGGACGTGACCCGGCCTCCGACGAGTCACCTGGCCTTCGGTCACGGTGTGCATTTCTGCATCGGCGCCCCGCTGGCACGGTTGGAGTTGCGTGAGGCGTTCCCCGCGCTACTCAACCGCTTCCCCAACCTCCGCCTCGCCGTACCCGAGTCCGAACTCGAATTCACCGACGACACCACCGTGTACGCACTGCGGAGCCTGCCGGTGACCTGGTGACACCGGCACCATGATTCGGGCCCGACCAACACCGGAGTTGGTCGGGCCCGAATCATGGTGGCTGTTCTCCGTCGAACCGGGCGCCCGGTTCGCGGTCGACCGTTGCCTATGTGGTGTCAGCTCAGGCGTTCCTGGAGGTGGACGGTGACCTCGGCGCCCGTGTCCTTGTCCACCAGCTTGCGCAGTGCCGCCTTCACCGGAAGCCAGTGCGGGCCCTCGCCCGACGGCATCAGGGTGGCGGTGAACGGGTGTCCGTCGATCGTCCCACCAACCTTGACGGGCCGCCGCGTTCCGAAGAGTTCGGCGGAACCCGCCAACTCGATGAAGGTGGGGAATGCACCATCCGATTGGATTTTCGACTTGAAAGTCTTGTCGATCTTCTGTGCGGGCTTCTCGGCAGCAGGCATGGTCCTGTCCTCCTGATTGTGGTGGGGGATGGCTGATTCGACCCTTGGCTCGTCGCATCTGGAAACGAAGCGAGGCTCCCGGTCGCTCGGCTGCTAGCTCCTTCCAGTATCGCAGAGCGGAACGCCGAGGACCTGCGAGCCGCGTACGGCGACCGCAGGTCCTCGACTCACGTTCGTGGCACCCGACCGGAGCATCCGGTCAGGCGGTCTTCTCGAACATCTCGGCCGTCGGGTCCCGCAGTTCCGGGTTGACCCGCTCGAACAGCGCCAGGATGAGTACGCCGCCGAGCACCATCAGCCCGGCACCGATCCGGAAGGCCAGGGCGTAGCCGGAGGTCACGGCGACCTCCGGAGCCACGCCGCGCTGCATCTCCTCGCCGGCGTACCGGAGCGCGAGGGTGGCGAGCACGGCGAGACCGAGCGCGGAACCGACCTGCTGCGAGGTGCTCTGCACACCCGAGGCCAGGCCCGAGTCCTGGACGGTGACCCCGTGCAGCGCGGCGTTGGTCGCGGCCGGCATGGTCGTGCCCGCGAACACCCCGAACACGATCATCCCGGGCAGGATTCCGCTGACGTAGGAGGTGTCGGTGTCGATCATGCTGGTCAGGAGCAGACCCAGACCGGCGCCGATGAATCCGACCGCGGCCACCACCTTCACCCCGAAGCGCGGGGTCAGCGCGGTGCCCAGGCCGATGCCGGCCCCGATCGAGAAGCCGAGCGGCAGCCAGGCCAGCCCACCCTCGAGCGGGGAGTAGCCCAACACGTGCTGCTCGAACAGGGTCAGCATGAAGGTGTACGAGATGAACGACGCCATGAAGAACAGCGAGGTGACGTTGATGACCGACCTGGTGCGGTTGGCGAAGAACTCCAGTGGGATGAGCGGGTTGCTCGCCCGCCGCTCGACGATGAGCATCGCCCCCAGCAGGGAGACTCCGGCGATGAGCGGGAGCATCACCCGCGCCGATCCCCACGGGTGCTCAGCCGCCTGCAACAACCCGTAGACGATGGCGAAGAGACCGGCGGTCGAGGTGACCGCGCCCGTGACGTCCAGGCTCGCACCCTTCTCCCGCACCATCTTGCTCTCGGCGACGAGTCGGGGCAGGAGCAGGAAGACCAGCAGGGCGACCGGGAGATTGATGTAGAAGATCCAGCGCCAGGACGCCAGGTCGGTCAGCACCCCGGAGATGACGTACCCCAGGGTGCCGCCGAGCGCCACCAGGCCGCCCCAGATGCCCAGGGCCTTGGTGCGTTCCTTCGGCTCGGTGAACAGCAGTGCGATCAGGCCGAGCGACGCGGGGGCGGCGATCGCCTCGGCGATCCCCTGACCGAACCGGCCCGCGATCATCATGCCCTGGGAGACGGCGGCACCGCAGACGGCCGAGGACACCGCGAAGATGACCACGCCGGTCAGCAGCAGCAGCCGTCGACCGAACATGTCCGCCAACCGGCCACCGAGCAGCAGCAGCCCGCCGGACATCAGCAGGTAGCCGTTCACGACCCAGGCGAGTCCGGCTTCCTTGAACCCGAGGGACTCCTGGATCCGCGGCAGTGCGACGTTCACGATGGTCATGTCCAGCAGGATCATGAACTGCAGGCCACAGACCAGGGCGAGCGCCCACCACCGCCGGGGATCCAGTTTCTTGGGTGGAGCATCGGCCTGCGGGCCCCCGGCGCCCTCCGAGGCCGTACTCGAATCTACCGTGGACACGCGCGTCTCCCTTGACGATTGTTTTCATGAGGTCGGCGGGGCATTTCGCCGGGCCGGCGGAATCAGGTCACGGCACGCTTCGAGCGCGGCACGCGCCGAAAGGCGGGAAAGAGTGGGCCTCGGTAGCGCCATCCCGCCGGGGACGGGGCGTTATGGTGTTGCTTCGGATCACGGCCGTGAATCGCTTTCGGCGAAACCCGGCGGCCGGGTCAGGAACTCAGCAGACCGACGTTGTTGCCGTCGGGGTCGGCGAAGACGGCAATGCGTCCGCGGCCGGGGATGGATTGCGGCTCCAGCACCCGGGTGCCACCGAGTTTCTCCGCCTGATCGAGGGCGGCCTCGACGTCGTCGACCGGGAAATAGGTGACGAAACCCGTGTAGGGGCTGCCGGGTCCGGCCTGGCCGATCCCGCCCGTCGGTTCACCGTTCGCGCCGATCACGAGCGCGTAGTTGTCGTCCAGGACATGCACCGTCCACCCGAGCAACTCCTTGTAGAAAGCTCGCGTCCGCTCGGAGTCGGGAGTGGAGATGTCGAACCAGCCGGGCACATTAGTGGGCCGGTCCGAATTAAAGTCTACACCGTCTACATCAGCCATGTCTGGATCGTACACCGGGGCCTCACGGTGGCGCAACACGGTCCTTTAACTACGGCCCGTAACATAGTTCGGGCGTCGTACGGGCTCGAAAACACCGTCGAATCGGCGCATCCGTCGAACCGTTGAACCGGGGCGGACCTGGTGTTTTGCGCCAAGTACGGGACAAGTCCCGCGGTCTGCCCGATCGACCCCGCTCAGCCCGCCGGCAACCCTGCGTCAGCGCCCCGAGCCACCCACAATGAATCGCCACGGACAGCGCGAACAGTATTGACGGACGTGGTGTCACCGAGATGTCGCCGTACGCGTCCGCGTCGTACGGACAAAACACTGACAGGAATACAGCAACGGGGAAGATGCCGCACGGCCGCGATGGGTGAAGCCTGTCAACAGAAGTCGACCACTGCCGGTGGCCGACAAGAGACCCCAAACGATGACTATCACATATCGGGCCGGATCGCCCCGTTAATCGCGACCCTGGCCGATGGCGATTTGACGATCATGCGGTCCTGCACCGGGAGAGGCAGGTACTTCCCGCACGCTCGCGCTGGATCCCTCACCTCCGAAGGAGCAAGTCATGACGGGGACGCTCGCGCCGCCACGCGGTCTCGCGCCGGAACAACTCGCCTCACGGCTCCCGTCGCTGACCGGCCTGCGGTGGGTTGCGGCGTTCGGCGTCTGGGTCTACCACTCGTTCCAGAACGTCCCGGAACTCACGCTCTTCCGGGACGTCACCGTGAACAACCACCTCCAGGCGATCTCCCAGCCGGCCGGCGGCCTGGGCGTCCAGGTGTTCTTCGTGCTCAGTGGATTCGTGCTGACCTGGTCGGCGCGACCGAACGACACCGTCAAGGCCTTCTGGCGCCGCCGGTTCGTCAAGATCTACCCCAACTACCTGGTCACCTGGCTGCTGGCCATGCTCATGTTCGCGATGTGGATGACCCCCGCCTGGATCACCGTGGTGAACGTGGTGATGTTGCAGCCGTGGGTGCCGGACGTCAACGTCTTCTTCAGCGTGGACATGCCGAGTTGGTCGGTCGGGGTCGAGGCGCTGTTCTACGCCTGCTTCCCGCTGCTCTACCTGCTGATCCGGCGGATCGAGCCCAGCCGGCTGAAGTATTGGCTCGCCGCGGCGGTCGCCGGCAGCTTCGCCATCCCCGCCATCCTCTACCTGTCGCTACCGTCGACACCGTGGGTCGAGTCCGGTCCGGTCTCCGAGTTGCAGCTCTTCTTCGCGTACATCTTCCCGCCGTCGCGGCTGCTGGACTTCGCCGTCGGCATCCTGGTCGCCCGCGCGGTGATGACCGGTCGTTGGCGTGACATCGGGATGCTCTGGTCGGGAGCGCTGCTGATCGCCAGCTACGTGCTCGCGATGTTCGTACCTTTCCTCTACGGCCTCCGCGCGGTGAGCATCGTCCCGATCGCGCTGCTGATCGCGGCCGCCGCCAACGCCGACATCGCGGGCCGGTTCACCCTGCTGCGCAACCGGGTGATGGTCTGGCTCGGCAACATCTCGTACGCCTTCTACCTGGTGCAGTTGCTGGTGTACCTGGCCCTGCGCTTCTCGCTCGGCCCGGGTCTCTACTCGACCCCGGTGAGCCTGCTCATCCTGCTGGCCGACCTGGCGGTCACCATCGTGGTGTCCGCGGCCCTGTACCGGTTCGTCGAACGGCCCGCCGTACGCCGCTGGTCGAAGTCCCGAGCCCGGGTACCGGCCACCACCACCGTGACCTGACCCTCCACGCGGGGGCATGATCGTGTCCGCCCGCCGTCATTTACGCTGCCCACGTCGGTGTTTACGCTGCCCACGTCGGTCGTGCGGCGGCAACCGGCGGAGAGGTGGGTGCGATCGTGGGTGGCGAGACGCGCGCGTACCACCACGGGGACCTGCGTGCCGCCTTGGTCGAGGCCGGGCTGCGGCTCGCACGAGAGGGCGGGGCCGCCGCGCTGGGGCTACGGGAACTCACCCGCTCGGTCGGGGTCACGCCGAACGCCGCCTACCGTCACTTCGCCGACCGGCGGGCGCTCGTACTCGCCGTCGCGGCGGCGGCGCAGGATCGGCTCGCCCACGCAATGCTCGACCGGATGAACGCCGTGCCCGACGACGCGAATCCCGCCGAGCGGGCGTTGCAGCGCCTGCGTGGGGTCGGCCTGGGCTACATCCACTTCGCGATATCGGAACCCGGCTGGTTCGAACTTGCCATCCTGACCCAGGACGAGCCCGGTGACGGCGAACCGCCGCCCACCGTCGAGGATCGGGTGGCGCCGCCGTACCAGCTCCTGCTGGACGCGCTGGACGGGATGGTGGACGCCGGCATCCTGACCCCGGCCCGGCGTACGGACGCCGAATGGGCCTGCTGGTCGACGGTCCACGGCTTCGCCGACCTGGCCACCCGAGGGCCCCTGCAGGGGCTCGAGCCCGCCGTCATGGACCGGCTCGCGGCGCACGTGGTGGACACCATCATCAGCGGCCTGCAGCCGTAGCCCGAGGTCCGGCCCCGCCCCTCCGTGCACCCCCTCCGAACGGGTGAATGCTGCAATTGCGCGGGCGGCAGGATATATGCCCCAAAGCGCGAAAAGCTACTTCGAGATTGCTATTGAAAATGATTGCCACTCCTCAGCGCTTCTGGTTAATGTGGACATTGAAGGAACTCAAAGGCTATATCGAAAATATGGCCCTTGAGCGTCATAAGTCCCCAGATGGAGGAGTGGTTACATGTCCGTGAAAAGAAACGCCGTGGTCAGAATGCTCGCCGGAACCGCGGCGGCACTTGGATTGGCCGTGGCCCTCCAGGCTCCCGCGTCGGCCTCGGCGGCGACGGCCACGGTGACTCCGTCGACCGGACTGACCGACGGGGCCGTGGTGCAGGTCGACGCCGACGGACTGACGGCCGGATCCACCTACGACGTCGGCCAGTGCGCCTTCGTGCCCACCGGTGACCTGGTCTGCAACCCGGCGGACTTCACCCAGGTGACGGCGGACGCCGCCGGTACGGCGACCACGCCGCTGACCGTACGCGCCAGCTATGCGGGTGTGCTCCACGACGGCACCCCGTGGGGCACCGTCGACTGCACGACCACGCCGTGTTCGGTCGGGCTCTCGGACGCCACCGGCACCGGCCCCGCCCCGGTAGCGATCTCGTTCCAGTAGTTCCCAGCAGCATTGGCTCGGGTCGCCCCGCCGCGACCCGAGCCAATGCGCGTCCCACCGCCGATCGCCGCCGGTCCCCCGATCCCGGCCCCGCTAATCGTCCGCGCGGTTGACCAGGTCGGCGAAGCCGCCGAGCTTCAGGTCCAGGCGCTGGAGCGTCTCGCGCAGCGCAGGGTCGGTCAGGCCGGCGAGTTCCTCCTCCCACCGGTAACCCCAGGCGTAGCGGGCCCGGTCCTCGGCGGTGGGCTCACCCGGATGAAAGTTCACCTCGATGGTCTCGGCCGGGCCGCGGGCAAGCCGTTCGAGCAACTGCTGGGTGCGGCTCAGGGTGAGACTGCCGGCCTCGTCGAGGCCGCCGTAGGCAGCGGGGAAGACCAGCCCCGAATCCGTGAGCCGGGCCGACAGGGCCCGGCTCCAACGGCGTACGCCGAAACCCCGTGGCCCGCGCGCGGCGCTCGTGGGAAGCCGTACGGCCCGGATGCCGTGGCTCTCGGCCAGTTCCGCGACGATCCGCGCCACCGGTGGGAACAGGTGCAGGTGCTGGTGGGTGTCGACATGGGTCAGTTCCAGTCCGAGGTCGCGTACCAGCCGTTCGAGCTGGGCCGCGTACTCCCGGCGTACGTCCGCCGGGTCGACGCGGCCCGCGACCGCCGCGACCATGAACGAGCGCCAACTCAGCCGGAACCCGCCGCGCCGGTCGACCAGCGTGGGGATCTCGCGGGCGCTCAGCAATGGCGGGTCCTCGCCCACCACCGCCAGGTGGGCGCCGACCTCCAGACCGGGCCGGTCCCGCAGCCAGGCCGCCGACCGGACCACCGCCGGACCGACGGCGAGCACCGAGGTGCTCGTCACCACGCCCTCGTCGTAACCGCGCAGGATGCCCCGGGAGATCGCCTCGCTGAGCCCGTAGTCGTCGGCGTTGACGATGAGCAGACGGGTCATCGGGGCAACTCCTCGTTTTCACGCCGTACCCGCGACGGCGAGAAGACCCAGTGTCGCAGCAGCGTGAAGCGGAAGAGGGTGGCGAGGGCATCACCGACGAGCAGTACGGCGAGCTCGGCGACCCGGCTGATGCCCGAGCCGACCGCCAGCAGGCTTCCGCTGGTGAACACCAGGCTGAGCAGGAACGCGGCACCACCTTCGAGCTGCTGGCGCAGCGCGCCCCCGCGCCCGCGTACGCCGAAGGTGATCCGCCGGTTCATCGCGGTGTTGAGCACGACGGCGAGGAACAGGCTGAGCGCGTTCGCGGCCAGCGCCGGCATCAGGGTCCGGAAGGCCAGGAAGAGACCCACGTGCACCACGCCGGTCGCCGCGCCCACCACCGCGAAGCGGAGGAACTGGTGGGCCAGGCCGGTCGGCAGCTTCGCCCGCCGCAGGTGCTCCGGCAGGGCCACGTTCAACGCCCCGCTGGCCCGGCGGCGGCTCACCTTGACCATGCCCCGCAGCATCTCCAGCACGGTCCGGCCGATGTCGACCGAGCTGTTGGGATCGTCCAGGCAGTCGATCGGAACCTCGTGGATGCGCAGGCCGTGCCGCTGCGCCACACACAGCAACTCGGTGTCGAAGAACCACTTGTCGTCCTGGACCGCCGGCAGCAGGACCTGCACGATCTCCCGCCGACCGGCCTTGAACCCGCACTGCGCGTCGGAGAAGCTGACCCCGAGCAGGACCCGGAGCAGGAAGTTGTAGGTACGGGAGAGCACCGCGCGCAGCAGCGACCGGTGCACGCTCGAATCGCGGGCGTGCCGGGTGCCGATCGACAGGTCGCTGTGGCCCGAGGCCAGCGGGGCGATCAGCGGCAGGAACCCGTCGAGGTCGATCGAGAGGTCCGCGTCCATGTAACTGACCACGTCGGCCTCGCTCGTACTCCACACCTGCCTCAGGGCCAGGCCGCGCCCTCTCGCCTCGATCCGTACCAGGCGGACCTCGGGCAGCTCCCGGGCCAACGCCGCGCCGATCTCCGGCGTCGCGTCGGTGCTGCCGCTCTCCGCAATGGTGATCACGAACGGGTACGGGAAGTTCCGGACGAGGTAGTCGTGCAGCCGGTGGACACTCGCCGCGAGGACCCTCGCCTCGTTGCGGACCGGGATGACGATCTCGGTCAGGAGAGTCCGCGTCAACTGGACTGACTCTTCCGCGGTCGCGGTCATTGGCGCTGCCTCTCGCTCGTGCCGCGGTCGTACGTGCACACGCGGTCGGACGGTGTAGCACTAGAGTCGGCTGAGCAGGCAGTTCCTGGCATCCTCCTCCTTGCGCCATCTACTCGCGCCATCTCCTCGCGCCATCCGGCGAACTCTGCGGCGTCGGCGGCGAGGGCCCGCAACCACGGAGGGGACGGCCGGGCTCCGGATCGGCGACACTGGGCCGGCAGCACCTCGTCCCGCCGTCCGGAGCGGGCCGCACCGGGGAGGAGTCACCGTGTCGGGAGCCGCCACCGGGTCGACCTGGCTGGACGAGTGGAACCGCGGGCAGGACACGTACGTCAGCGACCGGCACCGGGACCGTCACTTCGGGGAGGTGGCGGAGAGCATCATCCGGCTGCTCCCGGCCCGCCCGGCCCGCGTCCTGGACTACGGGCCGGGCGAGGCGTTGTTCGCCGACCGGGTCGCCGAGGCATCCGGCGAAGTGATCCTCTGCGAGGCGGCGGACAGCATCCGGGCTCGTCTCACGGCCCGGTTCGACGGCCATCCGAAGGTGTCGGTGATCGGCCCCGTCGGACTCGCCGCACTCGCGCCGGGCTCGATCGACCTCATGGTGGTGCACTCGGTGGTGCAGTACCTCACCCCCGAGGAGTTGGACAACCTCCTGCTGGACGCGCACCGGCTGCTGGCCGACGACGGTCGGCTCGTCGTCGGTGACCTCGTACCGCCGCAGGTGGGGCTGGTCTCCGACACCGTGGACCTGCTGCGGTTCGCGTTGCGCGGAGGCTTCCTCGTGGACACCGTACGGGCCCTGGTACGCATCGCGGTGTCGCCGTACGCGCGCCTGCGCCGACAGCACGGGCTGCGCCGGCTGACCGAGCACGAGATGGCGGCACACGCCCGCCGGGCCGGCCTCACCGGTCAGCGGCTGCGTCCCAACCTCGGCAACAACCAGACCCGCTGGGCGTTCGTCGCCCGGCGCACCGGCACACCCACCGGCACCGCCGACTCCCCCGGTTAGGTCGACTCCCCCGCCTCAGTCGACTCCGCCAGTCCGATCGACTCCCCCGGCCTCGATCGACTCTCCGGCCTCGATCGACTCCCCGGCCTTGGTCGTCTGCCCGGCCTTAGTCGACTCCGCCGCTTTGGTCGATTCCACCGGTTTCCGGCTCGGCGTAGTGCGCCCGCGGCGCGGGGGCCGGCCGTGGTCGAGGCTCGGCCAAGCGGTCGGCGGCCATTCCGCACAACGGTTGTCTCCGGGTCGCGGAACACGACCCGGAGACTTTTCCGGCTTACCCGTCGCCACCCGCCCCGAGGGGCACCGCCGCTCGGAGCGAGCTGGTGTAGCAGGTCACTTGGCCCGCAGCACCCGCGAGATCACCCACGGCCGCATCAGCGCCGTCGGCGGGTCGACCAGCCCGGCCGCCCGCAGGAAGGCGTTCGACAGGGTGCCGTCGTCGGTCGCGGCGGCGGCCTGCAGGCGCGGGATGTACGCGTTACCCATCCGCACCTTCATCGTCCGGCGCCCCTGGACCCCCGGGAAACCGAGGTCCGCACCCGCCGACATGTCCCACGGCCCGTCGATCACCTTGGACAGGTCGCGGAAGAACGCGCGCGGCTGCGGCTCGCCCTGTTCGAGATGCTGGCGCAGGACCAGTGACTCGATGGCGGCGACCGTCATGCCCTGGCCGTAGACCGGGTTGAAGATGCAGGCCGCGTCACCCATCACCAGCAAGCCGTCGGGCTGGCTGGAAAGGCGCTCATAGTGCCGCCGGATGCTCGCGGGAAAGTGGAACGACATCGCGGGGCCGAGCGGCTCGGCGTCCCGTACCGCCTTGTGGATCTCGGGCACGGGCAGGGACTCGACGTACGCGAGGAAGCCCTTGTGGTCGGTGGGCGGACGGTCACCGAGTACGCCGGTGAGCGACACCGCGTACCGGTCGGGCAGCCGCGCGAAGATCGCACCGCGCGGGATCGCCGGAGTGGCGACCGGGATCAGGGCGATGTCGTCGCCGATCGGGTCGTACGGCAGCGGACCACGGAAGTCGCAGGTGGTGTAGGTCAGGTCCATCTTGACCTGCTCCTCCTCGACCCGCGGATAGCCCAGTTCCTCCAGCCACCGCGGCGTACGCGAGCCACGCCCGGTCGTGTCGACGACGAGGTCCGCTTCGAGCACCTCCTCGACGCCACCCTCGTCGCGCGACTGCACCCGCGCACCGACGATCCGGCGCCGGTCCGCCGAGGCGACCAGCCCGATCACGTCGGTACGTTCCCGGATGGTGACGTTGGGCAGCGCGCCGATCCGGCGACGGATCCGATCCTCCAGCAGTGGCCGACCGGCGGCGACGCAGGTCAGCCCGGTCTCCGTCTTCCTGATCATCTCTCCGTTGAAATACCAACTCAGGCTGGTGCCGAAATCACCGACCGGTACGCCGATGGAGACGAGTTCGTCGGTGAACCCGGGAAACACCTCGTCGAGAATCTGCTTTCCGCGGGCCAACAATGCGTGAATGTGGTGACCCTGTGGAATTGCTCGCCGGGGGCCACTGACGCCGGTAACCTCGTCGCGCTCGATAATTGTCACTTCACGATAGGCGTCGGAGAGCATGCGCGCGGCAAGCGATCCCGCTATGCTGCCACCGAGCACCACCGCGTGATCGCCAATATAATTAACCATTGTGTGAACCTCCGAATCGGCGCGGAACACCCTGGACCCAACTCAACCCAAGTGCCACGATATCGAGTACGCGCGCGATATCGTTCTTCCAGAATGCTCACTTCCCGCGTTACTCTTTCCGACCTGCCGATCACCTCGATAGCATGCTGCACAAGAAACTCCGGCCGCCCTGATCGCGGCATCACCAATGGTCACACTCGGTCGGAGCATCTTTCTGCACGTGTCCACGAAGTTGTCACTCTGACAGGCAAGATCGTGCAAAGGAGCGGTTGATGGAGCCCTTCCGTATCGAGATTCCGCAGGCCGACCTCGACGACCTGCAGAGACGGCTCGAGAACACCCGTTGGCCGAGCGAGCTACCCGAGGTGGGCTGGAACCGCGGCGTACCGCTGGAATATCTGAAAGAGCTCACCAACTACTGGCGCACCAGCTACAACTGGCGCGACGCCGAGGCGCGGCTGAACTCGTACCCGCAGTTCACCACGACCATCGACGGCACGAACATCCATTTCATCCACGTCCGCTCGCCCGAGCCCGACGCGACGCCGCTGATCATCACCCACGGTTGGCCCGGCGGGATGGTGGAGTTCCTCAACGTCATCGAACCGCTCACCGACCCGCGCGCCCACGGCGGCGACCCGGCCGACGCGTTCCACCTGGTCATCCCGTCCCTTCCCGGCTTCGGCTTCTCCGGACCCATCAACGAGACCGGCTGGGACCTGTTCCGGATCGCCCGCGCGTGGGCGGAACTGATGCAGCGCCTCGGCTACGACAGGTACGTGACCCAGGGCGGCGACATGGGTGCCTGGGTGAGCCAGATGCTCGCCGGAGTCGACCACGAGCACGTCATCGGTACGCACGTGAACTTCCTGATCACGCCCCCGTCCGGTGACCCCTCCGACTTCGCCGACCTGACCGAGTCGGACTTCGCCCGGTTGAACCTGCTGACCGCGTTCGGCGCGGAGGGCTCCGGCTACATGAAGATCCAGTCGACCCGGCCGCAGACGCTGGCGTACGGGCTGACGGACTCGCCGGTGGGGCAGCTCGCCTGGATCGTCGAGAAGTTCAAGGAGTGGTCGGACTCGGAGAAGGTCCCCGAGGACGCGGTGGACCGTGACCAACTGCTGACCAACGTCATGATCTACTGGCTGACCGCGACGGCGGGCTCGACCGCGAACTTCTACTACGAGATCGCGGACATCCTGCCGACCGCGCCGACCCCGCCCGCCGCGCCGCCGCCGCTGCCGACCCCGTTCGGTGTCGCGGTCTACCCCGGCGACTCCGCGCAGCCGATCCGGAAGTTCGCGGACCGTGGTTTCCCGAACATCGTGCACTGGACCGAACTCGAACGCGGTGGCCACTTCGCCGCCATGGAGGAACCGGACCTGTTCGTCGCGGACCTGCAGGCGTTCGTCCGTACGCTGCGCTCCGCGGGGTAACCGGACGGGACGACCGCGCCCCTGTGCGCCGAAGTGCTCGGTGGACCGTCTCGGGTCCGAAGCCGCCCGTCATCCCGCCGGCAGGTGGGAGAGGGGCGGCGGACCCGGGGCGGTTCGTCGTGCGACCTGACCGCCCTGGACAGACCGAACCGAAGCCGCACGTGACGTACGGCTTCGGCGACGGCGGTCAGGCCCGGACCAGCTCGATGATCGACATGAACGACTTGTGGCCGACCGGGTGCACCGCGCGCAGGTCGAGTCCCGCCTTCGCGGCAAGGGTGCGAAGCTCGCCCACGCCGCGCTCCCGGCCACCGCAGTAGGTGAGCATGCGCAGGTCCATCGCGGTGTCCGGGGACTCACCGTCCGCGCCGACCGCTTCGATCACCAGCACCACACCCGAGTCCCCGGCCGCTTCCGCGCAGCGGCGCAGGATCGAGATCGCCGGCTCGTCGTCCCAGTCGTGGATGATCGCGGACAGCACGTAGCCGCCCGCACCGGCCGGCAACGGGTCGAAGAAGCTCCCCGTCACCACCTGCACGCGGTCGGACAACCCCTGCGCCAGGAACCGCTGGCGGGCGTTCGCCGCCGGACCCGCCAGGTCGACCAGCGTGCCCCGTACCTCCGGGTGCCCGGCCAGCAGCGCACCGAGCATCGCGCCGCTGCCGCCGCCCACGTCCACCACGTGCCCCAGGCTCGCCCAGTCGTAGGCACCGACGATTCCGCGATTGTCCAGTTCGATGTGATGGCTCATCAGTGCGTCGAAAGACGCCGAGAGTACGGGATTCGCGTCCAGGTCGTCCCAGAACGGAACTCCGTACCGCACCGGGTAGGACGGCTCGCCGGTCCGCACCGAGTGCTCCAGATCCACGAAGCTGAGATCCCCCCGGCCGACGCCGCCGTTGATGTCGAGCCACTTCCGCCGCCCGCCGGGGTGCTCCTCGCGCAACTGCTCGCCGATCCCGGTGACCGTGTAGGCGCCCGAGTCGTCCCTGGTGAACAGGCCGGCGGTGACCAGGTGTCGCATGACCCGGTCCAGCGAGTCCGGATGCACGCCGGCCGCCTCGGCGATCTCGCCGGCCGTACGCCGACCGTCCGCGACGTGGTCGGCCAACCGCAGTGTCGCCGCCACCCGTATCGCCATCGGAGTAGCGAGGTCAGCCATCGCCCTCAGTCCGGGGCGCCGTGCATTATCGTCCGCCATCTGCGCTCTCCCTTCGCATGTGGACATTGTAGGTGCGCACAATAGCTCTCGACTTATTCGTAAAAGCCTCTCGCGCGACGATCGAAATCGACTCCGATAAGCGCATCGTCGGAGTTGGTCAGGACCGCCGACGGCGGGACGGCGGCACCCGCGTAGGCGCTGCGGATATCGGGTTGACAGCCGGAGGGCCCGGTGGGAGCCTCTGTCGACGACGCGCGCCCGGCGCGGCCAGGTTCTAGGGAACGAAGTCCATGGTTACGGCGACCCGATCGGCCGCCGAGTGCACCCCGACGTCCGACCGGTAAGTCCGGTCCACGTCGGGTACCTCATTGTTCTGCGGCGGCCCCACATTCGCTCATCCGCAGATCTTCCCTTACTGACATGAGGTCAGCTCACCATGGATTCACAGGTCCAGAATTCTGTCGTCGCCCTACTCGCCCAGCGCCCCCGTACGGTCGAGGTCGGCCCATTCGTGATCGGCTGGGATCCGACCAGCGACAGCCGTTTCATCAGTTACGCCACCCCGCGACCCGACACGACCATCACCGCCGCGGACGTGACCGAACTGGTGGCGGCCTTCCGGCGGATCAACCGCGTCCCGCGCCTGGAGTACGTCACCAGTTGCGCTCCCGGACTCGAACGGCAACTGCTCGAAGCCGGCTTCACCGTCGAGGCACGCCACCAGTACCTGGTCTGCTCGCCGGAGTCGCTCGCCCCGGCGGTCCCGCCGAGCGGGTTCGAGATCGTCGAGCCGACCACCGACGAGGCGCGGGCCGGTGGCCTCGCCGCGCAGAACGAGGCGTTCGGCGGTGACCCGACGGCCACCCCGGCGGACGTCGCCCGGGTGCGGCGTACGCAGGACAGCGGCGGGGTGGTGATGGTCGCCCGCGCGGACGACGGCACGTACGTCGGTGGCGGCCAGTCGTCGCCGCCCGGCGCCGGCATCAGCGAGGTCGCCGGGATCGGCGTACGGCCGGGGTTCCGGCGCCGCGGGATCGCGGCGGCGCTCACCTCGGCGATCACCGCGCGGGCCTTCGACACCGGTGTGTCCGCCGCGTGGCTGGAGGCGGGCGGCGACGACTCCTGGCGCGTCTACCAGCGGGTGGGTTACGTCCCGACCGGGCGGCGCCTCTACATCGCCCTCGGCTGACACATCGCGTACGTCGTGCTCGGCTGAGCCGGCCGCAGCCGCGCCTCCCGGTCGGTTGGCCGGGAGGCGCGGCTCCCGGTCAGCTCGCCGCGGCGACGACGGTGGCGGCGAGCATCACCACGATCGCCGCGTGGATGTCCCGGACCGCCTGACGTACCGCCTGGTTGACCAGGTCGCCGGCCACGATCTCGTCGGCCCGGGCGGTCAGCTGGGCCCGGTCGCCGCGTACCAGCTTCGGCACGGTGTCGATCGCCTGCAGCAGGGCGACGATGGCGGCGGTCCGCTCGCCCGGTGCCTCGCCGTGCAGCAGCGCCGCCTCCAGCCGAGCCCGCACCTCGGCCTCGTGCGCGGCATCCGCCGCCGGCCAGGTCTTCACCCGGAAGATACCCAGCACCTTCGTCTCGTCGCGGCGCAGCAGACCACGCTCCACCAGCCGGTCGAGCACGGCCACCCTGACTCCCTTGACCAGCACCTCGGTCGCCTTCCGGAACTTCAGCGGGCGGTGGACGAGTCGCGACAGCGCCTCGTCCAGCACCGGGTCCCCGGTGGGTGAGGCGTCCCGTACGACGGTGTAGCCGGGCTTCGCGTCGTCGTCGGGCCCGGCCGGCGACACCCGGCCGACCTGGACCAGTTCGAGCAGCACCGCACCGGCGATCGCCAGGTCGAGGCGGGTGTGGTCGACGATCGACCGACCGGTGTCGTCGTCGAGCAGGAGTTGCATCAGGTCTTCGGCGAGAGCGGGCACGTGTTTCCCTACGTTCGGTGGCGGGACGCGCCCACGGTAGCCACCGTCCGCACTCGCGCGGGTGCCCGCCGATGCACCCGTGCGACTCAGCCGGTCAGGGTCAGGTCGACGGTCGACCGTTCCCCGGCGACCACGGTGACCGCCGCCGCCGGGGACGTACGCCGGTCGTGCCGACCGGTCAGCTCGTAGCGCCCCGGCAGCAACTGCCAGACGTAGCGGCCGTCCTGGTCGGTGGTGACGGCGATCTCCGGCACCTCCAGCGTCGGGTCCACCGCGCCGGGCACCACCAGCACACCCGCCACGGGTTGACCGGCGGGGCCGCGTACGGTGCCGACGACCGTCCCCCACACCACCGGCCCGTCAGACTTCGACGGCGTGGGATCACCGGGGTTCGAGGATCGGTCCGGCCCGTCGGCCGACACCCCGCACGCCGACAGCAGGCCGACGATGACTATCAGGCCAAGTACGGATCGGACGTGTCGCACGGCATCCTCCAGGTGCACTCTGTTCCGGAAAATAGGACGCCGTACGACACATTCCGGTTCCGTACGCTTACGGCTGACCGATCCAGTAGTTGATGAACGACATGACGGTCGGGTTGAAGCGGGTACCGTGGTTCTGGCTGCCGACCGCACCCTTGTGAATGCCGGTCACACACCAACCGGAGCAGAGCCCGGCGACCGTCGAATTGTAGTGGTAGATCGGTGCCCCGCTCTGTCCACCGGCGGTGTCGATGGAATGGAAGAGTCGGGTCGCGGACTGGCTGGCGATCGGGTCGCTGTCCCACCACATCGTCGCGAACGGCTTGTCACCCGGGTAACCCTCGATGTACATCGACGTACCGACCAGGTTCTCCCCGGTGCTGTACCACCAGCCGAACCAACCGACCGTGTACCCGATGTCGCAGGTGAGCTTGACCAGTCCGTAGTCGGCGTCGGCCGAGCCGTTGCTGATCCAGGTCGAGTTGGTCCACACGTCGGCGATGCCGCCGCTGCACGAGCCGAACGGCTCACTGGTGCCGTTCTTGCCGGGCACGGCTCGGTACGAGGTCACCCAGCCGCCCGAGTAGACGCAGTGGCCGGCGGTGACCACGACGTCCCGACTCAGCATGAACCCGGTGCACTGGCCCTGGTTGGTGCTCAGGTAGACGATCGCACCCCACGGGTAACCCAGCGGGTCGTACTCCGGGGTGCGGTCGTCCGTACCGATGACCGCGTTCGTACCCGCGCCACGGGACTTGGTGGTGGCGGCGACACCGGCAGCGGCCCGGCTGCCGGCGGCACCCGCCGCGGACCGGCTCGCCAGGGACGCGGCCAGCGACGACGGGATGGTCACCCGGCGCCCCTCGCCGTTGACCATCGTGACCGCACCGGCGTCCGCCGCGACCGACCCGGACCCGGTCGCCGGATCGGCGGCGGCCGGGTTGGCGGCGCCCACCAGGACCGCCGAGGACAGTAGGGCCGCGGCGATCAGACCGCTGCCCCACCTTCGCCCCCGAGACACAGTTTCCATAAGGCCTCCCCACCTCGATATTGACCGGGAGATCGCTTCTCCCCATCCGCGGACGTCAATTGATAATTCGCGGACAGGCAGACAGTAGGAGGTAGGGTGACCAGAAATCCGGACAGTGTGAATTACAGGACAGATCAGCGGATCGTCTCACTTCCGACACACGTACACCACCGGCGGAAACATCGCCGCCGGCCCCGTACGCGATAACTAGGCGCGAGTGATCGCGTTGGCGTGGATGGCCTCGCACAGGTAGGCCGTCATGCCCGGTTCGATGTTCTCGTAGTACGCGGTGAACCTCGGGTCGGCCAGGTACATGTCGGCCAGCCCGGTGTGGATCTCGTACGTGCACTCGTAGAACCAGCGGCTGATCAACTGGCGGTGCTCCTCGGCGAGCGCCATCGCGGCCGGGCTGTCGGCCGGTGCGCCCGTGTCCATCAGCGCCACGAACCGCCGGCCCCACTCGGCGTTCTCCGCCTTGTTCCGCAGCCAGTCGTCCTTGCCGTACTGCGACGTACGCCGGTTCGACTCCCGGTACGCGTCGGTGTCGCCCCAGCGCTGCTCGGCCTCGGCCGCGTGCTCGTCCGGGTCGAAGTCGCCGAAGACCTCGAACCGCTCCTCCGGCGTCAGTTGGATGCCCATCTTCTTCGCCTCCATCGCGAACTCGATCACGGTGACAATCTCCCGCAGCCGCCGTATCCGCCCGGTCAGCAGTTCGTGCTGCCGGCGCAGATGCTCGGTCGGATTCGACTCCGGGTCGTCGACGATCGCGTTGATCTCTTCGAGTGGGAACCCCAGTTCCCGGTAGAACAGGATCTGCTGCAACCGCTCCAGGTCGGCGTCGTCGTACCGGCGGTAGCCGGCACCCGTACGACCGCTCGGCGAGAGCAGGCCGATCTCGTCGTAGTGGTGCAGCGTCCGTACGGTCACGCCGGCTATCCGCGCCACCTTGCCCACCGGGTACTCCACGGGTTCCCTCCCTTCCGAGAACCAGACTCCCGCCTGCCGCTACGTGAGGGTCAAGCCGGTTGCCCGCCGCCCTGCGCGTCGGCGACGCCGTCACCGGAGATGATGCCGGGTCGTCACCGCCCGCGGACGTAGACCGAGATCGCCACCCTCTCCCCGGTGACCTCGGTGACCCGGTGGCGAACCTGTCCGTCAGGCGGGCCGCCGGGCGCCGGGTGTAGATCACCTTCTGGTCGGCGGCCACGCTACTGATCGTCACATCTGTCGTGGACGGCGACGGCCGTCCGGCGGCGACCGAGGGGTCGCAGCAGCGCGCACATTGCCATTCTGAGCTGTGAATACGATGTGTGCCAATCAGCAGTCCACGCCTCGACAGAGTCGGGCAGAGGCAACTACGCTACGTGACTAGAGTCGAAGCGTCGGCTTTCCGGTACGAATCCCAGGGGTTCTCTCCTGGTCCCTCCACTCTGCTCCGACCGCCGGCCACGCCGAGCGCTGATCTCCGGCTGGTTGCGGGTCATCCGACCGCTCCGGCCCGTGGCCAGCGTGAGCGGGCACCTCGGATGCGATGGCCACCACAGCCGCAGGACGTGCCCGGCTCGGGACGTCCCGGTCTCCACCATGGGCAGATCCAATCCCGCCAGGATCTCCACGAGAGGAAACGCCATGAGCACGACAACAGACAGCGGTACGAGCGCGGCCACAGCAGCGGTGTCGTTGGGTACGGCCGCCCAGTTCGCGGTCCTCGCCGCGTCGACGGTCACCAACACCGGCCCCACCCGGATCACCGGCGACCTCGGGCTCAGCCCCGGCACCTCGGTCACCGGCTTCCCACCAGGACAGGTCAACGGCACCCAACACGTCGCCGACGCCGTCGCCGCGCAGGCGAAAAACGACCTGGCCGCCGCGTACGACGATCTGGCTGGACGGCCGAGCACCACCACCATCCCGGTCGAACTCGGCGGCACCACCAGGACTCCCGGCGTGTACGAATCGCCGGCGGGCACCTTCGGCATCACCGGGGCACTGACCCTCGACGCCCAGGGCGACCCCGACGCGGTTTTCGTCTTCAAGGCCGCGTCCACCCTGATCACCGCATCAGCCAGCAGCGTCGACCTCGTCAACGGCGCACGAGCCGCCAACGTCTTCTGGCTGGTCGGCAGCTCGGCGACCCTCGGCACCTACTCCATCCTGCGCGGCAACATCCTCGCCCTCGCCTCCATCACCGTCACCACCGGCGTCACCATCGACGGCCGCGCACTCGCCCGCAACGCCGCCGTCACCCTCGACAGCAACACCATCACCGCCGTCACCAGCGACGACCCGCCCGTACCCACCGACCCCCAACCGGTGGCCCTGGGTACGGCGGCCCAGTTCGCGGTCCTCGCCGCGTCGACGGTCACCAACACCGGCCCCACCACCGTCACCGGCGACCTCGGGCTGAGTCCCGGCACCTCGGTGACCGGCTTCCCGCCGGGTGTCGTCACCGGTACCCAACACGTCGCCGACGCGGTGGCCGCGCAGGCGAAAACCGACCTGGTGACCGCGTACGACGACGCGGCGGCACGCGCGAGCACCACCACCCCGGTGGAACTCGGCGGGACCACAAAAACTCCCGGCGTGTACGAATCACTCGCGGGCACCTTCGGCATCACCGGGGCACTGACCCTCGACGCCCAGGGCGACCCCGACGCGGTTTTCGTCTTCAAGGCCGCGTCCACCCTGATCACCGCATCAGCCAGCAGCGTCGACCTCGTCAACGGCGCACGAGCCGCCAACGTCTTCTGGCTGGTCGGCAGCTCGGCGACCCTCGGCACCTACTCCATCCTGCGCGGCAACATCCTCGCCCTCGCCTCCATCACCGTCACCACCGGCGTCACCATCGACGGCCGCGCACTCGCCCGCAACGCCGCCGTCACCCTCGACAGCAACACCATCACCGCCCCGAGCGGCGACGTGCTCGCGGCAGGAAGGCACTCAGTCCGTAGTGCGGGCGCCTCGGACTGAGCGCGTCGGGTTCGGACCGCACACGGTCGGTTCGAACCGGACGCGGGCGCCGACGGGCCGGCCAGGTCTCTAGGACTCGGCCGACCCGTCGGTGGGTGGGCCGCCGTGGGGCCCGCCCACTCGGTCCATTGAGCCTAGCCATGGCCCTCCTGACGGTCACTCATGCGGAGGAGCAGGCGACACAGGGTCACGGGGTCTGACATTGATGGCTATGGTATCGATCTCGACCCCTCGAACCCCTTAGGACGATTGACCAGTGACCAACCCGATCCGTCCACCGGGGCGGGCTCTGATCATGCATTTCACGCACATCGACAACTTTCCATCGATCCTGTCCGCCGGAAAGCTTGTCGCCGACAGCGCAGTCCGCTCGCGACTGATTACCGACGTCGGCGCGGCTGACATCAAGGCGAGCCGTCGCCGAAGAACGGTTCCGTGTGCACCCGGTGGAGTTGTAGCCGATTACGTTCCGTTCTACTTCGCCCCCCGCTCGCCGATGATGTACCGGATAGCCTGCGAACACCGCGACGGTCGGTCGGACCGATATCCCGGCGGGGATGACCCCTTGATTTACCTGGTCAGCTCGGTCGACAAGATAGCCGCGGCAGGGGCGACCTGGGTCGCCAGCGACGGCAACTGCGCGGCCCACCTCACCCGATTTACGCCCATGATCCGGGATCTGGATGATTTGGTCGACTGGCCGCTCATGAGGGAACGAATCTGGAAAGACGTGCCAGAGGACCAAGACCGTGTTCGGCGCAGGATGGCGGAATTCCTGGTCCATCGCGAGGTCCCACTCAGCCTGATCACGGGTTACGCCGTCCGGACGGAAGACCGGAAGACCGAACTTGAGCACGCCCTACGCACGACTGGCATCATCGACCGGTACGTTGCTGTCAGACCGGGCTGGTACTACGGATACTCACGAGGGGAGGTGCGGAAGTGATCATCATCAGCCACGGCAACCTCCTGACGGCGGATGCGGAGGCCCTGGTCAACACGGTCAACACGGTTGGCGTGATGGGCAAGGGGATCGCACTGCAGTTCAAGCGCGCCTACCCGCCGAACTACACGGCCTATCGAACAGCGTGCGCGGCAGGACAGGTCAAGCTGGGCGAGATGTTCGTGTTCGACTCCGGGCGCCTCGGCCCTCGTCGCTACGTCATCAACTTTCCCACCAAAGGGCACTGGCGCGCCCGATCCAAGTTGACCGACATTCGGGCAGGGCTCGCGGACCTTGTCCGGGTGGTCCGCGAGCACCAGATCAGCTCCGTAGCGATGCCCGCGCTCGGTTGCGGGAACGGTGGCCTCGACTGGGAGGAGATCCGCCCCGAAATCACCCGGGCCTTCGCCGAGCTACCAGACGTACGAGTGCTGCTCTTCCCACCCGAGGGCGCCCCCGACCCGGGCGACATGCCAGTCGCTACCGAGAAGCCCCCCTTGACTCCGGGGCGGGCCACCCTGCTCCGTGCGGTGGACCGTTACCTGGAGCGCTCGAATGCATTGGAGCCCCGGGACGGAGTAACCACACTCGAAATCCAGAAAATCGCGTACTTCCTCCAGGCCTTGGGCGAACCGCTCCAGCTCACTTTCGCCCGCGGCCGGTGCGGACCGTACGCAGAGCGGTTGAACCAGGTTCTCGACCGACTGGAAGGGCATTACCTTCTCGGCTACGGGGATCGGTCCGCCCGGGTAGAGGAGCTACGCCCGATCAACCTGACCCCTGGAACTGCCGAGACGGTTTCGACGTGGTTCGAGGCGAACGGCAACGTCGCCGAGGCATCCCTCACGCGACTTGCCCAACTCGTCGACGGTTTCGAGACCCCGTACAGTCTCGAACTGCTCGCCACCGTGCACTATGCCGCCGCATTGGACCCACCGGCCGACGACCTCGGGCAGTTGATCGAGAGGGTTCAAACATGGAGTGGCCGTAAGGCTCGGCTCTTCACCCCCGCTCACGTAACGATGGCTTATGACAGACTCCGATCCTCGGGACTGCTACCTCTGCTGACCAGCTAACGCCAGCTCAGGCCGCCGGCCTCTCGTCGGTGGGTGGGCCGCCGTGGGTCCAGGGAGTGTCCTCGCGGGACGGGAACGTGCCGGGCGGGGCGTAACCGTCGGTCAGGGTCGTGTAGCAGAGCCGCTCCCCCACCTCCGGCACGGTGCCCGGCGGGGCGGTCAGCCCCCGCCCCATCCCGCCGGACAACTCCAACACCACCTCGGTCTTCGACCCGTCACCGGTCCGGGTCACGAACACGACCCTCGCCTTCTGCCCCGGCCGAGCCGGCGAGGTGAGTGAAGCGCCGGGTTGGACCAGCACCGGATCGGTGGTCACCACCATGATCCGGGGACGCAGCACCGGCCGCTTGCCGGTGTCGTCGACCCGCGCCGGATCGGCCAGGGTCACCTCGCCGACGAAGGCCTCCCCGGTCAGCCGGTGGTCGGCCATCACCAGTGGGTCGTCGTAGGCGCGCTGGACGGCGTACGAGCTGAGGGCGCGTTCGAGCCGGTGCAGGCGCTGTGCGGCGGCGACCGCCCCGTCCCGGCGGGGCTGCGGCTGGCCGCCCTCGTCGGTGTAACCGGCGTAGTCGGTGAACGCGTCCCGGTCGGCGTCCCAGCGTCCTGCCACCCGGGCCCCCGGCGGCAGGGCCTGCAGCAACGACAGTCCCCGCCACATCAGCCGCCAGGTCGGCTCCAACTGGCCGCGCAGCGCCTCGGCCATGGTCGCGTACGCCCGCTGCCGGGCCGGCTCGTCGTCCGCCGCCACCGCAGCCTGGTACGCCGCCATCACCGGGGCGAGTACGTCGTTGTCGAACTCCGGGTCGGTGGCCGGTCCGGCCGGCGGCCAGATCGACGGGTCCTCCGCCTCGGCGGCGGCCACCGGACCGGGCACCCCCGGCGGCGGGTCGATCCAGCCGAGTTGGGCCGCCAGGTTCAGGTCCTCCACCGAACTCTGCCCGGTCGCCCAGTGCAGCCCCAGCGCCTCGGTCAGCGCCACCAGCAGCGACGATCCGGGGTGTTCGGCCCGTTCGGCGAGGAAGGTCAGCCACCGCCCGACCAGCGGTACCGACGCGTCGACCGGATAGTCACCGTCGGTACGCCGGAACCGGGTGTTGCGGCCGAGCAACCGCAGGAAGGTGATCCCACCCGAGTTTGGCACGACCAGTTGCGGCGCCTCGACGTACCGGTAGCGCACGTCGCGCCCTCGGTCGACCGGCACCGACTCCGACACGCCCCGGTGACCGTCCAGATAGGGCAGCAGCACGGTGCCGAGCGCGGTGACGAAGTCGAGCCGCTGGTCCCGGTTGCGGGGCTGCGGCACCACCAGCAGCGTCGGCTGTTGCGGGGTCGTGCCGACCAGCACGGCGAGCGGTGCGTTCGCCTCGCCGGCCATGGTCAGCGGCACCAGGACCAGTGGCCGCCGGGCGAGGTGCAGGTGGCGCACGGTGGCGGTCGGCTGGGCCCGCCCGGCGGCGAGCGCCTGTGCTCGGGCGAGCGCGGTGAGCGTACTCATGACAGGGCCTCGGCCCGCAGCCGTGCCGCGGCCTGGAGCATCGCGGCGGCCTCGGCCTGGCCGTCGGCCGGCGCCAGTTCGCCGCTGGCCAGCGCGAGCACGGTCGGTACCCGTTCGACGCCGCCGAGTTCCTCGCGGACGGACTTGCCCAGGCTGCCGGTCTGGCCGCGTGCCTCGTGCCGGCAGAAGAAGGCCAGCTCGCAGCTTGCCAGGCAGTCCGGTGCGTAACGCGCCTCGACCACGCGCAGTGCGGTGGTCAGCGCGGCCGGCGACCGGCTCGGCCGACCGGCCCGGTCGGGCGCCAAGTCGAAGGTCAGATCCGCGGGCAGCGCGGCCACCAGCTCTTCGACCCGCGCCATCCGGGTCAGTTGCCGGCGCAGGGTCGACAACTGTTTGCGTACGTCGATCAGCGCGGCCACCGGCTCGTTGGTGAAGTCGCGCGGGCAGACCAGCAGTACGTCGTGCGAGACGACGGCCGGATCGTGCCCCGCCTCGGTCAGCAGTTCCCGCATGGCGAGTACGTAGACCGCCGCCTGGACCGCAGCGGCGGAGACCTTGCTCGGGTCGCCCTGCCCGTCGATCACCGGGAACGACTTGATCTCCACGACGTGGAACCGGCCGTCCACCCGGAACGCGATCAGGTCCGGCTCCAGGTAGACCGGCTGGCCGGCGACCTCCAGCCGCAGCAGTGGATGGTCGAAGATCAGCGCGTCGCCGGACGCGGGCGCCCCTGCCGCCTCGCCGAGCAGCCGCCGGGACCGCTCGTAGCGTTCCTCGTTGCTCTCGGCCGGTCGGGCCGGATCGTCATCGGCGTCCGCTGCATCCGTGGTCCTGTCCGGGGCGCCGCCGTCGAGGTCGGTGTAGGCCGCGTCCGGGATCGGCAGCCCGAGCCGCTCGCGCAGCAGCCGGAGCAACTCGACCCCGCCGTCCGCCTTGACCTGCCGCTCGAACGAGTTGCCACGGGTGATGGCGAACCGGGACTGACCGAACCGGGCGGGGAAGCCGACGTGCTCGGCCAGCCGGGGCTTGTCCACCCCGGCCGCGTCCAGCACCGCCCGCCGGTGACAGCCCGGATTGCCGGTCAGGGCGGCGATCGTACGGGCGTTGTGCCGCCGGGGAGCAACCGCGCCCCGCAGGCGCTCCAACCAGCGCTCGGTGGAATCCCGCATCAGACTGGCATCCGGCATCGACGCAGCGTACAAGCTCGCTGTGGGATCGAGGCTGACCGCCACCCACGTTCACCGGTCGCACACATTGTCTCCACGGCACCGGCCGACGGTTCCCGGCCGGAGCGACCGGTGTAGGAGGATCGCCGGGTGCAGACGTACCCCGCTCGTCGCCGGCCCGCCCTGCGCCGGCTCGGCCGCCTGGCCACCTCGGTCTCCGTGGCGCTGCTGTTCGGTGCCGGCTGCACCGGTCCGATGCCCGGCCAGCCGATCGTGCTGCCGGCGCCGACCCCGCCCGCGCCCTCCCCCGAGGCGTGGACGGCTCCGACTCCCGGCGAGAGCGGCCGACCCGCCGACGTGCCAGCGCAGGGCGCCCCGAGCGGTTCCGCCACCGGTTCGCCCGTGCCGACGGCGATCGGTGGTTCGCCGGAGGCCGCCAACTGTCCGGCGTCGGGGGTGCTGATCAGCACCAGTGCGACCGACGCGGCGATGGGGCTGCGCGGGATGGGCATCGTGCTGTTCAACTGCGGCACCGAACCCTTGCCGCTGTACGGCTACCCGGTCGTACGGGTACTCGACGCGGGGCACGACCCGCTCCCGGTACGGGTCGAGAACGGATCCCGGTCGACCGGTGAGGACCCCGGCCCGAAGGAGATCACGGTGTATCCGGGCGGCACCGCGCACGCCTCGGTGCGCTGGCGGAACACGGTCACCGACGGGGATCCGGCGCAGGGCGAGTACCTGGAGGTCGCCCCGGCCGCCGGGCGGCCGACCCAGATCGTGGCGAAGCGCCTGGACCTGGGCACCACCGGCCGGCTGGAGGTGCACGCCTGGGCCGTGCGCTGACGGGCCGTGGGATGCTCCGGATCACCGCAAACCGGAAGCACGTCGCGGAGTCAGCGGGGTCAGGCCCCCGCGGATTCCGGCGCCGGGGGCTCAGGTCGCGCCGGGGCTCAGGTCGCGTCGGGGAGTTTGCCGATCTTGTCTCGGTCCACCAGCGCCCGGTTCGGGGTGGCCAACCGGGCCTGGTCCGGATCCAGGAAGTCGATCAGGGCAATCAGCTCGTGCTGCATCCGCACCAGGCGGGCGTTGCCGTCGTAGTCGGCGGTCGCGATCACGTCCACGTCGGCCCGGAGCCGGGTGAACCAGGACGCGAAACGGGGATCGGTGTCGAGCCGTTCGCAGAAGTCGGCGTAGCCCATCGACTCGTACCGGGTGCCGGCGCTGTCCTCGACGCGTACCAGCAGCAGTTCGCCGATCGCGCGCTGCTGACCCCGGAACAGGCGCAGCGGCGGCGGGGGGCCGAGCGCGGCGACGATCTGGGTCAGCCGGTCGAGATGGCCGAAGAAGCGCTTGTTCCGCTCGACGTCGCCGAGGTCGAGGAACTGCTGGTCCCGTCGGATGATCTCCACCCAGCAGAGGTACTCGGCCAGCACGTAGACGGTGTAGTCGCGGGTGTAGCGCTCGTCGTCCGGGTCGCCGCAGTGCAGGTACGAGGAGAGGAAACCCGGCCGTACGGCGTTGAACATCCGCCCCTGCAACGCGTGCGCCGACCAGAGCAGCGGTTCCCGGTAGCGACTGAGCAACTGCTCGGCCAACTCCGCCTTGCTTTGCCGGTGCCGCTGCTCCTCCAGTTGGTACTGCAACACGGTCACCCGGCGTGCGGAGAGCGTGGTGAACAGAACACTGAGGAGGGAGACGGCCGCCGATCCGATGGCGATGAATACCTCGGGCTGCACGGCGGCCAGACTGCCCGACCGGGGAGGTCGTTGTCGACCCGTTCCCCGCCCCTCGCCGTGAACTTTCCCACCACGCGGCACCGGCCGGCGCGGTTTCGGCCTCCATGAATCGAAGGCGGTCTAGTCTGTGCGATTCACGGTCGGCTCGTGTGTCCACTCGACACACTCATTTTTCCGGGCCTGAGCTGCGCAAACGACGCGGGCGGCCGGTGCCCGCGGCGGACCGGGACAGGTCGGATACCGACCCCGGACGCACGCCTGTCCGGCGGACCGGATCTTGGGCCGAAAAGTGGGGCTCGACACGATCGGGAAAACGGGTAATCCTGGCCCGATGTCGCTTTGGTTGCACGAGCTGTCGGAGGCGGAGCACCGCATCCTCAACCCGTTCACCCACGAGAAGCTGATGCTGCTCGGGGCGGCCAGTCGGGTCGGCCCGCAGACCAGGGTGCTCGATCTCGCGTGCGGTAAGGGTGAACTGCTCGCCCGCTGGGCCCAGGGCTACGGCATCCGTGGGCACGGGGTGGACATCAGCGAGGTGTTCCTGACCGCCGCCAGCAAACGCGCGGCCGAACTCGGGGTCAGCGACCGGGTCAGCTTCCAGTACGGCGACGCCGCCGAGTACCGGGCCGAGCCCGCCGGTTACGACGTCGTCTCCTGCCTCGGCGCGACCTGGATCGGCGGCGGGCTGGCCGGCACCATCGAACTCATGCGGCGGGCGGTCCGCCCCAACGGGCTGCTGCTGGTCGGCGAGCCGTACTGGATCGATCCGCCGCCGCCGGGGGCGTACGCGGCGTACGGCTTCGGGCTGGACGACTTCACCTCGCTCGGCGGGACCCTGGACCGGTTCGAGGCGGCCGGCACCGACCTGGTCGAGGTAGTGCTGGCCGACGCCGATAGCTGGGACCGGTACGTGGCACAGCAGTGGTGGACGCTGACCGAGTGGTTGCGCGCGTACCCGCACGACCCGCGTGCCCAGCAGGTACGCGAGTTCCGGGACCTGTCCCGCCGCTGGCACCTCGAGTACGGTCGCCGCTACTTCGGCTGGGGCGTCTTCGTACTCCGGCCGACGCTCGCCCCGGGCCGCTAGCCCGGCACCGACACGGACGGGACGACACCGCGTACCGGCCTGCGCCAGCGAAGGGTGACACATCACTCTTCGTGTTGGGACGGTTAGGACGGCAGACATCCTGGCAACGCACATCCGACATGCCGCGCGTCTTCTTTGCCGCTCGGGCTGACCTTCAGCCACCGGCACTGGCGGATAGTTGTCCCGGCGAGTGCAATTTGCGCCGCGGTGCGCGCCTAGCGGCGCCGCACTGCCGCAATTTCGCACCCGATGACCTGCTGCACGTCGGCACCACGTCGCAGCACGGGCGGTGGCCGGCACCGGGCAACCGGTGCCGGCCACCGCAGCCCGACCCGTACCGGCCCCGGCCGCAGACCTGACGGCACGGCACCGCTCAGCCGAGCATGAGGTAGCGGGTCACCACGCTCGCGGCCGCGCTCACCGCCTCGCGTACGGTCGCGGCGGCGTCGACGATGCCGGCGTCCCGCGCCACCACGTACCGCCCGCTGACCAGGTCGAAGGTGACACCCGGGCCCCGGTACCACAGGTCCTCGGGCACCCCGTCCGGCTCACGCCCGGCGCTGCGCAGCAACTCCTCGAACGGCGCCGGCAGCGCGTCGACGACAACCGCGTACCCGAGCGCCTCGTCGTCTCCCCGCTGCCTCGGCACAGGTGCGGTAGGCCGACCCTGCAGCCGCGCGTGCACCCCGAGCAGCGCCGCACCGCCACCTGCGACCAGACCCCACTCGACCGCCGCCTTGGCGTTGCGTACCGCGTCGTCGATCTGGCGCCGCCGGACCCGCTGCTGCTCCGGCGTCACCTCACCCACCTTGATCACCGCCACCCCGCCGGCCACCCGGGACATCCGCTCCGCCGACACCCGCAGCGGCTCGCCGTACCGCGACTCGGCCCGCCGCCTGCCGTCCCCGCGCGGGTCGCCGCGGCGCGGGTCGTCGCGGGTGCGCACGGTGCGCAGCCGCTGGTAGCGGCGCACGATCGGGTCCGGATCACCGACTCCGGCCAGCACCACCGACTCGCTGCGGGTGGTGACCACCCGCCGGGCCCGGCCCAACTCGGCCAGGGTCGCGTGTGCGAGGTCGACACCCGACTCGCCGCCGAGGACCGTCGCGCCGGTGAGCGCGGCCAGTTCCGCCAGCGCGTCCCGACGTTGGCCGGGCGGCCACGGCAGGGTCACCGCGACCGGGCTGAGCAGTTGCCGGGCTTTCGCCAGGACCAGCGCGGCCAGCGCCGGGTCACGGATCTCCGGCGCGAACACCGCCAGCGGCCTGCCCTCCCGTTCCACCGCGCCGAGCAGCCGCAGCAGTTCCTCGGCGGTACCGATCCGCTCGTCGACGAGGAGCACGTACGGCTCGTCGAGCACCGCCTCCGCCTCCTCCTCGTCGGTCACGAACGCCGGTGACATGTGCCCGGCCCGCAGGCTCATCCCCTCGGTGAGTTCCAGTTCGAGGCCGAACAGGTTGCTCGCCTCGACCCGGATCACCCCGTCCCGGCCGACCCGGTCCACTGCCTCGGCGACCAGGTCACCGACGAGTTCGTCACCGGAGGCGACGGTCGCCAGCGCACGCAGTTCCGCTCTGGTGCGTACGGGCACCGCGAGGCCGGCGAGTTCGACGGCGACGTCCCGTACGGCGGTCGAGATCCCCCGGCGCAGCGCCACCGGGTTCGCACCGGCCCGCAGCGCGACCGAGGCGGCGTCCAGCATGGCCTGGGCGAGCACCACGCCGGTGGTGGCGCCGTCGCCAACCCGGTGCCGAATCCCCTCCACCAGTTCCCGCAGGTAACCGGTGCCGAGCGCGTCGCGGGGGTCGCCGCCGGCCAACAGCCGGACGATGCCGGCCGCGTCGGCCATCTCGTGGTACCCGCCCTGCTCGTCCTGCACCAGCATCCGCCGGCCGAACGGCCCGTAGGTGCGCCGGATCAGGTCCGCACCCGTACGGAAGCCGCGCGCCACGATCGCCTGGTGCTGGTTGTAGGTGGTCGGCAACTGGATGGTCGGGCCGGCCACGGCGGAACCGACGGTGGTGCCGTCCGGACCTTCGCCGTCCGATCCGCCCACCGCCGGCACGATGGCGCCCGGCACCGGCACGGTGGCCAGGTAGATGTGCGGCTCGGCGTTGTAGGCGCTGTACTTCGGCTGCTGCTCCGGCCGGCGCCGGACCACCCCGTCGTGCACGTAACGGAACAACTCGTCGACGCCGACCCGGCCGTCACCGTCGAGGTCGGCCGCGCCGGAGACCAACCCCTCGATCAGTACGTCGGTGAAGATCGAGCCGCGCGGCGCCGAGGCGACCAGTTGGTCGGACTCGAACGCGTACTCGTAGCTGTCGCAGGCGCTCAGTACGACGTACCCCCGGCCCACCTGCCACTCCAGCGCGCCCTGCGGCGCACCCTTGAAGCCCTCGGCGAACGCGCCGGCGAAGCAGCAGTCCAGGATCAGCACCTTGGCCGCGGCACGGCACGCCTCGAACTGCTCGTTGACGAAGGAACGGGAGATGGCCGTGCTCGCCGGGCGGGTACGGACGGTGTCGGCGGCGGCGAAGTACAGCCGGTGGTAGGGGTCGACGATGCCGTGGCAGGAGAAGTAGAGCAGCACGAGGTCGCTGTCGACCCTGTCCGTCAGCAGGTCCTCGATCGCCGCGCGTACCTCCCGTTCCGGGGCGTCGCGCAGCGTACGCACGTGGAAGTTGCCGATCGCCGGATCCGCCAGTACGGCACCCAACCGCGCCACGTCCTGCTGCGGTGCGCGCAGCCGGTCGAGGGAGGGGTCGGCGTACTCGCCGGTCGCGATCAGCAGCGCGTACCGGCCGGCCGGTGACCTAGTCGCCACCGGACCCGACACCCCGCCGCTCCTGCGGCGCCGCCTTCACGTTCGGCAGCGCCCCAGTTGCCCCCTTTGCCTCCGGCAGTACACCCGTCTGCGGCACCGGCCCGGTCTCGGGCACCGGGACGGTGTCGGGCACGTCGGGCAACTCGACCGGCGGGCCGGGCCGCTCGGGCGCGGTGAGCCAGCGCGCGACCGCCTGCTCGGTACGTGCCGACGGGTCGACGATGGTGAGGCTCCGGTCCCCGTCCCGCAGCACGATCCGCCGGGCGGCGCCCCGCCGGACGAAGGCGACCACGATCTGGGTCAGGGCGGCGAGGGTGGTGGCCGAGAAGGCACCCGTGATGACGAGTTCGGCGAGCGACACCGCCTCGCCGGCCTTGCGGCCGGTCAGGGGGTCAGTGTCCGGTCGCGGGTCGGAGCCGGCTCGGGGATCCGGGCCGGGCGAGGGTCGACTGACCCCTAGACCCGCCCCGGTTCGCAACTCCCGGAGCAGGGCGGTAGTGGCGGCAGCGTCGGCCCGCTCGCTGTCCACCATAGGGCCGCTGACCTGCAGGAACAGCTCCCGCTCCGGTGACACGTTCCACATACAGTAATTATCTCGTAACTATCAGTGATCCGATAGGGGGCGACGGCTTGCCGTTCCGGGAAGATCGCGCTAGGCGTGGCCGCCCCGTCCAGCCCGGCATACGCTGGAAAACGTGCCGAAAGCCATGTGGAACAACCAGGTCATCGCAGAGAGCACCGACACCGTGGTTGTCGAGGGCAACCACTACTTTCCGCGCACCGCGCTGCGGGACGACGTGATTCGGGAATCCGACACTCACACCATCTGCCCCTGGAAGGGACAGGCCTCCTACTACTCCCTCGCCCTGGACGGCAACGAGAGCCAGGACGCGGTCTGGTACTACCCCGATCCGCTCCCGGCGGCCGAGCAGATCCGCGACCGGGTCGCCTTCTGGAAGGACGTCAAGGTCGTCGACTGAGCGCCCGGCGTCCCGCCGGTACGCCGACACGCCGACACGCCGACACGCCGACACGCCGACCGATCGTGCTCGCCGCGCGACACCCGTACCAGAAAATGCCGGGTGGGGTGCGGCGGGCCGGTTGGTCCTGGGCCCGGCCGCTGAGTCACTATCTGGGGATGCCCACCTCCGACCCGCGACGACGACCGCCGGGCGGCACCGTCTACGGCGCTCCCGCCCCGGCCCGACCCGGCCGCGACCGGCTGATGACGGCCGCGCTCGCGACCGGCGGTGTGGGCGTACTGATCGGGGTGCTCTTCGCGACCGGGATCTTCGCAGGTGACGGCAACGTCGACCGGGCAGCGGTGCCGGCACCGGCCGGCGTCTCCGGCGGCGCCGCGCCGCCCGCCCCGAGCGGCGTGGCGGCGGGCAGCACCGAGCCGGCCCCTCCGCCGAGCCCGACCCCGGCGGAGATCCCCACCCGGATCTTCCGCTCCGTGGCTTCGTCGTTCTGCCTCGCGCTCAACACGAACGACAATCCGGACGGCGCCCAGGTGCAGCAGCGGGTCTGCACTGGCGACCTGACCCAGCAGTGGCGCCCCACGCCCGTCGTCGGTGACGAGTTCAGCCTGGTCAACGCCGGCACCGGCGGCTGCCTGGAGGCGGCCGACGGCAACAAGGACGACGGCGCCCGGCTGCACATCGCGGTCTGCGACCGTACCGTCGAACAGCGCTGGCGACTGGCCGGGCTCGACACCGGGCAGGTGTCGCTGGTCAACCTCAACAGTGGGCGCTGCGCGGACGTACCCGAGAACACTCTCACCAGCCCGGACACCAGCCTGCAACAGTGGGCCTGCCACGGCCGCGCCAACCAGCAGTGGGCCCGGTAGCCGGATCTACCCGCTAGCCGTCGGTGGGGCGTAGGCGCCAGGCACGCGGGGCGGTGGCGACCGGCTCCGGCTCGACCACCGGCACCGGCTCGGGCTCGCGTCGGCGCAGCATCAGCGAGAGCACCGCCGCACCGAGGGCCAGCACTCCGGCGGCGTACCAGGCCATGGTGTACTCGCCGAGCTGGTCCCGGACCAGGCCGGCACCGGTGGCGGCGATCGCCGCGCCGACCTGGTGCGAGGCGAACACCCAGCCGAACACCACCGGTCCCCGGTCACCGAAGTGCTCCCGGCACAGGGCGACCGTCGGCGGCACCGTGGCCACCCAGTCCAGCCCGTAGAAGACGATGAACACCAGCATGGTCGGCCCGGTGGTGTTCACGAAGAGGCTCGGCAGCACCAGCAGGGAGAGCCCGCGCAGCGCGTAGTAGCCGGCCAGCAGTAACCGGCTGTCCACCCGGTCGGTCAGCCAGCCGGACGCGATCGTGCCGACGATGTCGAAGAGACCCACCAGGGCGAGCAGGCTCGCGGCGGTCGTCTCGGCCACCCCGTGGTCGTGCGCGGCCGGGATGAAATGGGTTCCGACCAGACCGTTGGTGGTCGCCCCGCAGATCGCGAAACCACCCGCGAGCAGCCAGAACGCGCGGGTCCGGGCGGCCATCCGCAACCCGGTCAGCGCTCGCGCCGCCGCGCCGCCCGCGCCGCCGGGCAACGGCTGCGGGCGTACGACCTCGGTGCCGCCGTACAACGGCAGGCCCAGGTCCGCCGGGTGCTCGCGGAGGAAGAACACCACCAGCGGTACGACCAGCAGCGCCGCCGCCGCCACGACCAGCGCCGCCACCTTCCAGTCGTACGCCTGCACCAGGTTGGCCAGCACGGGTAGGAAGACGAGCTGCCCGGCGGCGCCACCGGCGGTGAGCACCCCGGTCACCAGTCCCCGGCGCTTGACGAACCAGCGCCCGGTGACCGTCGCCACGAAGGCGAGCGCCATCGACCCGGTGCCCAACCCCACCAGCACGCCCCAGCAGGCGATGAGCTGCCAGCTCGCGTTCATGAACACGGTC
This sequence comes from Micromonospora sp. NPDC049523, assembly GCF_040676775.1. NCBI lineage: Bacteria > Bacillati > Actinomycetota > Actinomycetes > Micromonosporales > Micromonosporaceae > Micromonospora > Micromonospora sp. NPDC049523. Next base: position 173,950 of record NZ_JBFAPP010000003.1, on the reverse strand, counting down.
AGGCCACTGCCGGCGGCGACCAGCAGCAGGGCGGCGACCACCACCCGGCGGATGCCGAACCGCTCCATCAGCGCGGCGGCGAACGGCGCGGTGAGCCCGTACAGGATCAGGTTGACCGAGACCGCGGCGGAGATGGTGGCCAGCGGCCAGCCGAACTCCTCGTGCAGCGGGTGCAGCAGGACCGACGGCGTGGCCCGGAACCCGGCGGCACCGACCAGCGCCACGAAGGCGACGGCGGCGACGGCCCAGGCGGGATGGAACAGGCGCTGAGTCTTCACGCTCGAAGTCTCGGTCACACCTGGGTCCGCGACGAGTGGCCGGAGAGCCATCATGCGCAACAATCGGGCCATGACGTCGCGCCCGCACCGGATCGCCGTACTCGCCCTGGACCAGGTGGTCGGGCTCGATCTGGGCACTCCATCACAAATCTTCAGCACCGCCCGCAGCACCACGAACGAGCACCTCTACACCGTCGACACCTGCACCCCCGGCCGCCGGCCCGTACGCAGCAGCGCCGGCTTCCAGGTGGTACCGGACCACGGGCTGGAGTTGCTGGACCGGGCCGACACGGTGATCGTGCCCGGCGTGCACGGGGCGTCGCTGGACGACCGGGCGATACTCGACCCGGAGGTGCACAAGGCGCTCAACGCGGCGTACGAGCGAGGCGCCAGGATCATGTCCATCTGCACCGGCGCGTTCGTGCTCGCCGCCGCCGGGCTGCTCGACGGGCGCCCGGCGACCACCCACTGGGCGTACGCGGAACGGTTCCGGCGCCGGCACCCGAACGTACGGCTGGACCCCGGGGTCCTCTTCGTCGATGACGGCAACGTGCTCACCTCGGCCGGTGTGGCTGCCGGCATCGACCTCTGCCTGCACGTCATCCGCACCGACCACGGCAGCGCGGTGGCGAACCGGTCGGCCCGCCGGTGCGTGGTCCCGCCGTGGCGGGACGGTGGTCAGGCGCAGTTCATCGAACGGCCGGTGCCCCACCCGAGCGACGCCAGCACCGCGGCGACCCGGCAGTGGGCCCAGCACCGCCTGCACGAGCCGCTGACCCTGCGGCAGTTGGCGGGTCACGCCAGCATGAGCGTACGGACGTTCACCCGGCGGTTCCGGGCCGAGACCGGGCTCAGTCCCGCCCGGTGGCTGTTGCAGCACCGCACCGACCACGCCCGCCTGCTACTGGAGACCACCGACCTACCGGTAGACCAGGTGGCCCAGCGCTCCGGCTTCGGCACCGCCGCCGCCCTACGCCAACAACTACACCAGAGCATCGGCGTACCCCCCACGACCTACCGCCGCACCTTCCGCCACCCCGCCACCCCTCTCCCTCCCTCTCCCCCTCTCGACCGCGCTAATACAGAGAAAGAGTGGCTATCCGACGCGGAATAACCACTCATTCTCTGTATTAGGGGCGGGGGCGGGGGTGAGGCGAGGTTAGGCGCAGGGGGTGTTGTTGAGGGTGAAGGTGGTGGGTGGGGGGTTGGCTCCGGTGCTGCTGCCGAGGAAGCCGAAGGTGACCGAGGCGCCGGGGGCTATGGTGCCGTTCCAGTTGGCGTTGCGGGCGGTCACCGCCGCGCCCTGCTGGCTGCCGCTGGAGTTCCAGAACGTGCCGGCCCGTTGGGTGCCGGGGAAGGTCCAGCCGACCGTCCAGCCGTTGATCGGTTGGGTGCCGGTGTTGGTGAGGGTCAGGGTGGCGGTGAAACCGGTTCCCCACTGGGAATCCACCCGGTAGGCGACGGTGCAGGCGACCGGCGGCGGGAGCGCCGCGAAGGCGACCTTGTGCAGTTGGCCGGGCAGGTCGTTGGCGAGGTAGATCTCCCCGGCCGCGTCCACCCCGAGGGTGGTCGGCTGGATGGTCAGCTCACCGAGCGCCCGGGTGGCGTACGCGGCGCCGCTCGGTCGGATGGCGAAGCCGGTGCCGGAGCAGTAGTCGGTGGCGAGGTACGTGCCGGCCGCGATGTCGGCGTACTGCTGGCCCCGGTAGACGTGCCCGCCGATGATGGCGCAGCCGTCGACCGAGGTGCGGTACGTGAAGACCGGTTCGACGAAGGTGGCGCCCGCCGGGCAACGTGCCTGGTTGAACACCTGGGTGCCCTCCCGGCAGGACCAGCCGAGGTTCGCTCCGGCTCGGCCGGCCGGCAGGTGGTCGACCTCCTCGAAGGTGCCCTGGCCGACGTCGGCGATCCAGAGCGATCCGTCGGCCGGGTCGAACGAGAACCGCCACGGGTTACGCAGCCCGTACGCCCAGATCTCCGGGCGGGCGTTCGCGACACCGACGAACGGGTTGCCCGCCGGTACGCAGTACGACAGTGGCGCGCAGGCCCGGCTGACGTCCAGCCGGAGGATCTTGCCGAGCAGGGTGGTCAGGTTCTGCCCGCTGTTGAGTACGTCGTCCGCGCCGCCGCCGTCGCCCAGGCTCCAGTAGAGGTAGCCGTCCGGGCCGAAGGCGAGCTGCCCGCCGTTGTGGTTGCCGTACTCGGCGTGTGGCTGGGTGAGCAGGATCTGCTCGCGGGCGGCCGGTATCGGCTGCTGGTTGGCCTGGTCCAGGGTGAACCGGGACAGCGTCAGGGTGCCGGACGGCAGGCTGGTGTAGGCGACGTACAGGGCTCGGCTGGTGGCGAAGTTGGTCGAGGTGACGATGCCGAGCAGGCCGCGCTCGTTGCCGGCGGTGGAGACCCGGTCGGTGATGTCGAGCAGCGGCGCCTCGGCGAGTCCGGTGTTCGGGTGGTAGACCCGTACGGTGCCGACCTTCTCGGTGATCAGAAGCCGGCCGCTGCCGTCGTCCGGTGCGAAGATCGCGGTCGGCCGTTGCAGCCCCGAGGCGACCTGGGTGGTGCTGACGGTCAGCCGGTCCAGTGGTACGGCGGCCGCCTGGATCGTGGCCGGCGCGACCGCCGCCGACGGCCCGGTCCGGGTCTCGTCGTGGGCGGCGGCGGGCGCCCCGGTGAGGGCGAGCGGCATGAGTACGGCGATGGTCGCGGCCGCGCCGAACCGGCCAAGTGATTGACGTCGCAACATATTTACTCCCATCGGTTTACAGGAACGTAACGCCACAACGGGGTTCCGAACCGACCGTCCCAGAACATGGGAACGCTCCCACGCTCGCGGCGAGATGCCTGGATTCACCCGCTTCAGACCCTCGGTCACCTAGCTGAGCAAAGTGGTATTCCAGCCCGACCGGACATCGCGGGCCAGCACCACAAGTAAACCGAAATCGGAATCACCAACGAACGCCACCAGGTTTCCGACCAATTCGCGTCGCAGTTACGACAGTTTACTGTATTGATAACGATCATTTGGTCGCTACGCTCTCGGCAAAGGTCGTCGCACCGGAAAGGTGAACGATGAGCGACACACCATTTGGGTTCTCCCGCCGGGGATTACTGGTCACCGCGGCAACCGCCTCCGCGGTCACCGTCGCCGGCGCGACGCCCGCACTCGGCGCCCCACCCGGGGCACCCACCGCCGTCCCCGCGGCCACCGCGGTCACCGTCACCCGGGACCGCATCGCCACCGCCGTCATCCGCTCCCCGGGCGGCGGTCTGGCCGGCTGGCCGTTCCAGGTGGACCTGCACGACCGGCTGGGCGCCTGGCTGGCGTTCTGGTCGGCCAACTCACCGTCGAACTGGCAGGAGCCGGTGGAGGTGGCCGGACGCACCGACTCCTCCGGTGCCACGTTCACCCTGACCGGGCTCCGCCACCGCCACGACGACCAGGTACGCGACGGGTTCACGGCTGGGCGGACCGACCGCGCCTACTGGGCCACGCTGGCCAGCCTGCACCACCATTTCGCGCTCGTCGAGCCGACCGGCGGCGGCGTACGGATCACCGGCGGAGCCGCGGCCTTCACCGGATCACCCGAGCAGGTCGCCTTCGCCGCCTCGGCGCTCCGGGAGTTGTGGGGATACCGGGCCGCCTCCACCGCCGACTGGCAGGGCGCCGCCAACCGGGCACTGCGCCGTGCCGGGCAGCCGGCCGACATCGCCTCCCACGCGGGTTGGTCGACATTCACCAGGACAAGCCTGCGACTCGGGTTGGACACCGAGTCGTACTAGAAAAAGGAGGCAGGAATGGCACGTAGCGAATTCCGGTTCGTCGTCGACGGAGTCGAGCTGGACGAGGCACAGAAGGCGCGGATCGCCGGTGAGATACAAAAAGCCGGACTGAACGCACTGCACAACGTATCGGCGAAATTGTCCAATCCGCTCACCATCGGCCACGGAAACATCAAGCTCCGTCCCGAGTGGTACGGCCTCTGGGTGCTGGACGGCCCGCTGGCCGACGACCTCGGCACGAAGATCAACGATATCGGTTTCTGGATCCAACGGTGACCGAGGTTCCCCTACGGCCGGATCCGCCGGAGCGGATGTGCCCGAGTACACCGAAGGCCAACGCCACGGTGTTCCTGGGGATGATCACTCCGGCGGGGCGGGTCGCGTACGTCACCCCGGCGATGCCGGCCGAGGTGGCCCTGTCGGGTCTGCCGGACCAGTCCGGACCGGCGGAGTCGCAGTACCGGCTGGCCGGGCCGTGCGTCACCTCGTCCTGCGGGTTCTGGACCGGTGACCACTGTGGCCTCGGCGCCCGCCTGGTCGAGTCGTACCGGGAGACGGCCGTACCGGACGAGGCCTCGCTGCCCCGCTGTGCGATCCGGCGCACCTGCCGCTGGTACGCCGAACAGGGACCGGCCGCCTGCCCCGCCTGCTCACACGTCGTCACCGACGCCCGCTGAACCTGCCCCCTCGCGGGGACACCGTCAACCGGCGGCCGGGGTATGCAGGGCGCGCAGGTCGTCGGTGTGGGCGGGCAGGTGGACCCGGCGGTGGATGTCCAGGGCCCGCCCCCAGGGCAGCGCCTCGTCGATGTCGAGCCGGGGAGCCTCCCGTACCCGGGTCTGCACCAGGGCGTCGGTCTTGTCGAGCAGCCGCTCGGTCAGCCCGCAGAGCTGTCCGCTGGTGGTACGCAACCGGCTCGTCAGCCCGTCGAGGCCGCCGTACTGGCGCGCGAGCTCGTCGAGCTGCGGGCGGTGGATGGTGTCCAGCTCGTAGTACGCGTACGGCGAGCCGGCGAGCACCGCCTCGGTGGCGTTGATCAGCAGCTCGTCGTTCGCCACCAGGTGCGCGAGCAACTGCTCCGCACTCAACTCCTCGCCAACCGCCCCCCGAAACGCCCCCGCCCCCTCGATCTCGGCGAACAACGCCCCATAAGCCCCCCGCAACCCCTCCACCTCCACCTCCACCCCCCGACCCTAACCCCGCCCCAGCCCGTTGATCTTGCAGTTGTGGCACCCGTTCCGCCCCGTTTCGCGAGCTTCGCGAGGCACCACAACTGCAAGATCGACGATGGCTTGGGTCAGCGGCGGCGGCCTCGGCGGGCGCGCAGGTAGTCGGAGACGACGTACTGGCCCAGGTCGTCGGCGGAGGGGGTGAAGACGCGGCCGCCGGAGCGCTTGGCCACGGCGTCGACGAAGCGGCGCAGGCCCGGGTCCTCACCCAGCATGAACAGGTTCATCGTGGCGCCGTAGCGGGTCAGGGCGTCGACCTCGACCACGGTGGCCTCGATCGTCTCCCGCAGCGGCGGCCAGTTGAACACCCCGACGCCGTCCTCCGGGTCCAGGTGCGCGGTCGGCTCCCCGTCGGTCACCACCAGCACCACCGGCTCGCTGCCGGCGTGCCGACGCAGGTGCCGACCGGCCAGCCGCAACGCGTGCTGCAGGTTGGTGCCCTGCACCATCTCCGGCTCCACCGCCGCCAACTCCTCCCGGGACAGCGCCGCCGCCTCCCGGCCGAAGCCGATGATCTGCAACGCGTCCTGCGGGAACTTCGTCGCGACCAGGTGCGACAGGGCCAGCGCGGTCTGCTTCATCGGGCCCCAACGCCCCTCGGAGACCATCGAGAACGAGAGGTCGACACAGAGCGCCACCGCCGCCGAGGCACGCCGCTCGGTCTCCACCACCTCGAAGTCCTCGACCGCCAGCGCCACCGGCACCCCGCCACCACCACGGCGTACCGCGCGGGCGACCGTGCGCACCACGTCGAGCGGCTGCTCGTCGCCGTACTCCCAGGGTCTGGACGCCCCGGTGACCTCGCCGGCCGCGCCGGCCGCGCGCAGGTCGTGCTCCCCACGCCGGCCCGACCCCAGATCGGCGAAAACCCGACGCAGCGCGGTGCCGCCGAGCCGGCGCAGCGCCTTCGGGCTCAACGTCAGGCCGTCGGCACCCCGGGTCACCCAACCCTGCCGGCGCAGCTCCCGCTCCAGGTCACGCAACCGACGTACGTCGTCGGCGGCGTCCCGGCCCAGGTTGCGGCGGACCGCCTCGACGTCCACCTCGTCCAGCGTCGCGCCCGGATGCTCCTGGCCGAGTTGGTCGAGCAGGTCGTCCAGCTCGGCGATCTCGCCCAGCGCCCCGGTCGCCTGGCCGTAGTCGAGCGGCTGGTCGCCCCGGACCCGCTCGCGCCGGTCCCAGGCCAGGTCCGGCCGCAGGCCGCGCAGGTTGCCGTCGAGCGCGGCCATCTCGGCCGCCAGGTCGGGGCCGAGCGCCGACTCCATCAGCTGGGCCAGCTCCGCCCGCTGCCGGTCGGACAGCGAACGCATCAGCCGCTCCCCCGCCGCCGCCCGCCGGGCCAGTACGTCCACCAGCTCGTCGGTCGAACCCGGCTGCTCCGGGAAGAACTCGCCGTGCCGGCGCATGAACTCGGCGAACGCGTCGGTGGTGTCCTCGCCCCGACCGTGCCGGGCAAGCAGGTCGTTCAGGTCGTGCATCATCTCGCCGAGCCGCTGCTGGGCGGCCGGATCGGCGGCCGACGAACGCAGCGCGTCCCGCAGCCCGGAGAACCGCTGCTCCAGTACGTCACGGCGCAGCCCGTCGAGAATCTGCTGGTACGCCTGCCGGGCCTCGTCGCTGGCCCACTGGTAACCGCCCAACTCCTCGACCGCACGGGCGGTGGAGTTCGGCAGGTTGTCCAGCACCGCCTCGGCGAACCGGGCCGCGTCGTCGTCGCGCCCCCGCAACTCGTCGCGTTCGGCGGCGAGCGCCTGGTCCAGCAGTGCCTGCGCCCGGGTGACCGCACCGTCGAGGTTGCCCCGGCGCATCGCCTCGCGACGCATCCGCCTTGCCCGGGCGAGCAGTTCGTCCAGGCCGGCGCCACCGACCGGGCCCTGCCGGAGCAGGGCCCGCAGCGCGTCCCGGAGGCTGCCGCCGGCCAGCACCTCGGCGCCGACCGAGTCGACCGCGGCACGCACGTCGTACGGCGGGGCGAGCGGGTCCGGGCCGCCACGCCAGGAGCCGTACCGGAACCGGTTTCCGCCGGGTACGTCCATGCGGCTCATCGGTTAGCCCCGGCCACCGTCCGACGGTCGGCCGCCCCCGGCGGATCGCCCGCCCTCGGGGCTGCGGCCGCCGTAGCGGGTCCGACCGTCCTCGGTCACGTCCTTGGCCAACCGGCGGGTCAGGTGCAGCCCCTCCAGCACGAACTCGATCCCGGCGGCGGCCTCACCCGGCGTGGGCGCGTCGCCGAGCCCGAGCCGGTCCAGCGCCTTGGCCAGCCCCGGTACGGTGCCCACCTGGCGCAGCAGGTCGGCCGTGCCGACCAGCTCGCCGGTCTCGATCACCGCGCCCTCGGCGACCAGGTTGATGAACCCGGAGAGGTCCAGCCCGGCGAGCCGGTCCCGGAACGTCTCGGCGGTGGCGGTACGCAGCAGGTGGCCGAGGATCTCCACCTCGCGGCCCTCCTCGCCGCTCTCGAACTCGACCTTGCCGCGCAGGGTGCTGGTGACCGACACGGCGTCACCGACCCGGGCGACCGGTGCGCCGGTCCCCTCGGTTTCCTCGCCGAGCAGGCTGCCCCGGCGCAGTGCGGCGGCGGCCACGGTTTCGGCGGCGGCGATGGCGAACCGGGCCGAGACACCCGAGCGGGGATCGACCGACGGCGACTCGCGTACGGCGCGGGCGAATCGGGCGAGCACCTCCAGCACGTGCTCCGGTACGGCGGCGACCAGGGCCGCCTCCTGCCGGATCAGTTCCAGCTCCAGCTCCAGTTCGAGCGGGTAGTGGGTACGGACCTCGGCGCCGAACCGGTCCTTGAGCGGGGTAATGATCCGGCCCCGGTTGGTGTAGTCCTCCGGGTTGGCGCTGGCCACCAGGAGCAGGTCCAGCGGCAGCCGGAGCTGGTAGCCGCGTACCTGGATGTCGCGTTCTTCGAGCACGTTGAGCAGCGAGACCTGGATCCGTTCGGCCAGGTCGGGCAGTTCGTTGACGGCGAAGATGCCCCGGTTCGTACGCGGCACCAACCCGAAGTGGATCGTCTCCGGGTCACCGAGGGTGCGACCTTCGGCGATCCGGATCGGGTCCACGTCGCCGATCAGGTCGCCGACGCTGGTGTCGGGGGTGGCGAGCTTCTCGCCGTACCGCAGGGAGCGGTGCAGCCAGGCCACCGGCAGGTCGTCGCCGGCCTCGGCGGCGAGCCGGCGGGCGGCCGGGGTCAGCGGGTGCATCGGGTGCTCGTTGAGGGCCGAGCCGGGCAGTACCGGGGTCCACTCGTCGAGGAGCTGGACGAGTCCCCGGATCAGCCGGGTCTTGCCCTGCCCGCGCTCACCGAGCAGCACCAGGTCATGGCCGGCGAGCAGGGCGCGTTCCACCTCGGGCAGCACGGTGTCCTGGTAGCCGACGATGCCGGGGAACCGGTCCTCGCCGGATCGCATCCGGGCCAGGAGGTTCTCCCGAAGTTCCTGCTTCACGGTGCGGTAGCGGTGGCCCGCCGCGCGCAGCTCCCCGAGCGTGCGTGGCAGGTCGGCCGGCGGGTTGGGCGGCAACTGGGATATCTCCGTCACCTGGAACACGCTAGCTCGCTACGACCCCGGCCGTCAGTGCCGACGTTGATCATCTGACGAACCGTGGTGAACGTGTGGGTCACCGGGCCGCTACGGGGTGACGAAGATCGCCACCAGGGTCGCCGGTTTGACCGGAGTGTCAGCGATGTGCCTCGATGTACTGCTTCGGGTCCTGTCGCGGAACATGAGTCCCTTGCCACCCGGGTGCTCGCCGTAGAAGGTGAGCCAGCGGGCCCCGAGTTCGGCGCGCAGTTCGGTGCCGGCGTGCCGCCGGAAGTCGGCCAGCGCCCCGTCCTCCTCCTCGGCCAGGTGCTCGCTGTTCTCCTTGCGGGCCCGCCAGACCGCCGCCCACCACTCGTCGGTGCCGAGCACGTGGTTCTTCGCCTCGGCGATCGCGTCCCGGATCTTGTTGTGGTCACCGATCGCGTCGTCGGTCTCGTCAGCACCGTCGTCACCGTGCCGGACCAGGTACGGGTAGAGGATCGACTCCTCCGCCTCGGCGTGGATGTCCAGGTGCAGGGCGAGCGCCTCCCAGACGGCCCGGATCTCGGCCTCGTCGCGGGCGTCGTCGAGCCGGGCGAAGCCCCGGCGGAAGGCGTGGTGGTCGTCCAGGATCAGCGCGGTGATGTCGTCCATGACGCTCGTCCTTCACGGGGTTGCTGTCTGCGGCCGGGACGAGTTGCCCGGCGCGGGTCGGGCGCGGCAACACGCCGAACCACGCTAACCCGGCCGGGCCCCGTCCGCCCGGCTTACGCCCGGACCCGCTGGTCTGCCAGGGCGCCGCCGACCAGCCCCACCTGCCGGTCGACCCACGCCGCGACCAGGTCGGTCCCGGCGCCGAGTTGCGCCTCCAGCACGGCGAGCGGCTCGACCGGCAGGGTGGCGCCGAGTTCGGCCAGCAGGTCGGTCAGGTTGTTGGTCACCGCGCGCAGGTGGGCGTCCGAGGCCGCGATGGTCACCGGTACGGCGACCACGCCGGCCAGTCCCCGGTGGCCGAACTGGTCCAGGAAGATCTTCAACAGTCCGGTGTAACTGCCCTTGTAGGTGGGGGTCACGACGATCAGCAGCCGGGCCGAGCGGACCACCTCGAACGGGTCGGCGACCTCGGCCGAACCCCGCGCCGGTTCGGCGTCGAAGCTCACCCCGACGAGCGTGGCCAACTCCAGCACCTGCACACCGCGCAGTACGGTGGCGGACCGTGCCAGGCCGGCGACCAGCGCCTCGGTCGCCGCCTCGGCGAGCGTACGGCTACGGGAACCCGGACGCGGGTTGCCGACCAGCACCACGACGTCGGCGCTGGTGGGCGACTCTGCGTTGGCGGGCTCGGTCTGCACCGGGATGGCGGGATTGGTGGTCATCGGCAGGCTCCTCGCATTACCTCTAATTCCGATCGGGTTAGTAGCGTAACCCTCACCCCCGCCTCACCGACACCTCCGTCGGGAAGGGCCCCTCACCCAACCGGGACAGCGGGAAGAAGCCCTGCCGACGGCGCGTGACATCCTGGCGCGATGACGTGGACGGCGCCCGAGGTGGCGCGAAGTGGTGGGGCGTTGAACGCACCGGAGCCGGAACTGCTGCGCGGGCTGCTCGACTGGCACCGGACGACGCTGCTGCTCAAATGCGCCGGGCTCACCGGCGAGCAACTGGCGCGGGCGACCGTCGCCGGGTCGAACCTGTCCCTGCTCGGCCTGGTCCGGCATCTGGCGAAGGTGGAGCGGATCTGGTTCCGGCGCCGGTTCCGGGGTGAGTCGATCGAGATGCTCTACTCCACCCCGCAGTGGAAGGACGCCGACTTCGAGGACCTCGACCCGACGCGCGCCGAGGCCGAGTACGCCCAACTGCTGGCCGAGCAGGAGGCGGCCCGGCAGGCGGTCGCGGACGCCCCGCTCGACGCCACCTTCGTCGGCGCGGACGGCGAGGAGATCTCGCTGCGCCTGGTCTTCGTCCACATGATCGCCGAGTACGCCCGGCACAACGGCCACGCCGACCTGATCCGCCAGGGCGTCGACGGCGTCACCGGCGCCTGAGCGCCCAACCGGCAGCGGTCACAGGATCGGCGGTACGTCGGCGGTGATCGGCACCGCCAGCACGGTCGGACCACTCGCGCCGAGTGCCGCCCGGAATGCGTCCACGAACTCGTCCGACGTCGTGAGCCGGGGCGCGTGGCAGCCGAAGCCGGCGGCCACCGCGGGGATGTCGAGATCGGGCAGGTCCAGGCCGGGTACCCCGGCGGTCTCCTTGAACTCGGCGAACGCCTTGAGGATGCCGTACTGGCGGTTGACCGGCACCACGAACACGACGGGCAGCCGCTGCTGGGCGGCGGTCCAGAGGGCCTGCACCGAATACTGGAACGAACCGTCGCCGATCACCGCGATCACCGGTCGCCGCTGACCGGTGACCCGCTGGGCGAGCGCGACGCCGACCGCGGCCGGCAGTCCGAAACCGAGTCCACCGCTGGCCGTGGTGAAGTACGAACCGGGACGGGTGATCGGCAGGTGGCGGCGCAGGATGCTCAGGTTCGACGGGGTCTCGGTGACCAGGATCCCGTCAGCCGGCCAGTGCCGGGCCAGTACGGCGAACAGCGCCGCCGGGGCGAGCGGGTTGCCGACCTCCGGCTCCGGCGGGGCCGACCGTACCGGCGGCAGCGGTCGCTGCGCGACCGGCACCAGCGCCGCGAGCGCCGCACAGGCCAGGCCGGGGTCACCGAGCAGGCTCTCCCCCACCGGGGCGCGGGCCGCCTCGGCCGGGTCGTCGGTGATGTGCAGCAGTTGCGCGCCCGGTGGCAGGTAGTCGCCGGGGACGTGCGGGTAGTAGCGGAAGACCGGGGCCCCGATCACCAGGATGGTGTCGTGGCCGCCCAGCCGTTCGCCGAGCGGTCCGATGGCGAACGGCAGGATGCCCTGGTACTGCGGATGGTCCTCCGGAAAGCCGATCCGCTCGGGTGCGGGCGCGGACCAGACCGGAGCGCGGGTCCGCTCGGCCAGCGCGACCGCGGCCGGCCAGCCACCGCTGCGGTCCACGCCGCCGCCGAGCACCAGGACCGGGTTGGCACTGTCGGCGAGCAGGTCGGCGAAATGGGCCAGCCGTTGCGGGTCGGCGGCGAACCGCCGGCTGACCTGCCGTAGCTGCGGCGGCGGGTCGGCCGTCTGGTGCCAGTCGTCGAGCGGCAGGGAGAGGAACACCGGCCCGGCCGGCGGCTGGATCGCCGTGCTGTACGCACGCATCAGCGCCGCCGGGATGTCCTGGGCGCGGACCGGCTCGTAGGCCCACTTCACGTACGGCTGGGCCAGTTCGGCCGCGCGCACGCTGGTCAGTCTGGGCTCGATCAGCAGCATCTCGCGGGCCTGCTGACCAGCGGTGACGATCAACGGGGTCTTGTTGTGCCAGGCGGTGATCAGGTTGCCCATGGCGTTGCCGGTGCCGGGGGCGGTGTGCAGGTTGACGTGCGCCGGTTCGCCGGTCGCCTGGGCGTACCCGTCGGCCATCGCCACCGCGGACGCCTCCTGCAGCGCGAGTACGTAGCTGAAGTCGTCCGGGAAGTGGCCGAGGAACGGTTCCTCGGTCGAACCGGGGTTGCCGAAGACAGTGGTCAGCCCGAGCTGGCGCAGCAGGTCGTACGTCGTCTCCCGGACCGTCGCCATGGACGAACCTCCCCCCGTCTGAGCGGGTCTACCCACGATCACGGCTTTTATCCCGGCCGGATGAGGCCCTTCCCGGCGCCCGCCCCGCCGCGCGTACGGGACTCGCCCGTACCGGGAGCACGGGCACCTCCGGCCGGACGACTCGGCACCGGTGGCGAAGATCGACCCCGCGTACCATCGCCACCTGCACGAACAGGACGAATCGATCTTGCTTGGTAAGGAGCCGGCCAGGCACATCTCGGCAGCCGGCGCACCCGGACCCACTTTCGGGGATCGACGACGATCACCGCCGAAGCGGTACCGCCCGGCCGGTCCGACCAGGACTCCCGCGAGCGGTCGAGTGTGGACGGACGGGCTCGCAGCACCCACACGGCCCCGCCACTGAGCCATAATCCAGACACAAGCAACCAACCGAAGGATGTGTGGTGCCTGTGTCACGCAAGCGTCGATTCCGGTCGATATTGCTGCTGCTCGCGCCGGTGCTGGTCGCCGGTCTGGCCGTCGTCCCCGCCGGGCCGGCCAACGCGGTCGCCAACGGCGTGGACGTGCCGAACGGTCGGTACCGGTTCGCTGTCAAGCTGACCATGACCGGCATCCCGACCGCCGACGGCGGGCGCCGCAACAGCGCCTGCTCGGGCGCGCTGATCCACCGGGAGTGGATCGTCACCGCCGGCCACTGCTTCCGCGACCTCAACGGCGTACGGGTGGAACGCACGCTGGCCGACGAGACACTCGCCACCGTCGGTCGGGCCGACATGACGTCCCCGATCGGCGAGCAGGCGGAGGTCGTCGCGGTGCGCCAGCACCCCGACCGGGACCTGGCGCTGGTCCGGCTCGACCACCTGGTCACCACCATCACACCCCTCGCGCTGAGCCGCCGGGTGCCGCAGCCCGGCGACGTGGTCCGGCTCACCGGGTTCGGCTCCACCCAGGGCGCCAACCCGGTCCCGTCCAACCAGCTGCGGACCGGGCAGTTCACCATCACCTCGGTCGTCGCGCCGACGGTCGGCATGACCGGCCTGGCCCCGTTCCCCGACACCAGCGCCTGCGCGTACGACTCCGGCGCCCCCTACTTCAGCGAGGACCGGCGCGGCAGGACCGCTCTCGTCTCGATCGAGAGCGGCGGGCCCACCTGCCCCCACGCCCTGGAGGAGACCACCGTCCGGATCGACAACATCACCGACTGGATCCGGGCCATCACCGGCTACGAATACTCCGCAAGCTGATCCCAGCAAGCTGATCCCAGTGCACCTTGATCGTCAGTTGCCGCGCCGGGGCGACGCACGACGTGCGCCACAGCGACGACTGACGATCAAGGTGCCCGAGGGTCAGAAGTAGGTCGGGTAGAGGTTGGTGGTCGGCCAGGTGGTCACCTTGGCGGCGGCTGCCCACAGCAGCGGGTCGATCTCGGGGTACGCCAGGCCCGACGGATCGTCGCGCTGGTTGAACAGCACCGCCCAACTCCGCCCCTGGTACGTCCGGACCAGCAGCGAGTACGTCCCCGGCATGCTGCCGGTGTGCCAGGTGTTGCGGCCGGTGCCGCCGGTGGTGACCGGACGGACCTGCCAGCCCAGCCCGTAGTACCAGCCGGCCGGGTCGACCCCGATCCCGCCGGGAACCGCCCAGACCCGCCCCAACGAGGTGCTGTTGAGCACCGGACCGGCGGCGTCGAAGGCGGACGCCCAGCGCACCAGGTCCACCGCCGAGCCGATCCAGCCGCCGTTGGCGTCCTGCAACCGCATGCTGAACGTCCCGTACGGCGCGGCGACGGTCGCGCCGGTCTCGTTCAGCACCGTCGGACCGGTGTACTGGGAGCGGTAACGCACCTCACCGGCGTGCGGGGCGATGCTCCAACCCTGGGCCATCCGGGTGATGCCCAGCGGGGCGAAGAGCTTCTGCTGCACGTACGTGGCGTAGGGCAGGCCGCTGACCGCCTCGATCACCCGTCCGGCCAACTGGTAGCCGAAGTTGCTGTACGCGACCTTCGTACCGGGGTCGTGTTGCAGCGGCTGACCGGCCATGTACCGGATCACGTCGGCGGGGTACAACTCCATCGGTACGCCCAGCGCCCGGGATATCGTCCGGTCGGCGAAGTTCGGGTCGAAGGCGAGGGCCCGGTCCCATCCCCCGGTGTGTTGGAGCAGTTGCCAGAGCGTCACCCGGGACAGCCGGGGGTCGGCGGTCTGCCCGGCCGGCGGGCTGAGGTCGAGCAGCGAGGCGACCGGGGTGCCCAGCGCCACGGCACCGTCCTGGGCCAGGCGGGCCAGCGCGGCCGCGGTCACCGACTTCGAGAGGCTGGCGATCCGGAAGAGCGAGGTCGGCGCGACCGTCTGCGCCGGGTCGTCGCTGTAGCTGTAGCCGCGGGCGAGCACCAGCCGGCCCTGGTGCGTGACGGCCAACTGGCCGGCGGAGATGTTGCGGGCCTGCATGAAGCTCTTCATCGTGTCGTCGAAGCTCTTCAGCGCGGTCACCGCCGTACCGCTGACCTTCCAGGTCGGTGCGGCGGCCCGCGCGGGCGCCGTGACCAGGGCGCCCCCGGTCAACGCCCCGGCACCTGCCGCTCCGACCAGCTTGCCGAAGGTCCGCCGGTCCACCCGTGTACGTCGCATGCCCGTCCTCCCCGTGATCATCGAGCCTTGATCGTCGAGTCTTGATCATCGACGGGGGTCAGGGTAACCGAGAGACGAATTCTCGTCCGGCAGGTCGGGCGCTACGGTGTGGGCCGTGGATCTCACCGTCATCCTCGGCCCGATGAAGAGCGGAAAGTCGCTCGAACTCGTCAGCCTGCTCTCGCCGCTGCAGTACACCAACGTCCGGCACCGGATCTACCAGAGCGCCCGGCACGTACGCGACGTCGGCGTCGTCTCCCGCAGCGGTGCCGCGCTGGCGACGGTGAAGACCACCTCGCTCGCCGCCGCGCTGTCCGAGGAGGTGGAGGTGGTCGGCATCGACGAGGTGCACATGTTCACCGTCGACGACATCGCGGTGGTCCGGACCCTGCTGCGGCGGGGTACCACGGTCGTGGCGGCCGGCATCGACCTGGACCACCGGGGGGAGATGTTCGCTCCCGTACGCGCGCTGCTCGAACTCGGCCCCGCGACGGTGACCTATCGGCGGGCGGTATGTGACATCTGCCGGCGGTTCACCGCCGTCTACACCCAGGTGCTCGAACACGGCGAGCCGATGATCCGGGCGCTCCCGCCGTCCACCGCACTGCCCGACGACGGCACCTACACCTACGAGGCTCGCTGCCGGGAGTGTGTCGTGCTGCCGGTCGGCATCCCGGTCACGACCCCGGCCTGACCGACGGGCACCCGCACCGACCCTGCCGTCCACACCCGGCCCGATGTGCCGCCGGTAAACTTGCAACGGGGTTACGTGACGATGCAACGGGTTACGTGACGAGCACTGCTCGTCGGTTTGGTGGAGGTCGACTACACTCGGCCGGCCACCTACGACGGGGACGTACATGGGCAGGATCGCTCCGGCAATTGCGGCACCGACCACCACGGGGGACGACGTGGGCTTCGTCATGGTAAAGCCGGACGGAGTCGCTGATCCGGCCATTCTCGCCGACATTCGCCATTCACTCGGGGCCGCCGGACTGGCCATCACCGAGGTATGGGACGTCGAACTGAACCACGACGACCTGAAGTGGCTCTGGCCCCAGCACGTCAACGTCCGCTGCCCGATGACCTCCTACCTGCTCGACCGTTACCTGGCCAACGCCCCGAGCCGGATCATGACGGTGACGGGCACCGACGCGGTGGCCCGCAGCAACGCGATCAAGCTTCGAATCCGGCAGCGCTACGGCTATGGGCCCTTTGCGAATTGCATCCACACCCCGGCCAACGACGCGGAGTCGCACGCGCAGGCGAGTTTCCTGCGCTCTTCGCGCGCTGACCGGCTTCGTACTCCGGTCCCTGTCCTTTCCGACCGGCGGGGTGTGTACGGCCGCGTCGCGGAGATGCAAGCGCAGACCCTACGCGATATCGCCGAAACGGTGCGCCGTCGCGCGCGTACGGAACGGTGGGACCGTATGACGTACACACCGATCGGTGCCGGACCGGCCGCGTTGCTCCTGTGCGACGACAACGTCAACTCGATCGACTATGCCGTCTCGTCGTTGTGCACCGTTTTTCCCCGGTTGTCCGTCGGCGACTCGCTCGTCGCGGTGCTTCGCGCCGCCCAGGAGCCCTTCACGGTCGCCTACGGCACCGAGGACGAGGTGGCGGGCTGGGCCGCACGGCTGCGCGCGGCGGGGCAGATCATCGAGCGTCGGGTGGTGGCAAGCCGCGAGGCTCACACATCCCACTGATACCAATCCAGCGGTGGCAGTCCGTGCGTGCCCCGGAGCCGCTCGATGTCGGTGCCCAGGCGCACCGTCGGAAAGAAGCCACCGGCGCTGCGCAACACGGGTACGTCGACGGGCAGGCTCTCCCGCAGCCGCCCGACGTGGGTCGCCACCACCTTCCGGGCAGCAACCGCGTCCTCGCGGGTGGCGCCGACCGACGGGGGTAGCCCGCGGATGTCCCGGGTCACGTCCGTGCCGGCGTACGCGACGTCGAGATGCCGCTCCACCTCGCTCGCCCGTTGGCTGTAGCCGTCCACGACGAGATCGCAGTACCGCACACAGAGCAGCGTCAGCAGGCACGACTCGACGCAGAGCGGCCAGTCCTCCGCGGCGTACGCCGCGTCCGCGTCCTCAAGATGGCTCTGTACGGACACCGCGAACGTCCAGGACGCCCCCGCTCCGTGAGTCAGCAACCAGCCGATGTCGAAACTCTTCCCGTCTACCGGCACAGCGCGTCCCGTAGGGCGTCGGTGGAAACGTCGAGAACGATCTGCCCGGTTCGCAGCCCCGACAGGAGGGGGGCGGCGCCGATGTCGTCCCGGACGGCGGCGGTCGCGCCGGCCGCGGCGACCCACTCGGGGTAGACACGCTCGTGCCTGGTGAGCAGGAAGCGTTGTCGGCCCACGGACACCTCGCGCGCGGCGGGGTCGGGACGCACCGTCGTCAGCTCCACGCCACGGATCGCCGGCAGACCCAGCGACCCGGTCGCCGCCGCGAACTCCTCGCCACTGGTCACGGAGAGCATGCGGCGCGCGGTATCGACCGGAACGCCACAGGCGTCCAAACGGGCGGGCAGCCACTTCTCACCCGTCACCGCGCTGCCGCGCCCCGTACAGGTCACTTCGAGGACGAGCCGACCGGCTCGGGCCCAGAGATACGGTGCACCTTCCGCCGCCACCTCCTCGGCCAACTCGGCGAGCGCCACCATCGTCACCAGCCGGTCCACTACCGCCCGTAGCAGGACGGCGAAGCCGTCTGCTGACGCCTGCGGCGGTAGGACCGGCCCGGATTCGGGGTCCAGGGGCAGGGCGGTGAGCCACCGGATGAGCCGACGCTCGTCCGTCTCGGAGAGCGGGTTCGTCAGGGCCACGGGACCGAACGGTGTCGCGGCGACCGGCAGGTCGGTGACCTGTGCCAGGAGGTCGCCGACAGCCTGGTCGGGGAAGTGTTCGAGGTCCACGGGCACGTCCCCGACGAACATGAGGTAGGGCGGGGCGTAGCCGCCGGTCGAACGGAACAGGTGGATGTCGATGTCGCTACCCCGGTTGCCGAAGCCCGCGGCAAGCGAGCCGACGAGATAGGAGCGCCCGTCGGCCAGGACGCTCCCGGCGTGTGTGCGCAACTGCGCCAGGCCGACCCCGACGACACCGAGCGCCTGCTCGACCGAAACGACCTGGACGCCGGCCATGCTCAAGCCCACCCCACCTTCGTCCGGCTCGGGCGGAACAACGCCGCACCGAGCACACCGAGCACCGCCGTCTGCGCCAGCAGGATGCCGACCATGGGGCTGACCGCCGCCAGCCCGCCCCCGTCGCTGATGACGACGTCGAACCCGCGCATCGCCCAGTAGGTCGGGGTGAGCGGTGCCAACGCGGGCAGCGGCTGTGGCAACAGCGCCACGGGTACGAGCGCGCCACCGATCCCGGCTATGGCCAGGCTGAAGATGTTCGCGACGGCGGACAGCTGGAGCAGTGTCTGGCACAGGGCGACGCTGAGGAAGGTCAGCGACACCACGAACGCGGCGAACACCGCGGCGAGGACCACGAGAGCGCCGACAGAGCCACGGATCCGCATGTCGAACAGGAGTACGCCGAAGCCGAGTACCGCCCCGGTCTGCGCGAGGACCAGCAGGAACGGAACCACCAGCTTGCCGCCCACCAGGAGTGGCATCGGCACGGGCAGGCTGCGCAGCCGCAGCCAGGTGTGCCAGCTGTGGTCCCGGAAGAAGGTCGTACCGGCGTCGGACACCAGCATCAGCCCGAACATGACCGCGAAGCCGGGTACCGCATGCTCGGTGGCGTTGTCCCGGAGCGTGCCCGCCTGCTGCAACGCTCCCCGGTAGGTCGGCAGCAGCACCGCGATCAGGATCACCGGCATCACCGTACGGGTGACGATGGGCAACAGGTCACGCCGTTGCAGCCGCCACTCGTGGGCGATGACCGAAGTGGCGAGCAGAGAAAGACGACTCAGACGACTGATGACGACCCTCCCCGCTGTCGCTGGGTGAGACGCAGGAAGACGTCCTCCAGGCTCGGCTGGTGGACGGCGACGCCGACGACGTCGCCCGATTCCTCGGTCAGGTCCTTGAGGAGCATCGGCAGCGCGGTGACCGGGTCGCTGATCGGGCGGCGCTCCTGGCGGGGCTGCGCCAGACCGTCGGCCTGGCGGTCCCGGATGGTCAGCTCCACGGTGGCGGTGCTGTACCGGGCGATGAGCTCACTCGGCGTGCCGGCGGCGACGATCCTCCCGCTGGACAGCAGCAGCACGTCGGCGTCGAGATACTCGACTTCCTGCAGATAGTGCGTGGAGTACAGGACCGCGGTGCCGGTGGCCGATATCCGCCGGACGTGTTCCAGCACCGCCCGCCGGGTGTCCGGATCCACCCCCGAGGTGGGTTCGTCGAGAATGAGCAGTCGTGGTCGTGCGACGATCGCCATCGCACAGTGGGTTCTGCGTTGCTCGCCGCCCGACAGTTCCACCACCTTGCGATCACGCAGCTCGTCGAGCTGCATCGCGGCGAGCGCATCGGCCACGGCCTGGTGGCGTTGTGGCCGGGGAATGCCACAGAGCGCGGCCCAGCCGCGTACGTTCTCGGCGACCGTCAACGGCGGGAACACCGCCAGTTCCTGGGTCGCCACGCTCATCAGCCGGCGTGCCCGGACCGGATGCCGGGCGACGTGCACGCCGCCGACGCGTACCGTCCCGGACTCGATCGGGACCAGGCCGGCGATGGCCTTGATCAGGGTTGACTTGCCGGCACCGTTCGGGCCGATAAGCCCGATGACCTGACCGGCCCGGAGCTGTAGGGACACACCGTGCAGGACACGGCGGTTGCCGTACCGGACCACGGCGTCGTCGATGTCGAGGACCGGCTCAGATGACGGCATGCCGCTCGTGGTGAATCGTCGGATCCGCCGGGTCGGCTCCGGCCGCGATCGACCGCAGCTGCCCGAAGCGCTGGTCGAGGTAGTGCCCGAGCGCGTCCCGCCAGGGCCTCATCACGTCGATGCCGGCCAGCTCGAGCTTCCGGTTGCGCATTGCCTCGGACCGCGGCCGGGGCGCGGGATAGCTGCCGGCGAAGTGGTCGGAATCGACCTTCACCAGGGAGACGTGCCGGCGCAGGCCGAGCCGGTCGAGAAGGTGGGCGGCGACCTCGTAACGGCTCGGACTGCCCTGACAGGTGGCGTGGTACAGCCCGTATCCGTCGGTGGCCAGCAGGGCGAGCATGCAGTGCGCGAAATCCACCGTGTACGTCGGTGAGCCGAACTTGTCGCCGACCGCGTGGAGGGTCCGTCGGCCGTCGGCGAGCTGACGGCAGAGCTGCCCGACGAACTTGTGGTCCAACGCGCCGCCGCCGATCATCCAGCCGGCGCGCAGGATGAAGAACTTCGTGCACCGCCTGATGATGTGCTCCTCGCCGAGCAGCTTGGTGCGGCCGTACACGTTGACGGGGTTGGCGGGGTCCGTCTCCTCGTACGGCATCGGGTTGGCACCGTCGAAGACGCCGGCAGTGCTGACGTAGACGATCGGGATGTCGTTCGCGCCGGCCAGTTCGGCGGCGATCCGGGTGCCTGCCGCGTTCACCTCGGCGGCCGACGCCGGATCGCGTTCGCAGTCTTCGAGGCTCGTCCGCGCCGCCAGGTGCATGATGGCGTCCGGCGCCACCGACTCGACAGTTCGCCTGAAAGCCGCAGGATCGGTGACGTCGAGGGGGGTCCAGCCGGACTTGATGTCGGAGGCGACCACCTGGTGCCCCGCTTCTCGGAACTGTGGGACGACCGCGGAGCCCAGCATGCCGCCGGCGCCGGTGACGAGCACCCTCATATACGTCGACCGATCCCTCCGTAGATCCCCGTGGTGGTGCGGCCGAAGTGGACGGAACCGTCGGTCGACGCGTCCGTGTCCGAAAATGGCACGGACTGGCTCGTCTCGTCAGCCTTCAGGAGCCTGCCACAGTGGATTGTGCGACGCAACGCACGGATGCCGCGAACGAATCTATTGCCGCTGACGTGCGTCGTTGTCATCCGCGATGCGGAAAATCATTGCGGCCGGTCGATTGTGTACGCCATACTCCCCGCAGGTCGCGCTCTCACAAGGCGACGTATCGGGTCGATCAGCGGGGCAGCCGGCAGGTGGAGGCGCGAGTTCGGCACGACGGGGGGCTTGAGATGCGTCAACGTGTGTGGTTCTTCCAGCCGCGAACCGAAGCAAAGGCCAACTATTCGAACGGGGCCGGCAAGGAACAGACCTGGACTCCCTGGTTCGCCTGCTACCTGGCGTCGGCGGCACGCGCACTGGGCCTGACCCCGCACCTCATCGACGCCCGGGTCGACAGCGACTGGCTGGCAACCGTACGGACCCTCGGACCCGAGGACATTCTCGCGGTCAGCGTCATGACCGGCGCCGCGATCACCGACTCGATCAAGGCCTCGACGGTCGCCCGGGACAACGGCTCGTACGTCGTCTGGGGCGGTCCGCACGTGACGTTGTTTCCCGCCCAGACACTCGAACAGTCGCCCGCCGACGCGGTCATCCCGGGATTCGGCTACGCGGGGCTCAGTCTGCTCCTGCACCGGCTGACCGGTGTCCCGATGCCGCACACGGCGTCGGCGCCGGTCGTGCTCGCAAAGGGCGAGGAACCGCCGACGAGCAGCATGTTCAACATTCTTCGGCAGAGCCCGAACCGCGACGCGGGCGGGCTGGTGGCCGCCCCGGACAACCTGCCGGACCTCGACCTGATCTCGAACTGGGAGCCGTACGTCAATCCCGACCTGGCGATCGCCCCTCGCACGCTGAACTACGTGACGTCGGAGGGATGCCTGCGGCGGTGCACCTTCTGCTCCGAACCACAGACATCCGGAAACTCGTGGTACGTCCGCCGGGTCGAGTTGGCGATCGATCGCATCCGCGAGATGGTCGGCCGGGCCTCGGCCAGCGGGCTCAAGCTGCACGATCCGAACTTCTTCCACGACGGGGAGCGGGCGCAGCTCTTCGGGGATCTGCTGGCGGAGCAGGTGGGGATTCCCTGGGCGGCGAGCCTTCATCCCGCCGATCTCACCGACATGTCCGACGGGGCTCTGTCGGCGGCCGCCGACAGCGGCCTCTGCCGTGTCCTGATGGGGCTGGAGACTCCCGTACCGGAGCTCGTGAAGCTGGCAGGAAAGCGGTACGACCCAAGCCGCATCCCGGAGATGGCGACCCGGCTCGCAAGGGTCGGCGTACGGGGCATGTTCACATTCATCGTCGGTTGGCCCGGTGCCGCTCCTGATCACTACCAGCAGACCATCGACGCGGCGTACCGCATTCGGGAGCTCTGGTCCGAGCACCAATGCAAGATCCACTTTTTGGAACCGTGGCCGGGTACCCCCATTTACACCATGCTCCGCCGAAAGGGCTTTCCGTATCCGGACTCCCTGGAGGAGTGGGCCCGCGTCGACTACTACCAGGCGCAGTACGCAGAGCTGCACGACAGCAGGTACACCGACATCATCCGGCAGGCGAATTCAGAACTCTCCCCCTACGTGGATGCGTGACTGATGAATGCTGCAGCTGACCCGAAACCCGACGAGGAGCTACGGTTCCTCCGAGCCTCTGTCGCCAACCGGTGCAACCTGAACTGCGTCTACTGCCCGAAGGCCAGCGGGATGGAGAACTTCGTCCCCACCCAGCACCGCAACCACCGGCTGACCGCCGAACAGTACTGTCGCAACCTTGAGCACATCGCCGCCACGGGGGCGATCAAGGGCATCTCCTTCACCGGTGGGGAGCCGACACTCAACGCCGACCTGCCGACAATCGTCGCCCACGCACGCACCCTGTTCGACCGCGTGGAGATGACCACGAACGGCAAGTTCCTCCAGCGACGGATCGACCAGTTGGCCCCGCACCTGGACGTCCTGAAGGTCTCGATGGACGCCGTCGACCCGGCCCTGGCGCACGACATCGTCCGTGGTCGGGGCGACGATCACGGGGTCGCCGCACGGGCCATCACGATGGCGCTCGACGCCGGGATCACCGTGGGCATCAACGTCGTCGCCATGCGCCGCAACGCCAATCAGATCGACGGCATACTCGCGCTGGCCCGCAAGCTGGGGGCCGGTCGCTCCGGACGGCTCTACGTGAGCATCCTCGACCTGTACTACACGGACGAGACCCATGACCTCTGGGTCGACGAGTTCATGCCGCTCGGCGACCTGGAGCGGGAGCTGCGCGGTCGATCCGGCGGCGGCGACCACCAGGACCGCAAGGGCTGCGACATCGGCTGGTTCGACGTCGACGACATGCAGGTTCGGGTGAAGAACAGCCACAGCAGTACGTATCGCGGCGCCCGGTGCGAGAAGTGCCCGGTCTACTGCCAGGAGGGCCTGTACGGGCTCAAACACTCCGTCGAGGGCTGGGTGACCCCGTGCCCGACGGGGCAGGAGACCTTCGGGGTCCACCTGGAACCCGACCTCGACCAGGACGAGGCGATGGCGCGGCTGCGGCCGCTCGTCGACGAACTGCTCGGCACGTACCGCGTCGAGGACTCGTTCGCGCAGTTCCTCGACCGTCGCGGACTGTCGCCCCAGGCCCGGAAGACCCTGCCGCTGATCGGGATCGGGATCGGCACGAACCAAGCCGCAGGTGTGTGAATTGCCCTCCAGCACCGCACCCCCACCCGGCGACTGGCTCGCCGCCGCGCCCGGGGCGGTTCAGGCAGTGAACCGATTCGTCGAGGTCAACCGCCCGCCCGAGGCGGACTCCGCGAGCCTGT
This sequence comes from Micromonospora sp. NPDC049523, assembly GCF_040676775.1. NCBI lineage: Bacteria > Bacillati > Actinomycetota > Actinomycetes > Micromonosporales > Micromonosporaceae > Micromonospora > Micromonospora sp. NPDC049523. The sequence continues at coordinate 150,150 of NZ_JBFAPP010000003.1, read as the reverse complement.
GCGGGGAGATCGGCCGGTACTACGGCCTTCCGAGGGACGCCGTGTTGGTGGGCCCCGGGACGGCGAGTCTGCTGCACGGCATCGTTGCCCGGCACGCGCCCGCCGGTGGCAGTGTGGTCTTCTCCGAGCCGTCCTTCTTCCTGTACCGGTGGCTGGTCGAGGCGTACGGGCTGACGCACCGGGCCGTGCCACTGCGGGACTACCGGCACGACGTCGCGGCGATCGGTGCGGCGATCACCCAGGACACCCGGCTCGTCCTCGTGGATTCACCGAACAACGTCACGGGCACCACGATTTCCCTGCCCGAGGTCCGGGCTCTGGCACAGCGCCTGCCCGCAGGGGCCGTGCTGGTCTTCGACAACGTCTACGGCGAGTACGCGCCCGAGCGGATCGAATCCGATTTCGGTTCGACGATCGGGTCCGGACTGCCGATCGTCATCTGTCGGTCGTTCTCCAAGGCGCGCCAGCTCTTCGGGCTCCGGGTCGGCTACCTGTTGGGCGCCCCGTCACTGCTGCGGGCGGTCGGTCCGCGGGTGCTCCGGTACGACGTCAGTGGCCCGGCCCAGGCCGCGGCGGTCGCGAGCATGCAGGACGAGGAGAGCATGCGGCGCAACGTACGGCTGATGGCGGCGGCGGTCGAGGAAGCCGCGGCACTGCTTGGTGCCCAGGGCTTCCGGGTCGTCGCCGGGCACGCGGGGTCGGTCCTGATCGACTGCCGGGAGCGCGGCCCGGCGCTTCCTGACGCGCTCCGGTCCGCGGGGTGTGACGTCCGGTCGGACCATCCGGGGCTGCCGGACCACGTCCAGTTGCTGATCTCCGACCACACCACGGTTGGTCGGGTACGGGCGGCGCTGCGGTCTGCGAGCCTCACGGGAGCGACATGACGATCTGCATGAACATCATCTACACCGCCGGTACGGTGCACGCCCTGGCACGCTTCGTGCCACTGCTGGTGGCGAACACGCCCTGGCGGTTCCGGTTGGTGTCGAACCACTGCGCGGCGGGCGAGGACGCGACGCTGCGTGCGCTGGCCGAGTCCGACGATCGGCTGGACTTCCGGAAGTTGCACACCACCGAGGTGATTCCGCTGGGTAAGGCGCTGAGCGCCCTCTACCGGGAGTTGCCGCCGGAGGACACGTTCGGCTTCATGGACTCCGACATCGTGGTCGTGGGTGACATCGCAGCGGAGTTCGAGGGCCTGCTCGACAGATTCGAGGCGGTGTTCTCCGGAACGCCGATCTGGGCCACACCATCCGACCAGGTGCTCCATCCCGCGCAGCAGGAGGTGGCCGGTCCGCACAATGTCACCGCGGACGGCGTCCAGCTCGGCAGTTCGTACTTCGGTATCTATCGCCGCGAGACCATGGACCGGGTGGTCCGCGAGTGCGACGTGCTGCCCGACAAGTACACGGACGTCACCCACTGCGCCCCGGCCTTTCAGCGGTACCTGGCCGAGCATGGCCTGCTCCGCCGTGACTACGTGCCGCCGAAACTGCTCAACATCGCCTACTCGTTCCTACAGCTTCCGATCGCCTACCATGATTCGCCGTGGCTGCACCACATCGGGGGGTACTCGATGGCCACGTATCGAAACGCCAACGCCAGCGACGAGCCGACCGCCTCCGCGACGACGGCCGCCGAGATCCTCGACTTCGCCGAGGAGCGATCCCACATGCGGCGCAAGATCGCCGTATGTGAGCGTTTCATCCGCTCCTTCGCCCAGATCGACCGGGGCTCGCAACCAGAGCCGTCGGAGCCCTTCGCCGACGCGTCGCTCGAGACCCGGGTGCGGTTGATCGAGGACCTGTACGCCCGCCAGGCCCCGGTTGTCACGGGGTCACACCCCGGTTGAATGCGCGCCGCCCCTCAAGAAGGAAACGGGATGACTGACGTACGGACGATTCGCCTGCAAACACTGTGGGATGAAAGCGCCGCATCGTATCTGGCGCACGTGCAGCGATTTCCGACGCACGGGCAGATCACCACCATGCTGGCCGCAGCGCACGGCGGCACCCCGGCGAATGTTCTCGACTTCGGTTGCGGTCCCGGCAACTCCACCCGGCTGTTGTGTCGACTTTTTCCGACCGCACGTGTCGTCGGGCTCGACTCGGCGAAGTCGATGATCGGCTTGGCCAGGGAGAACACCGCCGCGAATCACGGGGCGAGCTACGTGTGCGCCGACATCACGGATTTCGCGGATCAGTGGACCGGCGGTTTCGACGAGATCGTATGCAGCAACTCCTTCTTCCACGTCGACGACAAGCAGCGGCTCCTACACGCGTTCAGCCGGCTGCTGAATCCCCGGGGGCGCATCGTTTTCAGCGTCTACGAATCGGTGTTCCGGCCGGGTATCCCGGTTGCCTGGCCGTACGCCCGCAGCGCGAAGGACAACCTCGTCCTCCGGATAATGGCCGGCTTGCAGGCCCGGGGCTTCGAGGTGCTGGAGCGGAAGGAGGATCGCGAGATCCTCGACGACGTCGAGCTGGCGGACCTGTTCGGCGCCAACGGGTGGCAGGTGCGGTGCGGTGCGATGCTGCGACTGAGACGAACCCCCGAGGAGCGTTTGTCCTTCTTCCGGATCCCCGCCGTCGCCCAGGAGGTGTTTCCCGACGTACCACCGTCCGTGGTGTCGGCCGTGATCGACGGCTTGGCGCCGCAACTCGACGTGTTACCGCAGGAACGTACGGTATATGCACTCGTGGCCGAACGTGAGGACCCCCACACGTAAGGCGACGAGCGGTAGGCGGGGGCCCGGACGGCGGGCCCGGGTACCGCCTGTCCAGCACGGCCGGCGCCGATGGGCATATCGGGTATAGTTCCGCCGTGACTGGTTGGAACCCCCCGGAACTTGATCCGTCCGAGTCGGTTGGAGAAGCCTGCGGCGTCTTCGGGATTTGGGCACAGCCTGGTCAACCGACCTCGCATCTCACCTACCTCGCGCTCTACGCATTGCAGCACCGCGGCCAGGAGTCCGCCGGGATTGCGGTGAGTAACGGTGAGCAGATGTGGGTCGACAAGGGCATGGGCCTCGTCTCGTCGATCTTCAACGAGCACCGGCTGGCTGCCCTCACCGGCCACACGGCCATCGGTCACACGCGATACTCGACCACCGGCTCCAGCACCTGGGTGAATGCCCAGCCGGTGTATCGCGGCGGCCCGCTGACGCAGTTCGCCCTCGCCCACAATGGCAATCTCATCAATACTGCCGAATTGATCGAGGCTACCGGAGCCTCGGCAAGCGACATTGGCAGTGACAGTGACGTCGTCGCAGAACTGCTTGCCCAGCAGTTAGCGGAACACGGGGCGATCGACACCGACCCCGAAGCCTTCGACAAAGCACTGCTCACCACACTCCCACAGCTTCAGGGCGCGTTCTCGTTCGTCATGTTGGACCACAGCCGGCTGGTTGGCGTACGGGATCCCAATGGCTTTCGCCCGCTCTTTCTCGGCAAACTCGGTGATGGCTGGGTACTGGCATCGGAGACGCCGGCACTGGACATCATCGGCGCCACGGTCGTCCGTGAGGTGGAGCCGGGCGAGGTGATCTTCATTGACGGTGAGGGAATTCGATCCGAATGGCCCTTCCCCGACCATCGGATAGATCCGCACCTGTGCCTCTTCGAATTTGTGTATTTCGCGCGTCCCGATGGTGACCTGAACGGCGAAAGCATTCATCTGGCCCGTCAGCGCATGGGAGAACAACTTGCTCGGGAGGCACCCGCCGACGCCGAGCTGGTCATCCCCGTCCCGGAGTCGAGTATCCCCGGCGCCCAGGGCTACGCCCGCGAGTCCGGCCTCCCGTACGGCGATGGTTTTGTCAAGAACCGCTACATCGGTCGGACGTTCATCGCACCGAGCCAGGAGCTCCGCGAGGCAGCCGTCCGGATCAAGTTGAACCCGATCAAGGGTGTGGTGGCCGGCAAGCGCCTGGTGGTCATCGAGGATTCCATCGTCCGGGCCACCACCCTCCGCGAGACGGTGAAGATGCTCCGGAACGCGGGCGCGTCCGAGGTTCACCTGCGCATCCTCTCCCCGCCCTACCGGTGGCCGTGCTTCTTCGGCATGGACACGTCCGATCGGTCCAAGCTCATCGCGGCCAACCTGCCGGTGGATGGGATTCGGGATTATCTGAACGCCGACTCGCTGGCCTACCTGAGCCTCGAAGGACTCAAGAAATCGATCTCGGAATCCCGGCCGGGCGGGTACTGCGACGCCTGCCTGACCGGCAACTACCCGGTGCCGCTGCCAGCACCGCTGCGACTGGCGGCGCAGTAGCCCGTACCCCACGGTCAGGAGAATTCCGGCAGCACCTGCTCGCCGAAGGTACGGATCGACTCCAGCACTATCTCGTTCGGCACGGTCCCGAGCTGCATCACCAGGATCAGCTCGTCCACACCGGCCTCCTGGAATCGCAAGACCTGTTCCCGACACACGCCGGGGTCTCCGATCACGCCGGTCAGCGGTGCGTCGGGGGCCAGCCGGTTGTCCATCGCGGCGCGCAGGTCGTCCTCGCCCAACGGGCCGGCGTCGGCGTCCAGGGGGCCGACCGGGCGCTCCTCGCTGCCGTAGTACCTCAACTGCGACTGCCAGAAGTAGCGCCCACCACGGAACCCGTACTCGCATGCCTTGCGATCGTCAGCCAGCACGACGCTGATGGGCGTACAGGCGTAATGGTTGGTGATCCCGGCGATCGGTTCGGCTCCCGCCACGGCCGCCCGGTAGTCCTGCACGCGCTTGGCGAGCTTACGCGGCGTACCCGCGGAGAAATTGAGGGTGCCGAGGCCGAGTGCGCCCGCCCTGACCGAACTGGAGGGCGTGCTGCAGGCGGCAAACATCGGCGGATGGGGCTGCTGCACCGGCTTTGGGCATACCTGCGTGGGTGGAATGGTGAAGTGTTCGCCCTTCCACTCGAAGACGTCGTCCTGCCACATCCGTGGGATCATCCGCTGCGCCTCGAGCCACTGCGAGTCCAACGAGGAAAGATCGCTCTCGAAGGCCAACTGCTCGGTACGCGTACCGCTCTTGCCCGATCCCCAGTTGACGCGGCCGTTCGACAGGATGTCGAGCGTCGCGATCCGCTCCGCGATCCGGATCGGATGGTTGTACCGATAGGGGGTCAGCGTCACACCGTGGCCGATGCGCACGTTCGTGGTACGGGCGGCCACGTACGCGAGAAAGATCTCCGGAGCCGAACTCTGCGCGTATTCGCGGAGGCCGTGATGCTCCACCGCCCAGACCGCGTGGTACCCCAATCGATCGGCCAGCACCGCCTGCTCGACGCAGTCGTGGAAGAGCTGTCGCTCGGCGGCCGGCGTCGGGTTCGGCATCTGCATTTCGAAGAACAGCGAGAACTTCATGTCAGTGGACTCTCAATCAACGATCATGCGCCAGGGCTCGGGCGTCCTGGAGGCGAGGCGCGGTTTGCGATCAGCCCACCAGCGCACCGAGCGGGCCAGTGTTTCGGCGGGATCCTCGACCTGTTGGGTCGGCTCGAACGGCCGGTCGAGGCTGGTATAGCTCTCGAACATGCCCAGTAGCTGGACAACCTGCAACTGCACTTCGGACAGGTGCCGCTCCGCCAGCGGCAGGAAGAATCGGTGCCAGCGCCGGCTGGCGATGAAGGGCGGCGGCGTTATCGGGTCGAGTCCACGTTCGCCCCGCCACTGGTTGAGCGTGCCGCAGACGATGTCGAGCAGTTCGCCGAGCCGCAGGCACTTCCCGCCGCCGGTGACGGTCTCAGTGCGGACGGACGTCGGCGGCGTACCCACCGCCGCTGACACGATCACGTCGGCGACCTGGTCCACCGGGGCGATCTCGGCGTAACCGAGGGGGTCACCGACGATCGCCGCGGCCAGCCCGGACACGACCGTCTGCACCAGTGTGTACGGACCGGTGAACCGACCGATCGAACCGTCGGTCCGGGAGCCCACGATCAGGGGCGGCCGGATGACGGTCAACGGGCCGGGATGGCGCTCCCGGGCGAGCCGCTCGCACTCCGCCTTCGACCACTCGTAGCCGTTGCGGTACCGGCCGGGCCAGGATGTGGTGGCCTTTTCGTCGGAATCGACGCCGTCGGCGTACGCGGTGGACACGTGCACGAGGTGGGTCCGCTGGTCGACCAGGTTCAGGATCGCCTCCATGGGCCGGACGTTCGCCGCCACGGCCTCGTCGCGATCCATGCTCCACCGGGTGGACGCGGCCGTGTGCACCACGACGTCCCATGGCCCCCGAACCGACTCCGGAGCGGGTCCCACGCCCAGGTTCCACGCAATCTCGCCCGGCCTGGCCGGGTTGCGGGTCACCGGTACGACCTGCACCCCGAGGTCGGCGAAGGCCCGTACGACCTGTTGTCCGACAACGCCCGTGGACCCGGTGATCAGGACCCGCACGCTGCCCCCAGGCGCAGCCCCCGCCGGCTCAGCATGGTGCGAACACCAGCGAGACGTTGTGCCCACCGAAGCCGAACGAGTTGCTCAGCGCCGGCAGCGGAGGGATCTTCCGGACGGCGCCCGAGACGACGTCGACCATGCTCGTTCCGCCGTGACCAGACCGGAAGTTGGCCACCGGGGGCACCGTCCCGTTCACCGCGGACATCAGGGCCACCACCGCCTCGATAGCGCCCGAGGCGCCCAGCGAGTGACCCAGCGAGCCCTTGGTCGCCGCGATGGGCGGGCTCGCGGTGCCGAAGCAGTCGACGATCGCGTGCGCCTCCGCCAGGTCGTTCTGGACCGTGGAGGTGCCGTGCGCGTTCACGTGCCCGATGTCCGCCGGGCCGAGACCCGCGTCGGCGAGCGCGAGCCGCATGCACCGAGCGGCGGCGCTGCCGTCCTCGCGGGGAGCGACGATGTGGTGGGCGTCGGAGTTGCTGCCGTAGCCCCGCAGTTCGCCGATGATCGACGCCCCCCTGGCCTCGGCGTGCGCCCAACTCTCCAGTATCAGGAACGCGGCGCCCTCACCCATCACGAAGCCGTCGCGCTCGTCGTCGAACGGACGGGAGGCGGAGGCGGGGTCGTCGTTGCGGCGCGACATCGCACCCATCCGCGCGAACGACGACACGACGACCGGCGAGACGGGCGCGTCGGCACCGCCAGCGAGCACGACGTCCAGCTGGCCCGAACGGATCTTCAGCATGCCCTCGCCGATGGCGGCCGCGCCGCTGACGCAGGCCATGGCGTAGGTCGGCGCCGGACCCTGAATCCCGTACCGGATCGCCAGTCGCGCGGCTGCCGAATTTGCCATCGCCCGGGTGACGCTGAAGGCGGGGAGCCGTTCCGGGCTGCCGCCGTACTCCATCACCAACTGCTCGACGAAGCTGAGTGCGGCGACCCCGGTGCCCACGGTGATGCCGACCCGCGCGGGGTCGGCGAAAGGACCGAGGCCGGCATCGGCGAAAGCGTCGGCTGCCGCCGAGACCGCCAGCATCGCCACCCGGTCGACCTGCCGCAGCTCGCGTAGGGAGAAGTAGGGCGTGGTGTCGAAGTCCGGGACCCGGCAGGCGAAGGTGACCGGCAGCCCTCTGTCGCAGAGGTCGGGTACGGCCGCCGCGGTGCTGCGGCCTTCCGCGAGCGCGTCGAGGACCTGCTCGACACCGGTGCCGGCGGGCGTCTTCAGACCGATGCCCGTGACGGCCACCCGTTGGGTCACACCCGCTCCCGAAGGCGGCTGTGAAGCAGGTCGACGGCGTGTCCCACGTTCCGCATGTCCATCAGGTTGCTCGCGTCGATCCGGGTGCCGAGCGCCTGCTCCAGCCGGGTACCGATTTCCATCAGCTCCAGGCTGTCCACGTCGTGCTCGGCGCGAAGATCGGTGGTCTCGGTGATCTCGGCGGTGGGTACGCCGACAACCTCCGCGACCCGGCTCCGTACCACCTCTGCCAGTTCGTCCCTGGTCATGTACACCTCATCCTCTCGATTCGCTCGTTCGCGGCCACCGGTTTCCGGTCGGCGGTGTCCCAACCTCAGCGCGCAGCGCGGGTGCCGCCTCGTCGAGGTCGAGCGAGGCGGCGATGCCCAGGGCCCGGCGGGCCAGGTACTGGCGGGTGGCAACGGGAGTCGGCGGGTGGAAGCGGATCGCCTGGGCGTCACGCCAGAGACGTTCCAACGGCAGCGAACGGGCGTACGAGGCACCGCCGCACGCCTCGGCAAAGGCGGATACGGCCGCCGGTACCACCCGTACCGCCTGCTGCTTGACCGCCAGCGCCGCGCCGACGAGCTGATTCGGGTCGGTGCCCTCGTCCATGCGTCGCGCGACATCGAAACAGGCCGCGTCCAGGGTCAGCAGATCCGCGACGGGATCTCCGATCGCGGCCTGGTAGCTGGGTAGCTCGGCCCGGCTGTAGCCGAGGTGGGCAATGTGCGATTCGCGCAGCATGTCGCCCGCGTGCCGCAGTGCGGCTCGGGCCAGCCCGAGATAACACGCGGTAGAGGTGAGCGCGAACCAGATGACCCCCGCGGCGAAGACGTCGTCCTGTTCCGAGCCCGCCGGCGCCTCGTAGAACACCAACTCGCGCGGGATGAAACAGTCCTCGAGCAGCAGCGTGTCCGAAGCCGAGCCGCGCATGCCCATCGCGTCCCAGTCCTCGATCACCCGAAGTCCGGGCGCGCTGGTCGGCAACAGGGCGACCAGCACGGTCGGTGGATCGGCCGGCGTCTGCACCTGTAGGCACACCAGGTCCGCCTGACCTGCCAAGGAGCATGGCCGCTTCCGGCCCGACACCCGCCAGCCCTTGGCCACAGGTTCGGCGACCAGCGTGGACCTGGTGGTGGAGCCGCCGAGGTGCGGTTCGGCGAAGGCCGACGCCAGCAGCCGGTTCTGGCTGGCGATCGCCTCCATCAGCAGCCAGGACGTGTCGGTGCGGCGGCGCCAGTGCTCGACCATGAGGCCCACGGAGAACAGGTGCATGTTGACCCCGATGGCCAGCGCCGGGTCGCTCGCCGCGAGCGCGCGCTGCGCGGCGCAGCAGCGGATCAGTCCGGCGCCGCCGCCCTGGAACTTCTCCGGCACGGCCAGGCCCGGCCAGTTCAGTGAGCGGAGCAGGCTCAGGCTGCGCCCGGAGGGCCGGCCCTGCCGATCGGCCTGCTCGGCGCGCGCGGCGATCTCGGCCAACGCGTCGGCGGGCAGGTCGCCGCTGACGTCGCCCCAGCCCGTACCGAAGGGGTCGTCCGCTTCGGTCACGACACCACCTCGGCGGTGGTCCGGCCGGCGAGATTCGCGCGGGCGTACGCGACGGCGCCGGTCAGGGCCTCCAGGGCATGCGATACCTCGGCCTCACTCGCGACCATGGGCGGAAGCAGCCGGAGGGTCTCGGGTCGGCTCAGGCACGGTGAGGTCAGCAGGCCGCGCCGAGCCAGGTCGAGCACGATCTCGCCGGCATGCTCCGCGGACGCGAAGTCGATGCCCCAGATCAGTCCCCGGCCCCGGACCTCGGTCACCACGTCGGGGTTGCCGGCGGACAGTTCGGCGAGTCCGGCGGCCATCCTGGCCGAGACGAGGGCGCCGTTGTCGGCGCTGGCCTCGATGGCGCGCAGCGCCGCCGGGACTGCCGCCATACCGAGCGGTTGTGCGCCGAAGGTGGCGGTGTGCCGGAAAGGATCATCCACCAGCGGGCGGTAGAGCCAGTCCGAGCAGACCGCCGCCGACACCGGTACGACACCGCCGCCGAGCGGCTTGCCGAGCAGTACCGCGTCGACGTCCAGGCCGCTGTCCAGGGCGATCGACCGGGGCCCGCCGCGTCGTAACCCGACCTGGATCTCGTCGGCGATCACGGCCGCTCCGGCATCCCGTGCGTCGGCCGTCCATCGGGTCAGGAGCTGCGGATCCAACGGCACGACTCCGTTCTCGCCCTGTACCGGCTCGAAGATGACGGCCGCGAGATCGCCGCCGGCCGCGACCCGGCGTACCGCGTCCTCGTCCGTCGGATCGGCGTGTACGGCGCCGCCAAGCAGTTCCTCCAGCCCGTACCGGAACCTCGGGTGCCAGGTCAGCGCGAGCGCGCCCATCGTCTTGCCGTGATAGCCGCCGCGGACCGCGACCACCGTCTTGCGGCCGGTGGCCAGTCGTGCCAGCTTCACCGCGACCTCGACGGCGTCCGCCCCGTTCGTTCCGAAGTAGACACGCGGGAGGGAGGAGCCCAGGTAGCCGACCAGTTCCTCGGCGGCGACCGCGGCGACCGGATTGCCCAGGGATCGAGTGGACACCGGCATCGTGCCCAGCTGGGCGGCGACCGCCGCGACCACCTCGGGGTGTCGGTGCCCGATGAGGGTGACCGCGTACGACCCGAAGTCCAGCACCCGCCGACCGTCGGAGAGCCGGACCCAGCACCCCTGCGCCGACGTCTCCACCTCACCCTGCCCGGCGAACTTACCGGCCAGGGCGAGCGCGGGTGACATGTGCGCGCGCAGCCTACGGAAGGTGGTCCGGGCCATGGTGGCATCGGCGTCGGTCACGGCTTCGGTCACGGCTTCGTCCGCGTGGCGGAAGCCGCACGAGCACGGCTTTCGAGCTGTTCGAGGATGGCACGCGAGTTGTCCTCCAGAGCACGCGCCGCCACCGGGTTGAGCATGTCACTCATCATCGGGATACCGATGTCGAATTCGACCTCCAGCTCGGCCGTGGTACCCCGCTCGTCCACGGTGACCTGCCAATGCCCGGTGAAGTAGGCAAGGTCGCCATCTATCTGCCGAAACTCGATACGGCGACGGTCGTGGTCGATGAACTCCTCTTCCACCCATTCCAGCTCGGATCCCTTGAGTAGCACCGACCACCGGCTCACCCGGCGATCACCCTGCCACTCGATCACCTTGATTTCCCGCACCTCGGCCATGTAAGCGGCGTACGACTCACTGTCCAGCAGGGCCGCCCACACATCCACCGGGTCTTGGTCGCTGGTGTGGCTGGTCGTCACGGTCGGCATGCGTCCTCCGTCTTGCTCGCCGTCGGAATCCCTCTTGGTACCGGGGCCGCACCCCCGACAGGCCCGCCGGTTGGCCAGCGACCGCGCCGGCACGGGTTGGGGCCGCTGGCTGGCCCGACGCGGCCGACATCCGGACGACCAGCGCACAGCCGCGCGTACGACGGGGGGCAGAGGCGGGCCGTTACGACGCCGGGCACGGCGGGCGGGACACTACGGCTCGCCGCGCACCGCGGCCGTCCAGCACTCGGCATCCACTTCCCCGTGGGCCTTGAAGGCGAACTCGCACAGGCGCTCCGGATCCGGGCGCCTGCGACAAGCACCGTAGCACGCGTAGACGAGCTTCATTCTGTTCGGGCAAACCGTATCCAGCGATCAGATAGCGGTAACTCCGGACGAGCGGACCCGCGTGCGAACCGTTCCCACCGCTGGCCACCGGCCAATCCGCGCGATGATCCGTCGTACGGCGCATTCGGCCCGAACTGCTGCCCGCGATGCGGTTCCGTACAGTTTCCCGCGCCAACCTGACAGCACGACCTTCGACCACAACCACACCGCGATCGTGACCGGCGGGTCGGTCGGAATGGCCGGCACCACCGGGGGCCCCGGCCCCATCCGACGCCACCGCGTCACACGACGTCGTAGAAGCCGTCGCCATCCAGGTAGCGGGCGGTCAGGATGTCGTGGAGCACGGTGCTTTCCGTCTCGTGCACCAGGTACACCCGCATCGGGTAGGTCCAGTCGTCCACCGAGCGGTGGATCCGGCCGCCGGGCTGGACGTTCAGCAGGATGTCCTGGAAACTTTCGAGCGCCCGCAACTCGGCCATCTTCGGGTAGCCGCGGAGCGTCCCGCTCGACGGCGAGATCATGTTGACGAGCCCGGCGTGTCTGGACAGTTCGTAGCCGGCCTCCCACCGTTCGCGGAACCGGTCGGGATTCACGTAGGCGTCGACGGTCCATTCCATCTGGCTCTCGCCGAGCGCCTCCTGTACGGGAATGTGCAGGTCCGCGCCACAGGCACGAGCGGCCGTCTCGATCAGCCTCGGGCCGTTCGGCGTCAGTTTGAGCTCGGTGTGCGCGGGGCCGTGTTGCAGGCCCAACGCGTCGAGCACCTTGAACGTGTAGTCCACCAATGGGTCCGATTCGGGACCGTGCCGCGGTAGCAGTTGGGCGCTGGCGCCGAGGTCGCGTACCCCGTTCGCGCTGATGTGGTGCATCTTCCAGACATCGGTGACGTGGCGCCTGCCGTCGAGGCTGACGGTGTTCACTATGTACTCGGCGCCGACGAGGTACTCCTGGGCGAGCACCGCCCGGTTCTGCGTGCCGAGCGCACTGTCGGTGCCGATCAGCGCGTGGAACGCGGCACGTACCTGCTGGGCGTCGGCACAGAAGTGGATGCCGTCGTTGCCCGCGCTCCGGACCGGTTTCAGCACCACGTGCCCGTCGATCTTGCCTTGCCAGTCGAGCAGCGCGTCGAGATCGGTCACCAGGATCTGTTCGGTGGCGGGCACACCGGCGGCCTTGACGGCCTCCATCATGCGGAACTTGTCGCGGCGGGCACTGCTCAGTTCCGTACCGTTGGTCCGCAGCCCCAGGGTCTCGCTCAGCACGTCGGCCAGTTCGACGCCGCTTTCGATACCCGGGATCAGGCACACCGGTTCGTAGCGCGCCACCGCCTGCGCCGTTTCCGCGACGTCACCGGCATGCACGATCTCCGCGACGAAGTCCCCCGCCCGGTAGCTGCGCTGGTAGGCCGGGTTGACGGCGTCGGCGCTGCGCACGTGGACGCAGTCGTATCCCTGCTCCCTGAAGATCGGCGCGAGGAAACGGGCGCTGGAATAGGCGTCGACGATCGCCACGACACGGGTGCTGCCCGGTATCTCACTCATGCGAACCCCACTGTTGATCGAATCAGGACTCCTCCCACCGGAATCCACGCGCGGGCGTCAGGGCAGACGCAGGCCGGTGTGCCAGGCGAGAAACGCGAGCGTATCCGCCGTCAGGTCGGCCACCCGGGTCATCGACCTTCCCTTGTGCCCCACCTCGGACTCACTGCGCAGCAGGACCGGCGCAACGCTCTTCGACGCGTGCTGGAGCGCCGCGCACATCTTCCGAGCGTGCATCGGGTCAACCCGTGCGTCGTTGTCGGAGACGGTGAACAGGACGGCCGGATACTCCGTCCCCTCCCGCACGTGGTGGTACGGGGAATAGGCCAGCAGCCAGCCGAGTTCCTCCGGAACGTCCGCCGACCCGTACTCGCCGGCCCACAGGCGCCCCAGGCCGAAACGCTCATACCGGACCATGTCCAGCAGCGGCGCCTCGCACACCACGGCCCGGTAGAGGTCGGGCCGCTGTACGAGTGCGGCGCCGACCAGCAGGCCGCCGTTGGAGCCGCCGTAGGTGCCGAGTTGCTCCGTGGTGGTCCAGCCCCCACTGATCAGGGCCTCGGCCGCGGAGTGGAAGTCGTCGAAGACGTTCTGCTTGTGCTCCCGCATCCCGGCGCGGTGCCACTGCTCGCCCTCCTCGCCGCCGCCGCGCAGGTTCGCCACCGCGTAGACGCCGCCGGCCTCGACCCAGGCCAGGATCGACGGGTCGTACGCGGGCACCAGGGACGAGCCGAACCCGCCGTAGCCGAAGAGAATCGTGGGGCGTGGCCCGGTACGGTCCAGTGGCTCGACGACCAGCATGCGTACGGTCGTACCGTCGCAGGAGCGGTAGCTGACCTGCGAGCTGCGCACCTCCGGGACGGCCACCATGCCGGGCGTGGCCGCCCACACCTCCGTGGTGCCGGAGCGGGCGTCGTACCGCAGGACCGTCCCCGGCGAGGTGCTGTCGGTGTACGAGAACCACGCCTCGTGGCCGCCCTCCGGCCGCTCGAACAGGCCCCCGATCGCTCCCACTCCCGGCGTCGGCACCGTGTCGAGCCGTTCGCCGGTTTCCAGGTCGTGCACCGTGACCTCGTTGACGGCGTGACGCGTCCAGCCGACCAGGAGGCGCGGCCGATCCAGTTCGGGTCCGTCGAGAATGGCGAAGTCCGACAGCACCGCCTCGGGGTCCTCAGCGACCAGATCCCGCCAGGCGGTGTAGGAAAGGTCGGACGGGGAGGCGACGCACAACCGGGAGCGTGGCGCGTCGCGGTCCGTGAACAGGTACGCCCGGCCGTCGCGCCACATGTACAGGCCGGTGTCGGCGTCCACGCCCACCTGGACCGGGCGGAACTGCGGCGCCTCCGGCGTACCCGCCGACAGGTCACCGAGCCACAGGTCGCTGCGGTTCTCGGTGCCCTGGGACGCACCGAGGCTCAGCCAGCGACCGTCGCCACTGACCAGGATGCCGTAGTCGTAGGTGTCGGGGAGCCCGTCGCCGAAGACCAGGACGTCGTCCGTGGCCGGATCGGTGCCGACCCGATGCAGGTAGACCCTCCGTGGCGAATCGGAACCGGTCGCCCCGCCGTCGCCGACCGGCAACTGACGGACGTAGTAGTAGGCGTCGCGACCGGGCAACCAGGCGATCGCCGAATGACGCACCCGTGGGATCGGGCCCTCCAGCAGCTCACCGGTCGCGATGTCCAACACGTGGAGAAGAGACTCCTCGTTGCCGCCCAGGGAGATCTTGTAGGCGAGTCGACGCCCTTCCGGGTCCGGATGCCACGAGTCGAGGGTGGTGGCACCGGACGGATCCAGTCGCATCGGATCGAGCAGGACCCGTTCCTCCCCGCCGGGTTCCACGGTGAGCAGGACGGCGCGCTCCTGCGAGGGAAGTCGACGGGTGAAGAACTGTCGCGACCCTCTCCAGACCGGGGCACTCACACTTCCGGTCCGCAGCAGTTCGGCGACGCGCTCACGCAGTGCGGCACGACCGGGCAGGTCGTCGAACGCGCGGTCGCACAGCTCGCGCTGCGCCTCCGACCAACGTCGGGTCGCCTCGCTGTCCGGGTCTTCCAGCCACCGGTACGGGTCGGCGACCGAGTACCCGTGCAGCTTCTGCGAACCCGGATCGCGGCTTGCCGGCGGGTACACGATGCTCACCGCTCCGCTCCGGCACGTCCGACCCCGACCGGGACGGTCGGTGTCTCCCCGCTGGGCGTACCGGGGTTGGCGTCCAGAGCCTGGAACTTGCCGCCGAAGAAGACCAGGGGCATCTGCCCGTCCTGGTCCATCGGGGTGAACGACAGGACCCTGGCCAGCACGATCACGTGGTCCCCGGCGGGGACGACAGTCTGCACCCGGCATTCGAGCGACGCGGTGCCGAGGTCGAGCAGCGGGGCTCCGGTGATCTTGCCCGGCTTCCAGGGGTGCCCTTCGAACTGACTCTCACCGACCGGTCTGTCGGCTCTGGCGAAGTACCGGGCGGCGTCGCGCTGCCCGGCCGAGAGGATCGTGATACCCAGCGGTGAGTCCTCGTGGAGCATCGATTCCAGCCGCGAGCCCTGCTCCACGCAGATCATCACGAGCGCCGGGTCGAGTGAGACGGTCACGAAGGAGTTGACCGTGGTGGCGTGCGGGATGCCGGCGTCGACGGTCGACGCGAGCGCGACCCCGGTGGCGAAGGCCCGACCCGCCTGCCGCACCAACAGTGCGTTCGCCTCCGCGTCGAGGTCCGGGAGTCGTCCGTTGACCGTGCCGGGTTCCTCCTGCCCGGCCTGCGCCTCCGTGGCGGGCTCGGGTGCGGTGTTCCCGTAGCGCCGCGCCGCGGCAGCGCCGATGAGAGCCGACCCCAGAGCCGCCACGGCGCCGCCCACCAGCAGTACGGTGAGCGAGGTCCGCAGCGGGGCGATGCTGGTGACACCCAGGAACAGCGCGACGCTCACCGTGACACCGGCGAAGGTCCCCAGGGTGAACAGGCCGGAGACCCGCCCCGCGACCGCGATCGGCTCGTTCTCCAGGATCCGGGTCTGGAGGACCACCGCGAACACCTGGCCGGCCAGCAACATGGTGGAACTCGTGAGAACCGCGACCCAGGGAGTCGTCACGAAGGTCATGCCCGCCAACGACAGGGACACGGCCACGGCGGCGAGCACTCCGGGCCGCAGACCGTACCGCTTGCCGAGTCGTCCGACCAGGGTGGCACCGATTACCGCCCCGATGCCGTTGGCCAGGTTGATGACACTCAACCAACTGGCGCTGTCGCCGAGGTAGTTCCGGGCGACCACGTTCGGGTAGACGTTGATCAGTCCCGCGCCGACGTTGAGCGCGAAGACACTCACCAGCATCCAGGTGCTGCTCGTGCTCAGCCGAGGCCGGCCCGAGCCGGTAGCCGCGCCGCCACTGCGACCTGCGGTCGGCACGGGCGCCGGCATGAGGCGTACCAGCAGCAGCGCGGACACGACGAAGGTGGCGATGTCCAGGGCGATCAACGTGGGCAGATCACTGACCACCAAGACCAGCGGCCCGGCCGCGGTACCCAGCACGAACATCCACCAGTCGACCTTCGACACCGCCGCGAGTGCCGGCGAGATGCGGTCGGTCGGCAGCACACGTCGCAGGTAGGCCGTCTGCGAAGCGGTGAAGAACGGGGTCAACAGGCTGAGGATCGCCAGCACGCCGATGGTGGCCGCGCTGATGAAGGTGATGCCGCCCAGTACGGCTATGAGCAGCACCGCGAGCACCACGGCGCGCAGCACGTCCAACCCGATCAGGGTGCGCCGCGTGTCAGTGCGGTCGGCCAGCGGGGCGAGTAGCCGCGAGCCGAACAGGATGGGTAGGTACACCAGCACGATCGCCGTGGTGAGCACCGCGTTGGAGCCACGGTTCTCGTTGTAGGCGTAGTAGACGACAGCCGTACGGAACAGCCAGTTGCCGAACTGGCTCACCGCGTACGCCGCCAGCAACGTACGCAGGGAACGTTGCTCGGGCAGTCCGCGGCGCTCAGCGGGTGACACGAGATGCTCCTTGTTGATGCCGGTGATCCTCATGTCTCTGCGAACCCGGCCCGATCGCCGAGGACACGTCAATTCGAAGTAGCACCCGAGACCTTGGACAGTCGAGCACGCAACTCGGCCAACTCGATGGCATCCGCGCCGCGCTCCGCGGCGAGGTCGATGTCCGCGGAAGCCCCGGCCAGGTCACCCACCTCCAACCGGAGCAGTGCCCGATTGTAGACGTAGTCCGGGTCGTCGGAGAGCCGTACCGAGTTGTCCAGAGACGTCAGGGACTGCTCCACACGCCCGCTCGCGTGAAGGACGTGGGCGAGGTTGTTCCACGCCTCGGCGAGCTTGGGGTTGCGGGCCACGGCGGTCCGCAGGCTTTCTTCGGCCTCGTCCGCGCGCCCGAGTTCGGACAGGGCCAGACCCCGATTGCTCCAGGCCTGCGCATTCGACGCATCGTGGTAAACGGCCGCGTCCAGGCTGTCCAGGGCCTCGGCAGGCCGGCCCTGCTTGAGCTGGAGCGTGCCGAGTCCCAGGTGCGCCCGTGCCTCCTCGGGATTCAGCTCGGCCGCTCGCCGGAAGTCTCGCTCGGCGGCTTCCGTGTCTCCGGTCTGCAGGTGGAGGCGGGCGCGGTTGAGGTGGGCCTCGTAGTACGGCGGACACAACTTCATGGCCCGCTCGTAGTACTCCAGCGCCTCCTCGAACCGCCCCGTACGCTGCAGCATGTTCGCGAGGTCGTTGGCGTACTCGCCGTAGTTCGGGTCGAGGCCGATGGTCCGCTGGTAGACCTCGTACGCCTTCGGGAAGTCCTTCACCATCTCGTAGATCTGCGCCGTGTTGTAGACGAGGATCGACTGGTGTAGCGCGTACTTCTCGTCGCCGTAGATCCTCTGCATCCGGTCCATGCCCTCGGTGCACAGCTTCAGCGCCTCGTCCATCCGGCCCTGCCGGGCGCGGATGTAGGCCAGTGCGTTCTCCGCGAAGACCTTGATGTACTCGTGCTTCGGATGGTCCTGGAACTCGCTGCTGATCTTCTCCAGATTGAGCAGCGCGAAACGCTCCGCGGTGACGAGGTCCGGCGGCGTCTGGTACCGACCGTGCGCCATGCTCTGCGAGTACAGCACGGTGGGCGTGTAGAGGCTCTGCGGAAAGTGCTGGTAGAACGCGTCCAGGTACGGGATGGAGACGTGCGCCAGCTTGAGCGAGTACAACACGAAGGCCATCCGCAGGTAGGCCAGGTTGTGCGTCTGCCCGCCACCGGGAAGGGTACGCAGCTGCGGGTCCGCCCAGAAGCGGGAGAACAGGTCGAACCAGGTGTTGTAGAGCCCGATCTCCTGAAGGGAGATCGACAGTGGGGCCAGGGCCACCATCCGGTCGGACGCACTCTGCAGGCTGCTGTGGTGGATCGGATGGAAGATCTCCTCCGGCGTCCCGGCAAGGCCGGCGATCACCGTACGGTGCGCGCGCTCCCGGGTGCCGGCGTCGAAGGTGTCGTAGTTCCGTACCGCGATCGGGTCGTCGTCCGAGCAGTGTGCCCGGACATGCTTCTCCACCAGGTCGTACCTGGCCCGCTCGCCGAGCAGGCTCAGGTAGAGGTCGAGGTGCGTCTCGAAGGTCAGGTAGCCGGGCAGCGCCACGTTCAGGTCGACACAGCGCATCAGCGCCGAGAGCCGGGCGGGCCGGCCCTGCGCGAGCCGCCACAGGCTGTCGAGTCGCTTGGGTGCCAGCGGCTCGAATCCCCATGTCTCGACCAGTTCCCGGGCCTCGCTCTTGGACAGCGGCGGCAGGGTGACCTGCGCGCTGTGCTCGGCGAGGGTGATGTCCGGTTCACCGTTGACCAGGAGGACGATCGTCAGGCGGCGGCAGAGGGTCCGGCGACGGGCGACGATGTCGAGAAACTGCATAGCCGTGGGCGACAGGCGCTCGGCGTTGTCGATGACCAGGGTGTAGGGCTGCTCGGAGGCGGCAAGGAAACTGTCCAGGAATTCATACACGCCGTTTAGCAGTTTGCCCTGGTAGTCATGGAAGTAAAACCGGGTACGCTCGTCCCGGCTCGCAATTCCGGTAAGGTCCTTCGGCACCCGGTAGGCGGGCGAGTCCCGATGCGGAAAGAATCGCTTGAGAGACTGCTCTGCCGCCGCCACCAGGTCGGGATTCTCAACCTCGGCGAGGGCCAGCGCATGGTCCACCAAAGGTTGGAAGCCGGCGAAGTAGCCATGTGTCAGCTTGTCGCCGCTACCCGACACCACACGCTCCGCCAACTGCCCGTTCCCCGCGGCGTCGAGCCAGGCGTGGACCGTGTCAGCCTTGCCGCTGCCGTCCGGAGCGGTGACCAGGAGGAAAACGGGGGTATCCGTCCCCTCGGCATCCAGGCGCCTGCGGGCATCGTCCAGAGTCGAGAAGAAAGCGGGGCGGACGCGTGAGTGAAGAGCGGTCATGCAGGGTTCTCTCCCAGGGGCCGGAATGTCTCATGGGGAGGTGGGGGCCCGAATTAACGAGCCCCCACCGATTTCACCTAGCCAGCGACGTACGGCGTGGTGGTGCGGACGGTTTCCTGCTTCTCGGCAACCTTGACCTTCATTTCTTTCACCTCCTGCTGTACATCGAAGTGCATAAGTTCCACAAGTATGGATAGGGCGGCACGCCCGAGTCAAGGCCACGACTTTTGATGGTCAGCGCGAATGACATGTACACGCAACAAATCAACACTCCCCGTAAGCGGCGATCCGTCGATCCGAAAGGGAGCATCCAACCCGCCGATCACGACAACAGATCTACCCGCCTCCAGATCAGAGCGCCCACCGGCGCGAGTCGACCAACGACGGGCCACGGAGGGATCGCGCCCCCCGCGGAGAGACGGAGCACCACGATGAGTAACGGCTAGCACACAAATCTGACAGACACGGGCCGGCGGCGGCGCAGCGCGTACATCGAGGTCATCAGCACGAACCGCATCAAACGCACCGCCGGCCAGCCGCCTAGACGAGGGGCGGTGCGTAGCGAATACGACTACCTGGCGACCACAATCAGCGGCCCCGCCTGAGAACAAAGGTCAAGCGCTCATCGGCGCCGCGCCATCCGTCCGCCCCACCGCCCACACAGAACTCAGAGAGTGACGGTCGTCACATGACGTGTCGGGCCGAGCCACGACGCCCCGGCCGGGATCCAAGAGTCGGGGTCAAATGACCGAGGGCCCGCCCGCCACGATCGGCGAACGAGCCCTCGAACCACTACCTAGGGGTGGAGCCGAGGGGACTCGAACCCCTGACCCCCACACTGCCAGTGTGGTGCGCTACCAGCTGCGCCACGGCCCCCTACTTGCTTGCCCGATCTCTCGGGCACTCGCGCAATATTACACATGCCCCGCCGCTAGGTCATCTCCGAGGGGTCGCACTCCGGCACCCCGCCCCCGACCAGCTAGTTCAGGGCCACGTCCGGCGGGAAGTGCGCCACCGCGGCCATCATGCCGCCCTGCCGACGCAACACCATCGGCCACAGGTCGTCCGGCCGGTCGACAAACGCGTCACCGGGCAGGGCGTCCAGGACGAACCACGACCCACTCTCGATCTCCGCCTCCAGTTGCCCCGGTGACCAACCGGAGTAGCCGGCGAAGACCCGGATCCCGGAGACGGCGTCACCGATCCGCTCCGGGTCGACGGACAGGTCCACCGTGCCCACCGCGCCGGAGACCTGATGGAAGCCCTTCACCCGGCGTACCGGGGTGCGCATCCGGGCCAGGCAGATCGCCGACTCCGGTTGCACCGGCCCACCCTCGAACAGCACCGCGGGCTCGCCGGCGAGGCTGCCCCAGGCACCGAGCACATCGGCGACCGGCACCTCGGTGGCGCGGTTGAGCACCACGCCCAGGGCGCCGCCGGGCTCGTGCGCGACCAGCAGCACCACCGTACGGTCGAAGTTGGGATCTTTCAGTGACGGGGTCGCGACCAGCAGTTGCCCGGTCATCGACGCCATGGCGCGCCCCCCGATCGCCTGGCCCTCACCCTGTACGCCGGACATCTCTACTCGGAGGCGCAGTCACGGGAAGGGCCGAACATCGTCGGCCATACCGGATCCACACCGTCAAACGCGACCATGCGCGCAGTCAACGCCATGCCTCGCACCATAGCTTGCACGACTGTCGCTGGCTAAGGTCTGGACGGCCAGTGCGAGTTGAGCAACCGGCGATAACCCGGACCGTCCGGATCATCCCGATGACGCTCGCTTGCCGCGACCGCGCGCGGCCGGCGGATGTGGACCGGGGCTACCGGGCGTCGGGGCGGGCGGGGATGGCAGGGTAGGCCCGTGAGTGCACACGCAGAGCTTGCCGTCATCGGAGGCTCCGGCCTCTACGCCCTCCTGGACGGTGCCACCGAGCACGCCGTACGGACTCCGTACGGCGATCCGTCCGACCCGATCACGATCGCCGAGGTCGCCGGCCGACCGGTGGCCTTCCTGCCCCGGCACGGGCGCGATCACCGGCACCCGCCGCACCGGATTCCGTACCGGGCCAACCTGTGGGCGCTGCGCTCCCTCGGCGTACGGCAGATCCTCGCCCCGTGCGCGGTCGGCGGCCTGCGGCCGGAACTGGGGCCGGGCACGTTCGTGGTGCCGGACCAGCTGGTCGACCGGACCAGCGGCCGGGAGCAGACCTACTACGACACCGGTGCCGTGCACGTGTCGTTCGCCGACCCGTACTGCCCGCACGGTCGGCGTGCGGTGCTGACCACCGCGCAGCGGCAGGGCATCGAGGCCCGCGACGGCGGGACCATGGTGGTGGTCGAGGGTCCGCGCTTCTCCACCCGTGCCGAGTCCCGCTGGTACACCGCCATCGGCGGCTCGGTGATCAACATGACCGGGCACCCGGAAGCCGTACTCGCCCGTGAGCTGGAACTCTGCTACACCTCGATCGCCCTGGTCACCGACCTGGACGCCGGGGTGGAGGGTGGCGAGGGAGTCACCCAGGAAGAGGTGTTCCGGGTCTTCGGCGAGAACACCGAACGGCTGCGCGAGCTGCTGCTCGACGCGGTCGCGACGCTGCCGCTGGAGCGCTCCTGCGCCTGCGCGCACAGCCTGGACGGGATCACCCTGCCGATCGAACTGCCCTGATCCGCCGGCGGCAGGGAGACCGCCGGCGGATCAGGACGCGCCGCGCGAGCGCGGCTGCCCGGACCGGGCCGCCGAGGAGGATCAGCGGGCCGTGGTCAGGATCAGCGGCCGTCCTGAGGCGGCGTCGAGCACGGTACGGGCGCCCAGCGGCGCCTCCAGGGTCACCGTGACCGGTTGCAGTAGCAGTTGGTCGGTGCAGATGCCGTCGGATCGGACCGCCGTACCGCCGATCAGCACCAGGTCGTCCTGTTCCCGTACGAGTGGGGTGACCTCGGTGTCGCAGGCGCCGACGCCCAGCCGGTAGGTCAGCGTGGACCCGTCGGTCCCGACCAGGTCCTGCGCGCCGACCAGACCCTCGACCGGGGCGCCCGCGGGCGCGGGCGGCTCCGGCAGGGTCCCGGTCGCGCTCGCGGCGACCGCCACCCGGGCGACCCGGGCGCCGATCTCGTCGACCGTGAACAGCCAGGCCGGCACCGTGGCCTCGCCTCGGCTGGTCCGGATGGTGGTCGTGCCCAGCTCGACCTTGGTGACGGTGAGCGGGGTACAGGCGATCGTCGCCGGCCCGCTGACCGAGCCGTCCGGCCCGCTGGCGTCGGGCATGGGCGGCGGCGGCAGCTTGGGCCCCCTCGGACAGGCCGGCGGGTCACCCTGGTCGAGCTGGCGGTACGCGTCGACGGCGCTCACCAGTGGCACGGTGAGCTTGCCGTCCGGGAAGGTGATCGTGCCGTCGGCCGGCACCGCGGCCGGCAGCGGAGCCCGTTCCCGGTACCAGCCGGCGACGAGGGCCTGTTTGGTGTCCTCACCGAGCCGGGCGTCGGCCGGCACCACGGTCGGATCCTGCAGGGGGACGTACCCGCCGCGCCAGTCCGGTGGCACGGCCGCCTGCCAGGCCGCTGCGACCTCGGTCGCCCGCTGTTGGAAAGCGTCGGACCGGCGGTCCGGCGCGGCGCCGGTCGAGGTGTCCGGCTGTGCACATGCGGCGAGGGTCAACAGCATCGCGAGGCCCAGCGGGGCGGGAAAACGTCGCATGTCGATCAGACGTCAGCGGGCGGTGTCGGGTTCCGTACAGGCGATCGTCGGCGCGTCGGACCGGCACGATCCTGCCGGCTCGGTCAGCTCGGGCGGCCGATGTCGGTGCCGTAGGCCCGGTAGACCAGGTCGGCACCGCGCTGCCGGTGCCGGGACAGTTCCCGAAGCAGGTCACCGGCCCAGCCACGCAGTTCCTCGGTGGTCGCCTCGGGCAGTTGCGCCCGGCGTTGCAGAGCGGCGAGTACGGCAGCCACCGCGGCGTGCTCGCGCAGCAGCACGTGTACGGTCCGGGCCAGCCGTGGTGCCCGGTCGAGCAGTTCGGCGTAGAGCCCGGAGCGGCCCTCGGTCAGCCTGACGTGCTCGGTGAACTCACCCCGCAGCCCGTCCAGCCGAAGCGTGACCCGCGCTCGCCAGTCCGGATCGTCGGCCGGACCGGCCAGGGCCTGCTCGAAGGCATGGATCTCGCGGAGCAGCGTGACCCGGTGCCGCCGTGCCGCGCGCAGGGCGATCGGGTCGCCGGTCGGAAACGCCGCTACCGGGTGCTGGATCGGGCCGGTCACCATGACGCACCTCCTTGAGCGCCTACCGCCTGAGCTGATGGTGAGTCCACCACCCCACCGGTGTCCAGCCCTCGGGGTGCCCGATCCGTCCCCGGTCGGCCCCCACCGGGGCGCAGATCGGCTAAAACGACTCTGCGCCCCGGTCCGAGGACCGGGGCGCAGAGCGCTGGGTGGAGGTGCCGGGAATCGAACCCGGGTCCTTCGTCGGATTGTCAGGACTTCTCCGAGCGCAGCTCGCTATGCCTCTACTCGGCCCCACCGATCACGCGAGCGAGTTGGTGTGACGGGCCCAGTCGCTGATTAATCTCGCCGCACGAACCCCGCGACCGGGTTCGATTGGCCAGCCTTCTAGCTGATGCCGGCAGACTGGGACGAAGGCACTCCCAGGCCGACAGACTTGCTACTCGCCTCAGGCGGCGAGAGCGAAGTCAGCGCGATTTTGCTTGGCGCTTATTGGTTTCCGACGACCGATTCTCGAGACGACGTCGGCTTCCTCGGCTCGCTTCCCCTGACGCAGCGTACGAAGTCGAAACCAGTCACCCCCTAGACAGGGCCACCTGACGTGGCAGCCACCCCAACCTTAACGCCTCGCGCCACCGGGTTAATTCCGGATCCCCGTCCCGGCGCGTCGCCCCAGGTCAGGTCAGTCCATGCCCTTGCCACGCCGGCCGGCCGCCTTCGCGATCTCGCGGTCGGCGTCCCGCTTGGCCAGGTCCTGGCGCTTGTCGTACGACTTCTTACCCCGGGCGAGGCCGATCTCCACCTTGGCCCAGCCGTCGTTGAAGTAGACCGAGAGCGGGACCAGGGTCAGGCCGCTCTCCTTCAGCTTGCCGAGCAGCCGGTTGATCTCGATCCGGTTGAGCAGCAGCTTGCGCGTACGGCGGGGCTCGTGGTTGGTCCAGGTGCCCTGGGTGTACTCCGGGATGTGCATCCCATGCAGGAACAGCTCCCCGCTGCGCTCCTGGGCGAAGGCGTCGACCAGTGAGGCACGGCCGGCGCGCAGGGACTTGACCTCGGTGCCGGTCAACGCCATGCCTGCCTCGTACGTGTCGAGAATGGCGTAGTCGTGGCGCGCCTTCCGGTTGGAGGCGACGACCTTGCGCCCCTTCTCCCGTGGCATCCGCGCCACCCCTCTCCGCTGCGTTGACGGCCGCCGGACTCTGTTGACGGCCGCGCAATGCTACCTCGTGCACAAGGGCCTCCGGTTAGCGCTTTTCGCGCCACCGAAGGCCCTTGTGTCCGATTACACCCCCGAACGGGCCGAACGACCCGTACCGGAAGCTAGACCCGCAGGTAGAAGCGGAGGGTGACCCAGGCGGTGACCGCGCTGACCAGGCAGCCGGCACCGGCCATCAGCGGCAGCATCAGCAGCACCCGGCTCCACTCGATCGGGGTGAGCAGGTCGGTCAGGTCCCGTAGCGAGCCGTCCAGCAGGAAGACCTTGCCCAGGACCAGCGCGCCGAAGCCGATGAGGGAGCCGATAAGACCGGCCACCACCGCCTCGAGCACGAATGGTGCCTGGATGAACCAGTTGGACGCACCGACGAGTTTCATGACCGCGACCTCGCGGCGCTTGCTGTACGCGGCGACCTGGATCGTGTTGCCGACCAGGAGCAGGGCGGCGATCGCCATGATCGAGGCGGCTACCAGGCCCATCTTCTGCACCGCGCTGAGGATGTTGAAGATCTTGTCGAGAAGTCGCCGCTGGTCGACGATCTCGTCGACGCCCTCGGTGTCCTTGTACTTGTCGTAGACGGCCTGGTATTCCTCCGGGTTCTTCAGCTTCACCCGGAACGACTCGGGCAACTGCTCCGGCTTGACCGCGTTCACCAGGTCGGGCGCGTCCTGGAACATGGTCCGGAACTTGTTGTACGCGTCCTCACCCGACTCGAAGAGGACCTCTTCCACCAGCGGGTCGCTCTTCAGCTCGCCCTCGAGGCCCAGCCGCTGATCGTCCGGGATGTCGACCTTGAGGAAGATCGCGACTTCGATCTTGTCGTAGTAGAAGTCCTTCATGGTGTCGACCTGGAGGTACATCAGGCCGCTGGCGCCCAGCATCGTCAACGACACGGCCATCGTAATGATCATCGCGATGGTCATCGTCACGTTGCGCCACAGTCCGACCAACACCTCGGACAGGACGTATTTCACGCGCATCGGGGGTTCCTTCCGGATCTCCGCAGAGGGTCGTTCGTCGTCAGGTCAGGGCCGGGTCGGCCGTCTGAGCGCCGGGGCTCAGCCGTAGACGCCACGGGCCTGGTCGCGCACGATGCGACCACTCTCGATCTCGATGACGCGGCGGCGCATCTGGTTGACGATGTTGGAGTCGTGGGTAACCATCACGACCGTGGTACCGGTGCGGTTGATCCGGTCCAGCAGACGCATGATCTCGATGGACGTGTCGGGGTCGAGGTTTCCGGTGGGCTCGTCGGCCAGCAGGATCAGCGGCCGGTTCACGAACGCCCGCGCCACCGCCACCCGCTGCTGCTCGCCACCGGACAACTCGTGCGGGTAGCGGTGCTCCTTGCCGCCGAGGCCGACCAGTTCCAGCACCTCGGGCACGACCCGGCGGGCGACCGCCTTGGTCTTGCCGATCACCTCGAGGGCGAAGGCAACGTTCTCGTACGCGGTGCGGTTGGGCAGCAGCCGGAAGTCCTGGAAGACGCAGCCGATCGAGCGTCGGAAGTTCGGGATCTTCCAGGAGCGCATACCGGTGACGTCGCGGCTGTTGACCACGACCTTCCCCTTACTGGGAGTCACCTCATGCAGCAGCAGCTTGATGATCGTCGACTTGCCGGATCCGGAGGGACCGATGAAGAAGACGAACTCACCCTTCTCGATCGAGACCGACACGTCGTCGAGCGATGGCCGGGACGCCTTCGGGTACGTCTTCGTCACTTGCTCAAGCTGAATCACGGGTCGTGAGTCTACGCGGTGTAACGAAAAGTCCAAGCCCCACGGGCCATCAATCGGCCCGCAATGTCGGAAAGGAGTGGCCCGCCGTCGGCGCTGGGTGCGCCTCGGCGGGCCATCGCTCAGGCCACCTCGCCCGCGAGCTGACGCTGCTTGCGCCAGCGGATTCCCGCCTCGATGAAGCCATCCAGCTCACCGTCGAAGACCGCGGTCGGATTGCCGGTCTCCTGCTCAGTTCGCAGATCCTTCACCATCTGATAAGGGTGCAGCACGTAGGAGCGCATCTGGTCGCCCCAGGAGCCGGCCGCGTCGGTCTTCAGGCCGGCCAGCCGGGCCTGCTCCTCCTGGCGCTTGCGTTCGAGCAGCCGCGACTGCAGCACCCGCATCGCGGAGGCCTTGTTCTGCAGTTGGGACTTCTCGTTCTGACAGGTGACCACGATGCCGGTGGGGATGTGTGTGATCCGTACCGCAGAGTCGGTCGTGTTCACGCTCTGTCCACCTGGCCCGGACGACCGGTAGACGTCGACCCGGATCTCGTTCTCGGCGATGTCGATGTGGTCGGTCTGCTCGGTGACCGGTAGCACCTCGACACCGGCGAAGCTGGTCTGCCGCCGCCCCTGGTTGTCGAACGGGCTGATCCGGACCAGCCGGTGAGTGCCCGACTCGACACTGAGAGTGCCGTACGCGTACGGGAACTTCACCGCGAAGGTGGCCGACTTCAGCCCCGCCTCCTCGGCGTACGACGTCTCGTAGACCTCGGTCGGGTACCCGTGCCGTTCCGCCCAGCGCAGGTACATGCGCAGCAGCATCTCGGCGAAGTCGGCCGCGTCCACCCCGCCCGCACCGGCCCGGATCGCGACCAGCGCCTGACGCGAGTCGTACTCACCGGAGAGCAGGGTGCGGACCTCCATCTCCTGGATGGCCTTGCCGAGCCCACCGATCTCGGCCTCCACCTCGCCGAGCACGCCAGGGTCGTCCTCCGCCTCGGCCAGCTCCAGCAGGACGTAGGCGTCGTCGAGGCGGCTGCGCAGGCTGCCCAGCCGCTCGATCTCGCTGTTGACGTAGGAGAGCTGGGAGGTGACCTCCTGGGCCTTGACCTGGTCGTCCCACAGGTCGGGCGCGGAGGCCGCCTCTTCGAGCTTGACCTTGTCCTGGCGCAGCCGGTCGACATCGAGGACTGCCTCGATGCTGCGTAGCGTGGCATCGAGGTCTTTGAGCTGGTCGGCGTAATCGGCAGCGGTCACAACTGTCAACAATAGCGACCGTCAGCGCAAGCGGCCCACTCCCTCAGCGACGGCTCCCCGTACGTGATCAACTGGCCGGTGCCGTCTTCAGCCAGGAGAGCGCCGCCTTGTGGTACTGGACCGCGAACTCGAGCGCCGCGGCGCCGTACGAGTCACCGGCCTTCTTGGCGTCCTTGGCCTGCTCCCGGGCCATCGCCAGGGCCTCGGTGTGGTACTCGTTCGCCCCGCTGTAGAGATTGCGCAGCTGGTTCGCCGAGTGCTGCTCGCCGAAGGCGACCCGCAACGCGGTCGGGTTGCGCACCGTGTCGCGCCCCGGCACGTCCGTCAGCCAGCGGGAGAATGTCCGCTTTCCGGCCGCGGTGATCGCGTACGGCTGACTGGAGCGCGGGCCGGGCTTGCCGAGCCGGACCAGACCCTGGTCGGCCAGCACCGGGAGTTCCCGGTAGACCTGGCTCCGGGTCATCGACCAGTACGGTGCGAGTCGCCGCTCGGCGGCGGCCATCAACTGGCCGCCGGTCATTGGTCCTTCGTGGAGCAGCCCCAGTAGAGCTGCTGCCGTTGGGTTGATTCCTGAATCCGCCATGCCCCTTACGCTGCCACTTTGGCGCCTTCGCGTCTAGGATTTGGCATGATCTGCGGCAGGTTGTACTCCACTGTGCACTGTCCGTGGCAGACTGTCCAGTGAGGATGCTCGATATCGTCGCCGATTCGGAGCCCCTGGGACACCCGTTCGGGTGACGGTGATCCACGCCCGGGCGGGAAGACCGCTATCGAGCACCTGCGCTGCCGGGTAGAGTACGCCACAATTCGGGCATTTCGCACAATCTTTCGGGAAGTGGCCGGAAGATCCGTCCACCCGGCCCAGAAGATCCACCCGGACCGCCGCGGCACACCCTCCACACGTACCCCCGCTCGTCGCTCCCGCGGACCGGGGCGGACGCGTGCCGACGAAGATCCAGGGGCACGGGTCCGCCCCGGAACGCGTACCGGACGGGCGCGAGTCGGGGTGCGGCGGAAGGTCAGCCCATGTGGGGGTAACGGTGGTCGGTCGCCGGGACGAAGGTCTCCTTGATGGTCCGGGGGGAGATCCAGCGGGCCAGGTTGTGCCAGGAACCGGCCTTGTCGTTGGTGCCGCTGGCCCGTGCGCCGCCGAACGGCTGCTGGCCGACGACCGCACCGGTCGGCTTGTCGTTGAGGTAGAAGTTGCCGGCGGCGTACCGCAGCGCCTCGCTCGCCCAGTCCAGCACCCGGCGGTCGGTGGCGAAGATCGAGCCGGTCAACGCGTACGGTGCGACCGACTCGGCCTGGGCCACAACCTCCTCGAACCGGGCGTCCTCGAAGACGTGCACGCCGAGGATCGGGCCGAAATACTCGGTGGTGAAGACCTCGTGGCCCGGGTCGTCGCACTCCAGCAGGGTCGGGCGGACGAAGTAACCGACCGAGTCGTCGGCCGTGCCACCGGCCAGCACCCGGCAACTGTCGGCATTCTTGATCATGTCGAGCGCGGTGGCGTGCCGGGCGAACGCCTTGGCGTCGATCACCGCGCCACCGAAGTTGGAGAAGTCGGTGACGTCGCCGTACGTCAGCGACTCCACGGTGGCGGCGAGCCGGTCGCGCAGGCCGCCCTCCCACAGCGACCGGGGCACGTACGCCCGGGACGCCGCCGAACACTTCTGACCCTGGTACTCGTACGCCCCGCGGACCAATGCGGTGTGCAGCGCGTCCACGTCTGCGCTGCTGTGCGCGATCACGAAGTCCTTGCCGCCGGTCTCCCCGACCAGACGCGGGTAACCCCGGTAGCCGCCGAGGTTCTCCCCCACGGTCCGCCAGAGCTGCTGGAAGACCTTGGTCGAACCGGTGAAGTGGATGCCGGCGAGATCCGGGTCGGCGAGGACCACCTCGGAGACCTCCACGCCGTGCCCGGTGACCATGTTGATCACACCCGGCGGCAGGCCGGCCGCCTCGAACAACTGCATGGTGAAGTGCGCCGCGAACTGCTGCGTCGGCGCCGGCTTCCAGACCACCGTGTTACCCAGCAGCGCCGGCGCGGCCGGCAGGTTCGCCGCGATCGCGGTGAAGTTGAACGGGGTGACCGCGTAGACGAAGCCCTCCAGCGGCCGGTGGTCGAACTGGTTCCACACCCCGGCGGACGAGTTCGGCTGCTCGGCCAGGAGCTTGCGGGCGAAGTGCACGTTGAACCGGAGGAAATCGATCAGCTCACAGGCGGCGTCGATCTCGGCCTGGATCGCCGTCTTCGACTGGCCCAGCATGGTCGCGGCGTTGAGGGTGTCGCGCCACGGTCCGGCGAGCAGGTCGGCCGCCCGGAGAAACACCGCAGCCCGGTCGGCAAAGGACAAACCACGCCACATGGGGGCAGCTTCCTTGGCGGCCGTCACCGCGGCCTGAGCATCCGCGTTGGTTGCGTTGTGGGTGACCCCCAGCACGTGCTGGTGCCGGTGCGGCTGTACGACGTCGATCGCGGCACCCGCAGCCATCCGTTGCCGACCGCCGACCGTCATCGGCAGGTCCAGCCGCTCCGCGGCAAGTTCGCCGAGCCGCCGCTGCAGGCTGTCCCGCTCGGCGCTCCCCGGCGCGTAGTCGCGAACCGGCTCGTTACGCGGCTCGGGTACGGAAAGTACGGCGTCCATCGCATGCTCCTGAACGATCTCGACAACGTCGGCGAAATCGGACCCACCTGTTCCGGCCGGTCGGCCGGTCGCCGTGGCCCGTTCACCGGGGGTGCCGGTTATCCGGGGGTGGGACCTGGGTCAATCCTCCCACGCACCGCTGTCCGGACCGATCACGGCACGACCCCCAGCAGCCCCGGCGAGGCCGTGCCGCGCAGGCGGCGCGCGGCCCGAACCGGTGCGCCACGTACGCTGAGAGGCCCGGCGACCCAACCACGCCGCGCCCCCTCCCGCCGTCACAGCGGCGCGGCGGGCGGGTACCCGTTGAAGGGGAGACGATGAGCACACAGTCCGGCAGCACCGCGGTATCGCCCCCGGACCGGTCGGCCACCACCTCGGCCGCACCGACGCCCGACGCCGGCACCGCCCCGCCCGCGTACGCGCCCGCGGCACTCGGCCTCGGCGTGCTGGCGCTCGGCTGGCTCGCCGCGATGCTCTGGATCGGCCAGGCCGAGATCACCTCCTCGGACATCAACTCGATCGTGATCGCCATGGCCGCGCTCGCCCTGCCCGGCCTGATCTCGGCCAGCATGGTCGGTGGCGCCGCGGCGGCCGTCGTGGTGGCGAACCTGCTCACCCGGCGCGGGGTCCACCGCAGCACCCCCAGGTTCGCCGCGGCGGTCGGCGCCGGGCTGCTCGTCGGACTACTGGCCGCGCTCACCGTGACCCTCAGCTACGGTGACGGCGACTCGATCACCGTGCTGGCCGGCACCGTCGCCGCGGCGGCCACCGTCGGCGGGATCGCCGGTGGCGTACGGGCGGTGCCGGTGGTGGGAGCCGTGGTCGCCGCCGGGCTGACCGTGTTCGTGATCAACACGGCCCTGAACATCTTCAAGGACCCGCTGCTCTCGCTCTACGGCTACGGCGACACCGACCAGTCGCAGACCAACGCCCTGGAGTGGTTCTCCCGTACCGGTTCGATCGGTGGCGGGCTCGTCGCCGGCCTGCTGGTCTTCTTCTACCTGGGCCTGGCCCGCCGCCGGACCGCGGCCCTGAACCCGCAGGCCAGCCTGCCGCGCTGGCCGGCGTACCTGGTCGCGGGCGCCGGGCCCGGCCTGCTCCTGCTCGCCGCGGAACTGCTCACCCAGACCGCCGGTGCCCGGCTGCTGGCCGCCGCCGGATCGCTCAGCGAGGTCGACCGGGGGCTCCAGGACCAGCTCAGCGAGTACCGGTCGAACCAGGCCCTCTGGGTGCTCTTCGTCGGCGCGCTCACCGCGCTCATCGCCTTCGGACGCACCCTGCGCCCGGCCGGCGCGGAGCCGGAGGACGAGACCGTGACCGAGTTCACCGACGAGGTGGAGTTCGAGGACCGGGCAGCGGACGAGGACGGGATCTCGGGCGAGGACCCGGTGGCGGGCGAAGAGCCCGATCCGGACGACGACGAGATCGAATGGGACAACGAGGGCGGCGCGAACAAACGACCGGCCGACCGCCGCCCGGAGCCGGACACCGCCCGCTCCTGACCGCCCGCTCCTGACCGCCCGCTCCCGACCGTCCGTCCACTTGCCGGCCAGGTACGGCGGCGGCACCGGCAGGTCGCCCCTGTCGGCCCGGTCAGCCCCCTGCCGGTCTGGTCAGCCGAGGTCGTCCAGCTCGGAGATGTCGTACCAGGCCAGCTCGTGATCCTCGACGCCGTCGACGGTGAACTGCGCGTCCGGGTCACCGGCGAGCGCCTCGGTCACCACCGCGACCGCCGCGCTCACGTCCTCGATCGCCTCGTTGTCGTCGAGGTGGATCGCGGCGACCGAGGCCACCGGGATCGGCTTGCCCAGGCGTACGGTGCTGGATCCCAGCTCGACCTCGGCCCGCTGCACCGCCTCGGCCGGCAGGTCGGCGGAGACCACCACCCGGCGGCGAGGGGCCTCGGGATCCTCCCGGAGCAACCGCAGCGCGTCCTGGGCGGCGCGGGTGAAGGCGACGTACTCCAGTTCCTCCTCGTCGCCCTCGGCGTACCACTCGCGCAGCATCGGTGTCACCGCGTGCGCCTCGGTGGCGGGCAGCTCGCCCTGCTTGCGCAGGGCGGCCAGCATCGGCACGGTAGCCGGCAGGTACACCCGGACCAGTTCTGCGCGCACCGTTCTCGTCTCCCCACTCGACAACGCCACCGGCGGCGCTGGCCCCCACGACGCCGACTCGTCCGGCGCCGTCCCTGTCATACACCCCGCCGGACCGAACCGGAAGCGTGCCCCTCCCGGCTGTGGCCGATCAGCAACCCGGCCGGGCCGTCTCGGCGGGTACCCGGACGGGACGGAACCGCGGTCGGACGAGAACGGCAGTCGATGGCAAACTTAAGCAAACACGACCACCATCGGGAGTCACTCGTGGAGCCCAGGTTCCTGCTGCTGTCCGACGTCGCCGCCGAACTGAACGTCTCGGACTCGCAGGTCTACCACATGGTGCGAAGTGGAGAGCTGCCCGCGATCAAGATCGGTGGCCGGGGCCAGTGGCGGGTCGAACGGGCCCAGCTCGAACAGTACATCCAGCACAAGTACGCCGAAACCGCGGACTGGGTACGCAGCAACCCGCTGATCGAGCGCGACCCGGAGTAGCCGAACGTATCGAGCGGGGTGTCACCAGCGGGTGGCACCCCGCTTCGCGCTACCCGGAAAGCCTTGACGAGCAATCCATCGTTCGCTACAAATGTGATCAGCCGGAGGCAAACGAAAGCAAACGCAAGATCAAGGAAGGAACCTCATGCCCGCCGTACGGACCAGGCCACTCGCCCGCCCCGCCGTACGACTGCGCCCGGTGCCGCCGCTCGACCCTCCGTTCGACGACGAGCTGGCCGGGCCGGGCTGGGTCGCCGGGCTCGAAGGGCAGCTCGCCCTGCCCCTGGCCGTCCCGGTGCCGAGGGTCGGTGGATCCGGGGCCACCGACCGGGCCCCCGCCACACCCGTGGCACCCGGTCCAGCGGCCCTGCCACCGGAGGCGCTGGCCACGGCCTCCGCGGAGGCACGACAGGCGGCCTACCGGTTCCTGGGCACCGCCCTGGAGATCCTGAACGGCTACCGACCGGCCGCGCACGTCCGGCCGCTGTCGGTCGGCGCAGAGGCGACCGCGATCACCGAGCAGCTCGTCGCCGCCACCCGGCGACTCGCCGAACAACGCGCCCAGCGACCGGTCGTACGCTCACGCGGAGCGAACGCGGGGCGCGCAACCGTACGCCTGCGGCTGCTGCGGGTCTGCGAGCCGCAACAGGGGATCGCAGAGGCCGCCGCCGTACTCGGGTCGGACGAGCGGAGCTGGGCGATGGCGTTCCGGCTGGAACGACGGCGCGGCGCCTGGCTCGGCACCCACGCCCGGGTGCTCTGAACCAGCCGGGAACGGGGCGCGCTGAAGCAACCGGGAACGGGGCGCGCTGAAGCAACCGGGAACGCAAACCGGGTCCGGGCCCGGCCACCTTTGTCGGTGGTCGGAACCGGACCCGGATCGACTGTCGCCTGCCGGCGCCTCTTACGAGTCGGAGCGTGCTGGCCGAGTCGGTCAGGAACCCGTCGGAGAGCCGTGGCAGCGCTTGTACTTGCGGCCGGAGCCGCACGGGCAGGGCGCGTTACGGGACGGACCCTCGCCGCCGACCGCCTGACCCGGTGCCGGCGTGCGCCGCGCGACCGAGGGCGGAGGCGGTCCCTGACGCCCGACACCGAGTGCCGGGGCCTGCGGCTGCGGTTCCTGACGTTCCAGGACCACACCGCCCGCGCCCGCCTCACCGTCGATGGTCGGCGCGGAGTATTGCAGCCCCTGCCGGCGCGGCGCGCGAGCCAGGCCCTTGGCCCGGATCTCCACCGGCGCCTGGTCGAGTACGACCTCGGCGGCGGCCGGCGGGGTTTCCTGCTCGACCTGGACCTCCAGGTTGAACAGGAAGCCGACCGTCTCCTCCTTGATGCCGTCCATCATGGTGGCGAACATGTCGAAGCCCTCGCGCTGGTACTCCACCACCGGGTCACGCTGGGCGTAGGCCCGCAGGTTGATGCCCTCGCGCAGGTAGTCCATCTCGTAGAGGTGCTCGCGCCACTTCCGGTCGATGACCTGCAGCAGCACCATCCGCTCGAGCTGGCGCATCGCCTCGCTGCCCAACTCCTCCTCGCGCCGGGCGTACGCGGCCTGCGCGTCCTCCCGGACCTTGGAGAGCAGGAAGTCGGCGTCGAGGTTGTTGCGCTCGCCACCGGCCTCGTCGATCAGGTCGTCGATGGTGACGCCGACCGGGTAGAGCTGCTTGAGGCTGGACCAGAGCTGGTCGAGGTCCCAGTCCTCGGCGTAGCCGTCGGCGGTCGCACCGGTCACGTACGCGGTGACGGTGTCCTCGATCATGTGCTGGACCTGGTCGCTCAGGTCCTCGCCGTTGAGCACCCGCAGCCGCTCGGCGTAGACCACCTGGCGCTGCTTGTTCATCACGTCGTCGTACTTCAGGACGTCCTTGCGGACCTCGGCGTTCTGACCCTCGATCTGGGCCTGCGCGCTCTTGATCTGCCGGGTGACCATCTTCGACTCGATCGGCACGTCCTCGGGGATGTTGAAGCGCTCCATCACCGCCTCGACCGCACCGGCCCGGAATCGCCGCATCAGCTCGTCCTGGAGGGAGAGGTAGAAGCGCGACTCACCCGGGTCACCCTGCCGGCCGGCACGACCACGCAGCTGGTTGTCGATCCGGCGGGACTCGTGCCGCTCGGTGCCGAGCACGTAGAGGCCACCGGCGTCGGTGACCTCGTCGGCCTCGTCGTCGCACGCCTGCTTCCAGCGCGGGAGGATCTCCTCCATCGCCTTGGCGTACTCCTCCTCGTGCTCCACCGGGTCGAGACCGCGCTGGCGCAGCTCGTTCGCGGCGAGGTATTCCGGGTTACCGCCGAGCAGGATGTCCGTACCACGGCCGGCCATGTTGGTCGCGACGGTGACCCCGCCCTTGCGACCGGCCTGCGCGATGATCTCGGCTTCCCGGGCGTGGAACTTGGCGTTCAGCACCGCGTGCGGGATGCCCCGGCGGCGCAGTAGCTGCGACAGGATCTCCGAGTTCTCCACCGAGACCGTGCCGACCAGCACGGGCTGGCCGCCCGCGTGCCGCTCGGCGATGTCCTCGACGACCGCGTTGAACTTGGCCTTCTCGGTCTTGTAGATGACGTCGGGCTTGTCCATCCGGACCATCGCGCGGTGGGTCGGGATGGACACGACGCCGACGTTGTAGACCTTCTGGAACTCGCCGGCCTCGGTCTGGGCGGTACCGGTCATGCCGGAGAGCTTGGAGTAGAGGCGGAAGTAGTTCTGCAGGGTGACCGTGGCAAGAGTCTGGTTCTCCTGCTTGATCTCCACGCCTTCCTTCGCCTCGATGGCCTGGTGCATGCCCTCGTTGTAACGGCGACCGTGCAGGATGCGACCGGTGAACTCGTCGACGATCAGGACCTCGCCGTCGCTGACGATGTAGTCCTTGTCCTTCTTGAAGAGCTCCTTGGCCTTGATCGCGTTGTTCAGGTAACCGACCAGCGGGGTGTTCACCGACTCGTACAGGTTGTCGATGCCCAGCCGGTCCTCGACCTTGGCGACACCCTTCTCGGTGACCGCGATGGTCCGCTTGGCGTAGTCGACCTCGTAGTCGCCCTCGCCGTCCTTGCCGGGCTGGAGCCGGGCGACCACGCCCGCGAACTCGCCGTACCAGCGGGCGGAGTGCTCGGCCGGGCCGGAGATGATCAACGGGGTACGGGCCTCGTCGATCAGAATCGAGTCGACCTCGTCGACGATCGCGAAGTTGTGCCCGCGCTGGACCAGCTCCTCCTGCGACCAGGACATGTTGTCCCGCAGGTAGTCGAAGCCGAACTCGTTGTTCGTGCCGTACGTGATGTCGGCCGCGTACGCCGCCCGGTGCTCGCTGGCCGGCCGGTTCGGCAGGATCACGCCCACGGTCAAGCCGAGGAACTCGTGCACCCGGCCCATCCAGGCCGCGTCACGTTCGGCGAGGTAGTCGTTGACGGTGACGATGTGCACGCCCTTGCCCGACAGCGCGTTCAGGTACGCCGGCAGCACCGAGGTGAGGGTCTTGCCCTCACCGGTCTTCATCTCGGCGATGTTGCCGAAGTGAAGCGCGGCACCACCCATCACCTGGACGTCGTAGTGGCGCTGGCCGAGCACCCGGGCGGCGGCCTCGCGGGCGGTGGCGAAGGCCTCCGGCAGCAGGTCGTCGAGGGACTCGCCGTCAGCGATCCGCTGACGGTACTGCTCGGTCAGGGCCCGCAGCTCCTCGTCGGTGAGATCGACATAGTCGTCCTCGATCGAGTTGATGGCGTTCGCGACGGCCTTCAGCCGCCGCACCATGCGGCCTTCGCCGGCGCGGAGGAACTTTTCGAGAATCGACACGGATCAACGCTCCCCTAGACGGTCTGCCGAACCATCGTAGGCGCTCCGTCGGGGCAATCGGCAGCCGCGCTGTCGACCGGTCCGAGCGAACCCGACAATTCACCCTATAGGTCCGAGCAGACGCGCCGAATCCAGTTACGCCCAGGGCGAACTCTCCGGCAAGATGGCCGACGTGAAGCCCGTGGAGATCATCGAGGGCGGCCTGCTGCTCCGCCCCTGGAATCCGGCGGACGCGGACGCCGTACATCGGGCCTGCCAGGATCCGGACATCCAGCGCTGGACCACCGTTCCCGCCCCCTACCTGCCAGAACACGCGGCGGGCTTCGTCGGGGACATCGCCCCGGCGGCCTGGGAGGCGGGCACCGGCGCCCCGTTCGCGGTCTGCGACGCCGGCACCGGCGAACTGCTCGGCTCCTGCGGTCTGGTGACGATCGACCCGGGTCTGCGCTCGGGTGAGGTGGGCTACTGGACCGCCCCCTGGGCCCGGGGTCGCGCCGTCGCGGTCCGGGCCACCCGCGCCGTCGCCCGATGGGCGTTCCGGGACCTCGGCCTGCGCCGGGTGGTCTGGCAGGCCGAGGTGGGCAACCACGCCTCCCGGCTGGTCGCGCTCCGCGCCGGCTTCCGGGTCGAGGGTGAACTCCGGCTGGCGCAGCCACACCCCCGGGGCGGCGCCGACGGCTGGATCGGCTCGCTGCTGCCGGAGGACCTGCCCGAGCCGGACGCCGATCCGACCGGAGCCGGTGGTCCGGCCGGGCCGGGTTCACTCGTGTCCCGCCGGGCCGCGGTCTTCGGCCGCCCGCAACCGGTGCTGTTCGCCACCACCGCCGACGGGGAGATCCGACTGCGCCGGCCGGAGGAACGCGACCTGGACGCGATGGTCGACGCCTGTCGCGACCCGTGGGCGCTGCGCTGGCTGAGCCTGCCGGATCCGTACCAGCGCTCGGACGCGGAGTTCTTCACCCACCGGCACACCGCCACGCGCTGGGGACGCGGCGACGGGGCGGTTTTTGTCATCGCCGACGGGGACGACAACTTCGCCGGCACCATGGAACTGCGCCTGAGCGGCAACGATCCCGCCGTGGCCGACGTCGGTTACCTGGTCGCGCCGCACGCCCGCGGGCGCGGCTACTGCCCCCGGGCACTCGCCGCCGTCTGCGCCTGGGGTTTCAGCAGTCTCGCCCTCGCCCGGATCGAATGGCGGGCCCACGTCGGCAACGACGCCTCCCGTCGGGCCGCCGAGAAGGCCGGCTTCGTGGTGGAGGGCATCAGCCGGCAGGGCATCCCGCACCGGGGTGCCCGGGTGGACGTCTGGGTGGGCGCGCTGTTGGCGCTGGACGGACCCGTACCGGGCGCGAGCACGGCGTGAACCGGGAGACCATCGAGACGGCCGCCGTACGACTGCGGCTGTTCCGCGACGCCGACCTCGAAGACCTGCTGGTGGGCTGCAACGACCCGCTGACCCGACGGTTCCTTCCGCACCTGCCGGGTCCGTACACCGCCGCCGACGCCCACTGGTGGATCAGCGAGGGTACGGCGGCGGTCTGGGCCCGTGGCGGTGCGGCGTACGCGATCTCCGACCCGGCCACCGACCGCCTCCTCGGCGGGATCGGCCTCGACCACGTCGCACCCGCGCGGGGTCAGGGCGAGATCGGCTACTGGGTGGCGCCCTCGGCCCGCGGTCGCGGGGTGGCCACCGCCGCCACCACCCTGCTTGCCGGACGGGCGCTGACCCACGGCTTCGCCCGGCTGGAACTGCTCACCGACCCGGAGAACGTGGCAAGCCAGCGGGTGGCCCTGGCCAGCGGGTTCAGCCGCGAAGGCATCCGGCGCGGCGCCGGGAACACCCCCGACGGCAGCCGGCACGATCTGGTCGCCTGGGCCCGGCTGGCCGGCGATCCGCCGGCTCCGGCGACCCGGCTCCTGCCGGACCTGCCCGGCGGTGAGCTGACCGACGGCGTGGTCACGCTCCGCCCGCTGGGCGGCGCCGACGCGGAGTTCGTGCACCGGTTGCAGAACCTGCCGGAGGTGGTCGCGACCAGCGTGCCGCCGGTCGCACCGGAGCGCGCCGACGTGGCGGCGCGGTGTGCCCGCGCACCGGGCCAGTGGCTGGCCGGTGAACGCGCCGACCTGGTCATCCTGGACGCCGCCAGCGGTACGCCGGCCGGCGAGATCGGGCTCTACTACCAGGAACCGCCGACCGGCCAGGCCATGATCGGGTACGCGATGAGCCGGGACTGGCGGGGCCGGGGTTATCCGACCCGCGCCGCCCGGCTGCTGGCCCGCTGGGCCTTCGAACACGCCGGCATCGAACGGTTGATCGCTGGCGCCTCACCCGACAATCCCGGCTCCCGGCGGGTGCTGGAGAAGGCCGGTTTCCGGCAGGAGGGTGAGCTACGGGGCCGGCTGCCCGGTCCCGCCGGCCAGCGGCTGGACGACGTGCTCTACGGACTGCTGCCGCAGGACCTTCGTCCCTGAGCCGCCGCAGCGCAAGACCCTTCGTCGCTGAGCCGCCGCAGCGCAGGACCCTTCGTCGCTGAGCTGCCGGCGGCGGATCCGGTACGGCCGGGCGGGGCGAGTTGCCGCTGCGCCCCGCGCGGCCGACCGGCGCCCTACTCGGTGAGCGCGATGATCCCGTAGTCGTAGCCCTTGCGCCGGTAGACGACGCTGGACCGTCCGGTTTCCTTGTCCAGGAACAGGTAGAAGTCGTGCCCGACGAGTTCCATCTGGAACAGCGCGTCGTCGACCGTCATCGGCTCGGCCGGGTGCAGTTTCGCCCGGGCGATGTGGCCCGGCTCGTGCTCCTCGTAACCGTACGGGTCCTCGGTGGACTCCGCGTCGTCCCGCAGGTCCGGCTCGGCGGTCAGGGTGGCCACGGCGGAGTCGCCGAAGTCGGCCACCGGCAGGCCGGCCGTCGCGGCGGCGACGGAGATCGGCGCGTGCCGGCCACGGTGCACCCGGCGGCGGTCGGCAGCCCGGCGCAGCCGGGTGTCGAGCTTGGCTATCGCCACGTCCAGGGCGCTGTAGAAGTCTTTGGCACACGCTTCGGCGCGTACGACGGGTCCGCGAGAGACGCAGGTTATCTCTACTCGCTGACAGTTGTCAGCCTGTCGCGGATTGCGTTCGTGGGACAGCTCGACGTCGACTCGAATGAGCTTGTGATCATAGCGCTCGATCTTCGCGAGCTTGTCGGCTACATGAACCCGGTAATGCTCCGGGACTTCGACGTTACGGCCCTTGACCACGACATCCATGCGTGACCTCCTGTGATCGGACGGTCCGGAAACAGAAAAACCCGGTCAGCCTGCCTCCAGGAATCGTCCTTCGGCATCGACCGGTCGAGAATGACGCCGCCTCCTTCCTTAAGCCCGGGGCGGGGTGGAGTCCCCCTCATACCCCCGGTTCCCAAAACGCTAACTCCTGTTCTTCCTATAGTCACCCCCCGCTACCAAGAACCTTTGGAAACAGTCACTTGTGGCACGATCGTGTGAAATCGACTGTACGGACCGTTACCGTCGACCCCGTCGACTCGTTGCGGCGAGTACCGCCGCGGCATCCACCCGCAGGCCGACGGACCGCAGCGAGTCGCTCACCGCGGCCAGGGTCACCCCGGTGGTGACGATGTCGTCGAGCACGACCACGAACCGTCCGGCGCCGCTGCGGCGTACGGCCGGCAGGCGGCGCGCCCGTACGGCGAAGGCGCGTTGCGCGGCCGCGGCCCGGCCCGCCGTGTCCAATGTGGCGGAGTCCGGCCTGGGCAGCGCCCGCAGCGGCGCCCCCAGCGCGACCGGCCAACCCGCCGCCCGCAACCGCTGTCCGGCATGCCGGGCCAGCCGCCGCAGATGGTCACCGTGCCGCGCCCGGATCGCCTGCGCGGTCGTCGGCACCGGGATCAGCAGCACCGGTCGCGGTGCGCCGGCGGCCTCCGCGACCACCTCGGCGAGCAACCGCCCCAGCGGCCGGGCCAACGAGTGCCGACCCCGTTCCTTGTACGCCAGCAGCATCTCCCGCAGCTCACCCTGGTACGCCCCCAGCGCCACGCAGCCGGGCAGGCCCGGTGGCGCAGGGGTGGGACGTACCGGGGCGGGACGCAACGCCTGGAGCGCACCGGCACAGCGCGGGCACACACCGTGCCGCAACTCGGTCCGGGTGAGCCGGCAACCGGCACACTCGGCCGGCAGCACCAGATCGGCCAGTTCGGCCCAGACACCCGTCACGTACGCCCGCCCCAGACACCCGTCACGTACGCCCGCCCCAACCGCCGCTCAGTACCGGAAGAACGGCGCGCTGGGCTTGCTCGACGCGCTCACCGAGGGCGCCGGGCCGGGGTTCGGTGCCACCTGGTCCCGGCCGATCAGTCGGTCCGTGGCCGAGGCGGCGCCGTTGGTCTCGTACATCACGCCCAGCTGCGTACGGCTCAGCGGGTTGTCGGGGTACGCGGCGAGGTGCAGGACGTCACCGCGGGTGTCGTCCACCAGCCCGTTCTCCAGCGCCCCGTCCGAACTGATGTTCTCGATCACCGAGCGCCGGTTCGACTGCGTACCGGCCAGCGCGAGCCGGCTCTCCCCGCTCCAGTCGACCGCGGTGACCGTGGTCAGGGAGGTGTCCAACCGGCGGGCCCGGCCGACGGTGACCGTACCGCCGTCGGTGCTCAGTGCCGCGACGTAGATCGCGCCACCGGCGACCACGGCGATCCGGTGCCCGTCCGGTGCCGCGCCGACCCCGGTCACCCGCCCCGTCACTCCCGGCAGGGCGATCCTGACCAGCCGGGCGTTGGAGTCGAACCGGTAGAGGTTCCCGTCCGCGACGACCAGCCCGATCGGTGCCCGCGGGTCGACACCCTTCAACCAGATCGGCCGTTCCATGCTCGGGTACGGGTCGCTGAGGGCGAAGGTCTGCAACGGTTCGGCGCCGCTGGCCACCCGAAGCCGCCACCGCTCCCCATCCGGGGTGACGAGCGCCGCGCCGACCTGGTTGCCGTCCCGTGACAGCGCGGCGGACTGTACGTCGCGGTTCTGCTCCGGCACGATCGGGACCGGCTCGATCGCCTCGTCCCGGTCCCGTAACTGGTGCACCGCCCCATCGAACACGCAGAACCGGGTGGGGGTACCGGTCAGCGGGTAGGGCGGGTTGACCCGCCGGTACCCGTCGACGGCGGCCACCTTCCGCCGTTGGCTCTGGATCTTCAACTCCAGCTCACCGTCGTCACCGCCCATGCCCTGCGGATTCGGCGGCAGCAGCGACCAGGCGAGCTGGGTGAAGAGACGGTCCAGGTCGACGTCGTTGGTCACCTCGCTGGCCGGCACGGAGAGATTGACCTCCAGCCGGCCGCCGGACATCGGCGCGTTGCCGATCCGGCTGGTCCCCTCCGGCAGCGGTACGGCGGCCGGCGACAGCCACGGCGCCGGGCCACCGATGAGCCAGCCGAGCAGTTCGGTGGCCTGGGACTCCCTCGGCACCGACAGCGGCAGGTAACGCAGATCGGGTACCAGCACGGTCCGGCCGGCGTTCCAGAAGTAGATCGTGCGCGGGCTGTAGTACTCCTCCAGTGCACTGGTGCTCATCAGCAGTACCGGCGGCGGGTCGATCACCCACAGCCCGCCCGGGGGCGGCGGCGCCCCGTCGACGACGGGCGCCGGACCGACCTGGAAGACGTAACTGCGCTCGGTCAGCTCCGGCTCGCCGACCGTGCCGTCCATCCGCAGCACGCCGACCTGCTGCACCTGTACCGTGACCAGCCAGTTACCGCTGCGGTCGGGAGCGCCCTCCGCGCTTGGTCCGTCGATCAACCGGACCAGGTTGATCGACGGCTCACCGCCGACCTTCAGCTTGAGCTTGCCGCTGCCCTCGGGGATGTAGCTGTTCACCCGTTCGTAGATCTCGTCGGTCTCGCCCCCTGCCGCGGCGGTCAGGTAGTTCGCCGCGACCTGCTCGGGTTCGTCGCTGTCCTGCCGCTGCGGCAGCCGCGGGGTGAGACCGCCGCCCGAGTCCTGCCCGGACTGCGGCCCCTTGCCGTCGACCCGTACCTCGGTCTCGCCGGGAATGCCGCAGCCGACGAGCCCGACGCAGAGCAACACGGCCACCGCCGCGGCGGGCAGGTTTCTCCGACTCACGTGGTCACCTCCGTACGCTGCGCGCCGGCCTCCGACGCGGCCGAGTCCCCCGGCCCGTCCGACCCGGCGGCCATGCTCTCCGGCACCGGCGCGGCTCCCGCGCCGATCGCCAACCGTGCCCCGCTCGGCACCGGCACCACGGCACCTGCCGCGGCGTCGCTCGGCACCAGTCGCAACGGCGCGGAGGTCAGCCGGTCACCGGCACGCACCGGCAGTGTGAGCCGGAACTGGGCACCCTGTCCGGGCGCACCCCAGGCCTCCAGCCAGCCGCCGTGCAGCCGGGCGTCCTCCAGGCTGATCGACAACCCCAGGCCGGTGCCGCCGGTCTGCCGGGCCCGGGACGGGTCGGCCCGCCAGAACCGGTTGAAGACGAGCTTCTCCTCGCCGGGCTTGAGCCCCACCCCGTGGTCCCGCACGGTGATCGCCACCGCCTGCTCGTCGACACCCAGGACCACCTCGACCGGGCGTCCCTCGCCGTGCTCGACCGCGTTGCCGACCAGGTTGCGCAGGATCCGCTCCACCCGGCGCGGGTCCACCTCGGCGATCACCGGCAGGTCGGGCGCGCTCAGGTGCAGCGGTACGCCGAGCCGGGCGGCCAGGCCGTCGAGCCGCTCCACCACCCGGTGCACCACCGGCACCAGGTCGGTGGGCTCCGCGTCGAGCATGGCGAAGCCGGCGTCGAACCGGCTGATTTCCAACAGGTCGGTGAGCAGGCCCTCGAACCGGTCGAGTTCGGCCTGGAGCAGTTCCGCGCTGCGGGCCACCGCCGGGTCGAACTCGTCCCGCTCGGCGAAGATCAGGTCGGCGGCCATCCGTACGGTGGTCAGCGGCGTACGCAGCTCGTGTGAGACGTCGGAGGTGAACCGCCGCTGCAACCGGGACATCTCCTCCAGCCGGACGATCTGGCGCTGGAGGTTGGTCGCCATCTGGTTGAACGAGGCGGCGAGCAGGGCGAGGTCGTCCTCGCCGTTGACCACCATCCGCTGGTCGAGCAGGCCGGCGGAGAGCCGCTGGGCGGTACGGGCGGCCACCCGTACGGGGTTGACCACCAGTCGGGTCACCAGCGCGGAGAGCAGCCCGAGCAGGAGCACCAGGGTGATCCCGGTGGCCACCACGGTCGAGCGTGCCTCGTCCGCGATCTTGTCCCACCGGGTCAGCGGTACGAAGTAGTAGAGCTCGACCTGGCCGAACTTGGTCGGCACCGGGGAGCCGTAGACGAGGTACTTCGCCGTACCGCCGTCGAGGTTGCCGGTGCGGAACTGGTGCGCGACCTCGCCGCCGGCCACCCGCTCGCGCAGCTCGTCGCTGATCATCGGGCTCACGTTCACCCCGACCGGTGAGGTGGCCGGCTCGATCGTGCGGAACCCGTCCGCCTGGAGTGCCACCACCACCCCGGCGACCTGCTCCGGATCGTTGCCGGCGAGGTAGAGGGCGGTGTTCTCGAAGGTGGCGCTGAGCTTCGGCGCGTACGACACGGTGTAGACGTTGATCTGGTTCTCGGCGTAGTTGCGGCCGTTCTCCAGCCGCTGCTTGACGTCGGCGGTGGCGTTGTCGAGCAGGATGTTGGTGATCCGCTCGGCGACCAGCACGGCGAAGCCGCCGACCAGCAGGCTCGACGCGACCAGCGTGATGCTGACGACGCGCAGTTGCAGCGACCGGCGCCAGGTCTGGTGCAGGCCGGCGGCGAACGCCCGGGACCGGGCGAACGCCGCACGCCAGAACTCCCGGGCCGCGGTGCGGGCACGGGTCAGAGCGGGGGGAAGCACGGGGTGAGCCACAGTGTGCCCAGGCTATCCGGTGCCCGCCTTGTAGCCCACGCCCCGCACGGTGAGGATGATTTCCGGTCGCTCGGGATCCGGTTCGATCTTGGCCCGCAGCCGCTGTACGTGCACGTTGACCAGCCGGGTGTCGGCCGCGTGCCGGTAGCCCCAGACCTGTTCGAGCAGGACCTCGCGGGTGAACACCTGGCGGGGCTTGCGGGCCAGGGCGACCAGCAGGTCGAATTCCAGCGGGGTCAGCTTGACCTCCTCGCCGTCCCGGCTCACCGTGTGCGCCGGCACGTCGATGTTGATCT
This sequence comes from Micromonospora sp. NPDC049523, assembly GCF_040676775.1. Classification (NCBI taxonomy): domain Bacteria; kingdom Bacillati; phylum Actinomycetota; class Actinomycetes; order Micromonosporales; family Micromonosporaceae; genus Micromonospora; species Micromonospora sp. NPDC049523. The sequence continues at coordinate 105,313 of NZ_JBFAPP010000003.1, read as the reverse complement.
GGTTGCCGGGCGGGCCGATGGTCAGCATCTCCGGCGCGGCGTCCTCGCCCCGGCGCAGCCGGGCCCGCATCCGGGCCACCAGTTCCTTGGGCTTGAACGGCTTGACCACGTAGTCGTCGGCCCCGGACTCCAGGCCGAGCACGACGTCGACGGTGTCACTCTTCGCGGTCAGCATGACGATCGGCACGCCCGACTCGGCCCGGATCGACCGGGCCACGTCGATGCCACTCATTCCCGGCAGCATCAGGTCGAGCAGGACGATGTCAGGCCGGCTGTCGCGGAACGCGGCCAGCGCCCGCTCTCCGTCTGCGACGAAGGAGGGCAGGAATCCCTCGCTGCGCAGCACGATGCCGAGCATCTCGGCCAGCGCGGGGTCGTCGTCGACCACCAGTACCCGGGCTCTCATGGCACCAATATTCCATCCCCGTTCATGTTCATGGGACCGGCACCACCCCGACGATCAGTCAAAGAGTGCGCGACCCCAGAAATCGCCCTGATCCCGTACGCCGGGCGGGCAGGCAAAGAGCCCGCTGGATACGTGCCGTAGATATTCGTTCAACGCATCGTGACGAGCGAGCTGGGTCTGGATCGACACGAACTGCTTTCGCGGATCACGCTGGTACGCCATGAAGAACAGTCCGGCGTCGAGCCGGCCGAGCCCGTCGGAGCCGTCGACGTAGTTGTAGCCGCGACGCAGCAGCCGGGCCCCGTTGTTCAGGTCGGGGTGGGCCAGCCGGACGTGCGCGGTCTCGGCGATCGCCGGCTTGCCGTCCGGGCCGGTCGCCTTGAAGTCGATCTCGTCGAACTCGTCGCGCTGCCCGATCGGCGCCCCACTGCCCTTGGTCCGGCCGACCAGCTCCTCCTGCTCACCCAGGGAGGTCCGGTCCCAGGTCTCGATGATCATCCGGATCTTGCGGGTCACCAGGTAGGAGCCGCCGGCCATCCAGTCCGGGCCGTCGCCCGGCTGGACCCAGAGGTGGTCCCGAAGCAGCTCGGTGTCCTCGGCCTTCAGGTTGGCCGTACCGTCCTTGAACCCGAACAGGTTTCGCGGGGTGGCCTGCTCCCGCGAGGTCGACGAGGTACGGCCGAAGCCGAGCTGCGACCAGCGGACGCTCACCGCCCCCATGCCGAGCCGGGCCAGGTTGCGGATCGCGTGCACCGCCACCTGCGGGTCGTTGGCGCAGGCCTGCACACAGAGGTCGCCGCCGGAGATCTCCGGTTGCAGCGCGTCGCCCGGGAAGCGGGGCAGTTCCGCCAGTGCGGCGGGGCGGCGGTCGGCGAGCCCGAACCGGTCCCGGCCGTCGGCGTCCCGGAACAGCGTCGGACCGAACCCGACGGTCAGGGTCAGCCCGGACGGCGGCAGGCCCAGTGCCTCCCCGGTGTCGTCCGGCGGGGCCTCCGGCGCCCCGTTCACCGCGCCCACGACCCCCGCGTCCTGTCCGGCGGTCATCCGCGCGGCGGCCACGGTCCAGTCCCGGAGCAACTCGACCAGGCGGGCCCGGTCCTTGGTGATCACGTCGAAGGCGACGAAGTGCAGCCGGTCCGGCACCTCGGTGGTGATCCCCGCCTGGTGCTCGCCCCGGAACGGCACCGCGCCCGAGGCGGAGTTGGCCGAGGTCGGCGACGGGTCGAACGCGCCGTGCAACAGCGCGCCCGTACCGGCGGCAACCCCGACACCGGCGACGCCGGCCGCCCCGGCGAGCCCGATCGCCCGGCGGCGCGATATCCGATTCTCCGTCACGTGCAACCCCAACCGTTCGACCATTGCCCACGGCGCCCGGCGCCGCCCGAGGCGGCGCCGGGCCCGGTCGACCTACCCGGCTCGACCGCCCTACTTGGCGACGACCGCCGCGACCTTACTGATCGGCTCGGCGAGCGCGTTGATCGCGTCCGAGAGATCCTTCAGGTCGGCCTTGCTCAGCTCGGTGTGCAGCTTCCAGCCATCGCCGGCACGGTGCTTGGCCAGCGTGGTGTCGACCGTGGCGAAGCCTGCGTCGAGCGAGGTGACCAGGTCGGGCGCGCGCTCGGTGAGCACCGGGCGGAGCGCGGCGATGGCCGCCTTCGAACCCTCGACGTTGGCGTTGAAGTCCCACAGGTCGGTGTGCGAGTAGCGGTCCTCCTCGCCGGTGATCTTTCCGGTGGCGACCTCGTCGAGCAGTTCCTTGGCGCCGTTGGCCAGGTTCAGCGGGGAGAGCTTCTCGGCGTTCGCCTTGGCCACGATCTCCTTGACGTCGGCCAGCAGCCGGTCCGCGATCGCGCCGTCCTTGCTGACGTCGCCGGTGGTCCAGAGGTCCTTCTCCAGGCGGTGGAAGCCGGTGAACTCCATGCCCTCCTCGAGCACCTCCTCCCGGCCGTCGATCTTCGGGTCGAGGTCGCCGAAGATCTCCGCGACCGGCTCGATCCGTTCCCAGTAGGTGCGGGCCACCGGGAAGAGCGCCTTGGCCTGCGCCACGTCACCGGCCTTGACCGCGGTGACGAACTCCGTCGTCTTGTCCAGCAGCGCACCGGTCTGGCTCTGCACGTACCGCTGGTAGCTGTCGGTCGCGCCGGCCAGGGCCGCGTCGTCGGTGAGCGGCGCGGCGGAGCCGCTGACCGTCAGCGCACCCCGGATGCCCTTGCCGATCATGCCCGGCTTGCAGGCCGTCTCGTACGTGCCGGCGGGCAGTTCGACGTGCAGTTCGCGGCTGAGGCCGGGAACCACGTTCTCGACCTCGCCCATCACCCGGTCCCCGGCGGCGTAGACGTAGAACTCGGTGACCTTGGCACCGGAGTTGGTCACGTTGAACACGACCGTGCCGGCGCCGACCTCGGTCGAGCCGACCTCGCACGCGGTGTCGCTGGCCTTGACGGTGATCGGCCCGCCACCGGCGGCGTCCCCGGTGCTGTCGTCCTCGGCGCCACAGCCGGCCAGGCCGGCACCGGCGAGCACGCCTGCGGCGGCCAGCGCCAGAAAGCGGGTGGTACGCATTCGGGTTCTCCTTGCGGTTCGGGTGATCCGGCTCGGTCGGTCGAGGCACCCGGATGGGCGGGCGCGACGCGAGCGGGTTCCGTTCGGTCGGTGTGGTCGGGTGGTCGGTGTGGTCGGTGTGGTCGGTGTGGTCGGTCGGGTCAGGCCGATTGGGCCGCGGGCGCCGGTGCGGCGGGCGCGGCGGGCGCGGACGCGCGGCGTCCGGGAAGCAGGAAGAGCAGCAGAACCGGGATCGCGTACGCGGCCCAGGCGACTACCTCCAGCACGGTGGACTCCGCGGTCACGTTGAACATGCCGCTGAGCAGCGTGCCGTACCAGGTCGACGGGTCGAACAGCCCGGAGTACGCCAGGTTCCTGATGCCGGGCAGGACGCCGGCCTCCTGGAAGTCGTGGGTGCCGTACTTGAAGATGCCGGCGGCGACCAGGATGAGCAGCGCGCCGGTCCAGGTGAAGAAGCGGGTCAGGTTGATCCGGACCGCGGTGGCGTAGAGCAGGTAGCCGATCGCGATCGCGGTGGCGATGCCGCCGATCAGCGCGTACAGCGGGCCGCCGTTGACGTCCGCGCCCTGCACGGCGGAGTAGAAGATGAGGGCCGTCTCCAGCCCCTCCCGGACCACGGCCAGGAAGGCCATCAGGGCCACCGCCAGGGAGCCGACGGCGAGCGCGTCGGTGAGCTTGCCGCGCAGTTCACCACTGAGCGAGCGGGCCGCGCGACGCATCCAGAAGATCATCGCGGTGACGAAGGCGACCGCGGCCACCGAGGTCACCGCCTCGAACAGTTCCCGGTCGGAGGACCGGGCCAGCAGTGTGGTGCTGGTGTATTCGAGCAGCCAGCCGAAGAAGACGGAGAGGACGACCGCGAGTGCCACGCCGCCCCACACCTGGGGCAACCGGTCCCGGCGCTCGGACTTGACCAGGAACGCGACCAGGATGCTGACCACCAGGGTGGCTTCCAGCCCCTCGCGCAGACCGATCAGGTAGGTGGCGAACATCAGGACTCCGGGTCACTCGGTTAGGTGTCCCTAAGTTAGGACAGCCTACCTTGCTCCCTCCTTCTACATCTTGTCAATGTGGCGCCGCACACCGGCTCTCTGATCCAATGACCGGATGAAGGCCTTCGTACCGTGGCTGGTCGTACTCGCGGTCATCTTCGCGCTCAGCGCGCTACGACTGCGCCCGCTCGCCACCGCGGTCGCGCTCGGCTGGCTCGGCTACTGCGTCTGGACCTGGATCCGCGCCGCCCGCGCCGGAAACAGCAACGGCCGGGCCGGCTGACGCGAGAGCGCCAGCCGACCCGACCGGTGGTACGGCGGGACTCAGTACCGGTAGTGGTCCGACTTGTACGGACCCTCGACCGGGATGCCCAGGTACGCGGCCTGCTCCTTGGTCAGCTCGGTGAGCCGGACCCCCAGCGCGTCCAGGTGCAGCCGGGCGACCTTCTCGTCCAGGTGCTTCGGCAGCACGTAGACGCCGACCGGGTATTCGTCGGTCTTGGTGAACAGCTCGATCTGGGCGATCGTCTGGTTGGCGAACGAGTTCGACATGACGAAGCTCGGGTGCCCGGTGGCGTTGCCCAGGTTCAGCAGCCGGCCCTCGGAGAGCACGATGATCGAGTGCCCGTCGTCGAACTTCCAGACGTCGACCTGCGGCTTGATGTTCGTACGCTGCACGTCCGACCGCTTCTGCAGACCGGCCATGTCGATCTCGTTGTCGAAGTGGCCGATGTTGCCGACGATCGCCTGGTGCTTCATCCGTGCCATGTGCTCGTTGGTGATGACGTCGAAGCAACCCGTCGCGGTGACGAAGATGTCCGCGGTCTCGACCACGTCGTCCAGCGTCGCGACCTGGTAACCGTCCATCGCCGCCTGCAGCGCGCAGATCGGGTCGATCTCGGTGACGATGACCCGGGCACCCTGACCACGCAGCGACTCCGCGCAGCCCTTGCCCACGTCGCCGTAGCCGAGCACGACCGCGACCTTGCCGCCGATCAGCACGTCGGTGGCGCGGTTGATGCCGTCAATCAGCGAGTGCCGGCAGCCGTACTTGTTGTCGAACTTGCTCTTCGTCACCGAGTCGTTGACGTTGATCGCCGGGAACAGCAGCGATCCGGCCTGCTGCATCTCGTACAGCCGGTGTACGCCGGTGGTGGTCTCCTCGGTGACACCCTTGATGCCGGCCGCGACGCGGGTCCAGCGGGTGTTGTCCTCGGCCAGCGAGCGGTGCAGTACGCCGAGGATGACCGCGTACTCCTCGGAGTCGGCGGACTCGATCGGCGGCACCGCGCCCTCGCCCTCGAACTGGGCGCCCCGGTGCACGAGCAGGGTGGCGTCACCGCCGTCGTCGAGGATCATGTTCGGGCCCTGCCCGTCCGGCCAGAGCAGCACCTGCTCGGTGCACCACCAGTACTCCTCGAGTGACTCGCCCTTCCAGGCGTACACCGGTACACCCGCGGGGGCGTCGACGGTGCCCTCGGGGCCGACGACGATCGCGGCGGCGGCGTGGTCCTGGGTGGAGAAGATGTTGCACGATGCCCAGCGGACCTCCGCCCCGAGGGCGGTCAGGGTCTCGATCAGGACCGCGGTCTGGATGGTCATGTGCAGCGAGCCGGTGATCCGGGCGCCCCGCAGCGGCTGCGCGGCGGCGAACTCCCGGCGGAGCGACATCAGGCCGGGCATCTCGTGCTCAGCCAGCTGGATCTCCTTGCGTCCGAACTCGGCGAGCGACAGATCCGCCACCTTGAAGTCGCCACCGGCGAGGGTCGTGGGTCGGGCCTCGGTCGACGCGCCACCGGAGGGCGCCGGGAGAGTGCTGGTCATGAAAGCTCCTGTCGTACGGGTCTGCTGCGCGACCCTCCACATTACGCCCGACCGCACCCGTGCCGGCACAGGCGGTGCCGTCCGCTCCGGACAAGCACGACATTTGGCGACGACAACGGGTACGGCGATGGCCATGGTTGGCCGGCGTCTACGCCAGCGATGGTCGCACAGCACGCGGGGCGGCGGGGCATGGACGGCTTCCCGCCCAGCATCCCTCCGCCCCGCGCATCCCCCCGGTTTGGTACCCCCGCGCGCGTCTTACGACCCCCATCGCAATGACGCTGCGTGGTTATAGAGTCACACTCCGCATATGCCCTGTCAAGCCAATCCGGAAATGTCCGATAAGCCGGCCACGCCGACAAAGACCTCGCCTCGACCGGAGAAGACCAGCTCACCGCCGTCGGCCGCCCCGATCGCCGCCCGGCCGGGCTCGACCGTCACCGCACCGGCCGCGTCGCGTACCAGCACCGCGCCGGTGGCACCGAGCAGCACCCTCGGCCCGGTCAGGGTGAGCCGGGCCTCCGGCAGGTCGTCGTCCAACCGCACCCGGTACAGGGCGAAGTCGTCCACCGGCACCGGCCAGGTCACCACACCCGGCGCCACCGGAGCCGGAGCGAGCAGCGGGTCCTCCAGCACCTCGAACCGCAGCACCCGGAGCAGTTCGCCGATGTCCACGTGCTTCGGCGTCAGCCCGCCGCGCAGCACGTTGTCACTGGCCGCCATGATCTCCACACCCGCACCGCGAAGGTACGCGTGCAGGTTGCCGGCCGGCATCCAGATCGCCGTACCCGGTTCCAGCCGTACGTGGTTGAGCAGCAGCGCGACCAGCACACCCGGATCGGCCGGATACCAGCCGGCCAGCCGCCGGACGAGTTCCTGATCGTCGGTGTACGCCGGGCCGAGATCGGTGCTGCGGACCGTCTCCACCAGCGCCGCCCTGTCCACCGCCGGCCACGTCAGCAACCGCTCCACCGCGTCCCGCAGCCCCGCCACACCCGTACGCAGGCACGCCACCACCGGCTTCAACGCCGGGATGTCGAACGCCTCCAGCACCGCCGCCGACTCCCGGGGATCCCGGAAACCGCAGAGCGCCTCGAACGGTGCGATCGCCACCAGCACTTCCGGCTTGTGGTACGGGTCGACGTAGTTGCGGTGCGCGGTCGGCGGCAGGTCCTGGTCGGCCGCGTACCCGCTGCGGGCCTGGTCGGGATCCGGGTGGGCCTGCAACGACAGCGGTGCCTCCGGCGCCAGCAGCTTCATCAGGAACGGCAGCCGCCCGTCGAAGCGGGCCAGCACCTCGTCACCCAGCCAGCGCGACGGTTCTGCGGCGAGCAGTTCCACCAGGCTGATCCGGGCGTCCTGCTGGCACACCATCGCCGGGGATCCGGGGTGTGCGCCGAGCCAGAGTTCCGCCTCCGGCCCGGCGCTGGGCACCGAACGTCCCTGTAACCCGGCGATCACCGTCCGGGATCCCCAGGCGTAGTCGCGGATCGGGCCGTACAACGGTTCCACGCCTCAGCCTTTCCCATCCGTTTCATCGGTCGCAGGTTGCGCCGCGTTCTCCGGCGTGCTCTGCCGGTTCGCCGCCCGTGCGCTGTAGATGTCCGGCTCCAGGTAGATCACCCGGGCGATCGGCACCGCCGTACGGATCCGCGCCTCGACCGTGTCGATGTCATGGGCCAGTTCCTCGGCCGACGCCGACGGCGTGACCGCGATCTTCGCCGCGACCAGCAACTCCTCCGGCCCCAGGTGCAGGGTGCGCATGTGGATGATCCGCTCGACCTCGGAGCCCTCGTTGACCGCCCGCTCGATCGCGCTGACGTCCTCCGGGGTGGCCCCCTCGCCGAGCAGCAGGCTCTTCGTCTCCATCGCCAGGATGACCGCGATGGTGACCAGCAGGATGCCGATCGCCAGGGTGCCGGCCGCGTCCCACCTGCCGTTGTCGGTGGCCAGCGTCATCGACACGCCGACCATGGCGAAAATCAGGCCGAGCAGCGCGCCGAGGTCCTCCAGGAGCACCACCGGCAACTCGGGTGCCTTCGCCCGCCGGACGAACTGCACCCAGGTCGCCTTACCGCGTACGTGGTTGGACTCCTTGATCGCGGTACGGAACGAGAACGACTCCAGACCGATCGCGACGAGCAGCACGGCCACCGGCACCCACTGGTGGTCGTCGATCGGCTCGGGGTGCTGCCACTTGTGGTAACCCTCGTACAGCGCGAAGAGACCACCGACGCTGAACAGCACGATCGACACGATGAACGCGTAGATGTAGCGCTCACGCCCGTACCCGAACGGGTGTTGCGGAGTCGCGCCGCGCTGGGCCCGACGGCCGCCGACCAGCAGCAACGCCTGGTTGCCGGAGTCGGCGACCGAGTGGATGGCCTCGGCCAGCATCGACGACGACCCGGTGAGCAACCAGGCCACGAACTTCGTGATCGCGATGCCCAGGTTGGCCAGCAGCGCGGCGATGATCGCCCGCGTGCCCCCACCGGCGCTCATGTCGGCGTCCCCTGCTGGTCGCTGTGCACGTTCACGGGTTCGATAGCTCCTTCATTTCGGTCACCGCGGGCACGGCCATCGGGTCGAGCCCGTGTGCCAGTGCCAGGTACACCGACGCGAAATCGGGTACGGCGATCAGCGACGCGAGCCGCTCCAGCGCCGAGCCGCCCTCGGCGGTGACCACGTCGCAGCGCACCCCGCGCCGCTCGGCCAGGGTCTGCAACGCGTCCGCCCGTCGTTCCTCGACGGCCAGCGGCTCGTCGCTGTCGTCGTCGGCGTTCAACCCGCCGTCGCGCAGCAGCACCACCCGCAGCCGGGTCCAGTCGGACTCGTCCTCCGGGTCGGCGAAGATGTCCCGGGTCGACTCGGCGAGCCCGCCGAACACCCCGTCGAGCAGCCCCACCCGGCCCCGACCGGCCTCACCGAGCGCACCCGCGACCACCGGGTAACGCGCGTTCGCCGACAGCGTGTCGCCGAACCGGCGGGCGGCCACCGTGGCCAGCGGGGACGAGCCCCAGACCACCGGCACCGAACCGGCCAGCGCCAGCGCCAGCGACTTCGCCGGGTTGACGAACGACTCGGCGGTCGGCCGGCTCCGGTCGGCATCGGCGTCGAGTCGGGCGGCCGTCTCGGCCAGGTCAGCCTCGTTGACCTTCACCAGCCCGAGCGCGCGGGCGGCGAGCAGCACCGGCACGGTCAGCCCCCAGAGGCTGGCCCGCGCGGGCGCCCGCCGGGGTACCGGGATGAACGGCGCCCGGACCCCCTCGGCCACCGACTGGAGCTGCGAGTCCGGGGCACCGACGGCAACCAGCCTGGCCCCGCGGCGGGCCGCCGCCTCGGCCGCGCCGAGCGCCTCCGGGCTGCGTCCCGAAGCGCTCACCGCGATCACCACGTCGGCGGCGCCCACCCAGCCCGGCACCCCGGCGCTGCGGTGCGCGATGACCGGCACCGGGCAACGCGGCCCGGCGACCGTGGCGAGGATGTCACCGGTACGTCCTGCGGTACCGATGCCCGCGATCACCACGGCACGCGGGCGGCCCTCGTCGGCCAGTACCCCCAGGTTCGCCTCGGCGGCCAGCGCCGCCGATTCGCGTACCTGGGCACCGGCCGAGGCGGTGAACCGGAGCATGCCGCCCGGGTCGGCCTCGGCCAGCGCGGCCACGTCGTCGAGCAGCCCCTCGTCGGGGACCCGTCGCCCGCTTACGCCGGCGTGGGCGTCCATCACTTCTCCTCCTGAGCGGTACCGCCGCGGGCCTCGTCGAGCAGGAGCACCGGTACGTCGTCGCGAACCTCGAAGATCCGCTGGCATTCGGTGCAGGTCAGGGTCTGCGCCTCCGCGTCATAGGCGAGCGGGGCGTGGTGCGTGTCCGGGCAGGCGAGAATCTCGAGTAACTGCGGGTCAAGGGCCACGATGCGGCTCCTTCCACGTCATCCGGGCGGCCGGGTCGGCGTTCCCGGCCGGCGCACGCGATCTTATCGGCGTACCAGGTCGAGCACCTCGTCACGGAGCGAGGTCATCCGGTCCTTGGTCGGCCCCTCCACGTTGAGCCGCAGCAACGGTTCGGTGTTGGAGGGGCGCAGGTTGATCCAGGCCCCGTCCGGGAAGCGCACGGTCAGGCCGTCCAGTTCGTCGGTCTCGGCACCCTGGTAGACCTGCTTGACCTCGGCCAACTTCGCCGCCTGGTCGGCGACCGTGGAGTTGATCTCGCCGGAGCAGACGTACCGCTCGTACTCGGCGGCGAACTCCGACAGCGGGCGGTCCTGCTCACCGAGCGCGGCGAGCAGGTGCATCGCGGCGAGCATGCCGGTGTCGGCGAACCAGAAGTCGCGGAAGTAGTAGTGCGCCGAGTGTTCACCGCCGAAAACCGCATTCGTACGGGCCATGTCGGCCTTGATGAACGAGTGCCCCACCCGGCTGCACAGCGGCTTCCCGCCGTGCTCCCGGATGATCTCCGGCACCGCGCTGGAGGTGATCAGGTTGTGGATGACCGTGGAGCCGGGGTGCTTGGCCAACTCGCGTACGGCCACCAGCGCGGTGATCGCGGACGGCGAGACCGGCTCGCCGCGCTCGTCGATGACGAAGCAGCGGTCCGCGTCGCCGTCGAAGGCGAGGCCGAGGTCGGCGCCGTGTTCCAGGACCGCCGCCTGCAGGTCGACCAGGTTGGCCGGGTCGAGCGGGTTGGCGTCGTGGTTGGGGAAGGAGCCGTCCAGCTCGAAGTAGAGCGGCACGATGGTCAGCGGCAGCGCCGGCAGCACGGCGTCGCCGAGCACCACCGGCACGGTGTAACCGCCCATGCCGTTGCCGGCGTCGACCACCACCCGCAGCGGCCGGATGGCGCTCAGGTCGACCAGTTTGCGCAGGTGGGCGGCGTACTCGGGGAGCAGGTCGCGCGGCTGCACCGGTTCCCGCGGCTCGCCCGCCGGGTGCGCGTCGCCCTTGTCCAGCATCGCCTGGGCCCGCTCGCGGATCTCGGCCAGGCCGCTGTCCTGGCCGATCGGCCGGGCGCCGGCCCGGCACATCTTGATCCCGTTGTACTGCGCCGGGTTGTGGCTGGCGGTGAACATGGCACCGGGCAGGTCGAGGCTGCCGGAGGCGTAGTAGAGCAGGTCGGTCGAGCCGAGGCCGGTGTCGATGACCGACATCCCCTCGGATCGGACTCCGGCGGCGAAAGCGGCGGCGAGACCAGGGCCGGTGGCCCGCATGTCGTGGGCGATCACGACGGCGTTGCGGTCAGCGGCCGGTTCGTCGCCCGGGTCCGCGCGCACCACCTGTGCGAAGGCCGCGCCCAACGCCTCGGCGACCCGCTCGTCCCACTGTTCGGGGACGGTACCGCGGACGTCGTACGCCTTGACGATTTGGGACAAATCAGACAACGGTCTCGCTCCTCAGTCATGCGCCGCCAACGGCCTGAGCGTATCGGAGCCAACGCCCCGAGCCGGGTGCAAGGCCGGTTGCGGGCAAGGCTCAGCGTGGGCGGACGCGGGGGTGAAGCTCAGGATCTGGCGCCGCAGACGCCGGGCGCGGGGCCGGAATCGGGCTCAGGGGCGTATCCGGGGCATGACCACGGTCGCGTCGCCACCGGCGCCGGCCGGCGGCGGGAACGGCGGACGCGGCCCGGCGCCCGGCGCACCACCGGCACCCGGCTCGTCCCGGCCGCCCTTGGCCCGGCGCAGCAGCAGCACCAGCAGCGCGATACCGATCGCCACCATGCCGACCCCGACCACCATCACCATCGAGCCGACCCCGCCACCACCGCTGTTGCCGGCACCGGCACCCAGACCCGGCTGACCGGTCGGCGCCACCGCCGCCACCTCGGTCTCCTCCGGGGCCGGTGTCGTCTCCTCCGGCGTCGGGCTCGGGCTCGGCGACTTCGAACTCCGCTTGGTCGGGGTGGGAGTGCCCTTGGCCCCGTTCACCTTCCGGGCCTCGGTCGCCCGCGCGATCAGCGGACCGCCGCCCGCGTACGCCTCGGCCACGATGTTCAACCGACCGGCCGGCACACCGGCGGCGAAGGCCAGCCGGTAGCGGACCGCGACGCTCTTGCGCTCACACAACTCGGGCTTCTCCGGTGCCACCCGGCCGCTGCGGACCAGGTCGTTGCCGCCCCCGGACACCGGCACCTCCTGCCAGCGGCCGTTCTGGGCGACCAGCAGGGTCACGTCACCCGCGGACAGCCCCGGCAACTGGAACAGCAACACGGTCCGGGCCGATACGCAGCCCTTGGACCGCTTGGTGACGGCCACCGTGATCGAACCCGGCGAACCACCGGCGGTGAAGCTGCTGGACGAGCTGAGCCGGACCGAGTCCTCGTCGTCGGCGAACGCCGGTGCCGCGCCGACCATCACCAGGCCAGCCAGCAGCGCGCCGACCGTCGCGAACCGAGCCGCTCCGCGCCGTACCAACATGATCACCTCGCCGGTTCCGGTTGGGGTACGGCCGACAGGCTACCGTGCGCCGCCACCCGCACTCCGACCGCGCACGCCACCACACCGTCACCGAGCGTGTGGGTCACGGCAGTTCGGCGGCCAGCCGAGCCAGCCAGGCCCGCGACTCTTCGCAGGTCAGGGCGTCGGCGCGGAGGTTGTCGAAGACCATGCGGTAACGGGCCACCCCGGGCTCTTTCTCCACGTAGATGTCACCCGCCTCGTTCTCCACATAGACCACGTCGCCGTCGGCCGGCTCCCCGACGATCTCCTCGCCGTCGGCCGAGGAGAAGCCGAGCAGGAGGAACGGGCCGGTGTTGCAGGCGTACGCGCCCCGGTCGAACGGCAGCACCTGGAGCTGCACGTTCGGCCGCCCGGCCATCTCCACCAGGTGACGCAACTGCGGCCCCATCACGTCCGGTCCACCCACCTGCCGGCGCAGCACCGCCTCGTCCAGGATCGCCCAGAGCCGGACCGGGTCCTGGGCACGGGTGAGGATCCGCTGGCGAGCCAGCCGGACCACGAGTTTCTCCTCGGTCGCGGCGTCGGCCTGCTCCAGCAACGTCTTACGCAGCACGGTGCGGGCGTACTCCTCGGTCTGGAGCAGCCCCGGCAGCACCGACGATTCGAACGTACGCAGCTCGGTGGCGTCGTGCTCCAACGCGATGAGAGTCGAGTATTCCCAGGTCAAGGCGTCGCTGTGGGCCTGCCACCAGCCCGCCTCCTGGGCCTGGCGGGCGAGCGCGACCAGGCGCTGCCGCTCGGCTCCCTCGACCCGGTAGACGTCGAGCAGTTCGTGCACCGTGCCGGGCGTGATCCGTACCCGGGCCGTCTCGATCCGGCTCACCCGCGAGGGTGAGCAGCGCACCTCCAGGGCGACCTGCTCCGCCTTGAAGCCCGCAGCCTCGCGCAGTTTGCGCAATTCGCGGCCGAGTTGCCGGCGTCGCACGGTGGGTGGTGATCCGACGACCATTCGGTGCCTCCCTGTCCGATTCCCCGAGGCAGTCTCCCGCACAGCACGTGCTTTGTCAGCAACAGATCGTTGTCTTTCCTGGACGCTCGATCGACATCACCGTGCGTCGCGACGGCCGCGGCGGCACCGGATTCCGGCCCCCGGCCGCCATCAGTCCAGGTCCGACGCCCGCGATCGGCCCAACGCCACCCGACACAACCGATCCGCCTGGCGGGTGGTCTCCGGCAGCCGATAACTCGGAGTCAATGCCAACACCCGGTCGCACGCGTTCGCCAAGTCCATCCGGTGTCCCACCGACACGAACACCGGCTTGATCCCCGCCCGGGTACGCAGCACCCGACCGACAACCTCACCGCCGTCGCGCAGCGGCGACCAGGCGCCCCGGTGTTCCGCGGGCGGGTCCCACGTACCGAGCAGCGGGGTCTTGCCCACCCCGATCGCCGGCAGCCCGGTGAGCACACCCAGGTGGCAGGCCAGCCCGAACCGCCGTGGATGGGCCAGCCCGTGCCCGTCGCAGACCAGCAGGTCGGGAGTGGTGGCGAGGCGTTCGAGCGCGTCCAGCAGCGCGGGCAGCTCACGGAACGCGAACAGGCCGGGAACATACGGAAAGGCGGCCCGACCGACGGTCACCGCCGTCTCCACCACGGCCAGCGTCCGCGCGTCCAACACCGTCACCGCCGCCGCGAGGCGGTCACCGTCCTCGGCGTACGCGACGTCCAGGCCGGCGACCGTACGCGGCTGTGTCGGTCCCGGCCCGACCAGGTCGACCAACGGCCGCAACCGATCCTGTACGGCTTTCGCCTCGGCAACCGTCGCCGGCCATTTCCCGCCCGTCATCCGCTCCCCCGCCACTGTCCGGTCGTCCCGACCAACCGGTCACAGCGGTGGGTTCGAGGCGGGCTCACGCCGCCCGGAAAGAGTCTCGTACGCCACCAGCCCGGCCAGTACGAGGGTGGCACCGAGCGGGGCGGCCAGTGGCGGCAGGAAGACCATTCCCGGCGCGGCGGCGACCATTACGATCAGCCCGACCCACATCGACGGAGGGATCCGTCCGAACAACTGGTGTTCGAAGCGGACCCGACCGGCCAGGAAAAGGGCCGGCCCACCGACGATGGCGACCACCCAGGCCGGATCGATCGGCGGTTCGGGATCGTCGATGACCAGCCGGAACCCCACCCCGGCGACGAGGATTCCGGCCACCATGACCAGCAGGGTGTAGCTTGCCGACTGGCTGAGCCGGATCGCGCTGGGTGCGCTGTGCAGGGCCTGCGCGAGGGCGAGTCCGGCGTGGTAGAAGAAGATTCTCCAGAACAGCACGGTGGTCAGGAAAGAGGCGACGAAGACAATCATCCGCTCGGTTTCGAATGGGCGTACGCTGATTTCGATTCCGGTGGCGATGACCGATTCACCGAGCGCGATCAGCAGGAACTGTACGTAGCGTTCGGCGAGGTGGTCCTCGGCCAGGGTCCACTCGGGTTCCCGGGCCCGGCCGAGTCGCGGCGTCGGCCACCGCAGCGCCGGACCGACCAGTTCCAGCAGCACCGCCACGATCCAGAAGGCCGCGCGGCCCTCGCCGCCGCTGATTCCGCCGGAGAGCCAGAGCACACCCGCGGCCAGTGCCCAGACCAGCACCCGGATCGAGGTCGCCTGCCGGTCATGCCCGCGCAGCGCCCAGACCAGGTACAGCGGCCGACCGACCTGGATAGTGACGTACGCGCAGGCGAAGATCAGGCCGCGGTCGCCGAACGCCTGGGGCAGGCAGACCGCGATCAGCAGGCTGCCGAACATGGTCACCACGACCACAAGCTGGATGTCGGCCCGTTGCGGGTCGAACCTGCTGGTCATCCAGGCGTTGAGGTACCAGACCATCCAGAGCGCGAGCAGCAGCAACAGGGTCTGGCCGGCTTCGGAGAACAGCATGCGACGGGCGATGGTGAGATCGTCGGTCACCCGTTGGGCGACCCGGGTCAGGGCGAACACGAACACCACGTCGAAGAGGAGTTCCAGGACGGTGACCCGGGGCGTACTCGTGTGGTCCCCGAGCCGGCCCCGCGCGGAGGACGTACTCACGAAGCCTGCCGTGCGTGACTCGTCAGGGGGTGGGTGGGCCGATCAGGACAGCACTCAACGCACGACTGCTCCAGACCCGGCATAACACCCACAACGATCGACCCTGCGTCGGGTCACCAACATCCATCCGTACGACGACGAAATCCACGCCTCCCGCACCGGTGACGAGCGATTCCCGTGGGTGGCCAACACCAGGACCGATCAGGGAATATACCGACACCGGGTCCTCAACGGGAGCGAGGTCGGACATGTGGCCGTCGAGTTCCGCTGCCCGCCGCGAGCGACGGTTGCAGCAACTGCAGGACACCTCGAACCGGTACGCCGAAGAAGCAATGCTCCTGTCGCGGGCAGGGCGTCTGGAGGAGGCTCTGGACCGGAACCGGAAGTCGATCGACATCATCCGCCAACTCCGGGCCGAAGAGCCGGACAACGACGAGCACCTCGCTCAACTCGCCGGCAAGCTGTACAACCTTGCCGGTGTGCTCACGCGTAGTGGTCGCCCGGCCGACGCCGCCAGCGCGGCGCGTGACTCTCTCGACAGTTACCTGGAGCTCACCGGCGGCGAGATGGCTCCGATAACGCTGCTCGGAGCACATCTGGACAGCCTGACCAGTTCGCCGCGGTACATCGCGGCCGACGGTACTCCACACCGCCGCCTCGACCTGCTCAAACTGAGCGGGATGACGGCCGATGTCAAGTGCCGGCTGGCGACGAACCTCGCCATGCTCGTCGTCGTGTTCCGACGCCCCGGGAAGCCGCAGAAGGCAACGCAGGCGGCTGCTTTCGGCGCGGAAGCCCGCAGGCTCGTCACGGAGGCCGTTGCCACCTACGACGTCCTCACCCGGCTGGACGAGAAGTTCCAGGAGGACCTGGTCCGGGTCCGCCGCGACGAGGCTCTGGTGTACGAGCTGATCGGCGACGGAGCGTAGCGCCTCGGCTGACTGGCACGATCGCCCACTGTGGACGGCCAGGCACTTACTGTCGGTATCGCGAGCCGTACGGGCTGACGCGAAACCCCGTGGTCCGGTAACTTCGCGGACGATGTCCGGCTGAGCAGGAACGGGGAGACTTGCACATGATCAGCCGCCAGGAAGCCGAAGGAATCGCCCAACGCTGGGCGCAACGGGAGGCACTGCGGCTCGGCCATCCCTGCACCCCGATGCTGGACGAGTTCGACGTCGGCTGGGTGATCCTGGTCGATCCGTCCGACGAACCGTCCACCGCATCCGGAACCCGTACGACCACGATCATCGACCGGGAAACCGGTGAGGTGTCGAGCTGGCCGAGTCTGCCGCCCGAGGTCGTGTGCGACATGTACCGCACCGACCGGTTGGGGCGCAGCCGGCTGACCCGGACGGTGGACCCGGCGGTGGAGTTGAGCCGGTCCACCCGGCGGCTGCCGACGCCCGGCGCCACCGCCCACCTGACCGTCCAACACGACCTGCACGTCGGTCACTCGGCAAAGGGTGACCTGCGGTTACAGCATCACCGGCTGGTCCGAGGCTATCTCGACCGCCTGCCGACAGGCCATCTCGTACGCGGCGCCGAACGGCACGCCGAACTCGTGGTCGTCTCGGACGTGCTGCACGAGTACGACCGCAGGCTCGCCACCCTCGGGCAGCCCGAGCTGACCCAGGAGTCGGCGCGGGAACTGTTCGGCAGCGCCCAACTGGAGGTGTTCCGGGTCCGGGAGCCGGGCGACCCGGCCGACGGTGCCGCCGAACGCCCCTGCGACTCGTGCGTGTGCGCACTGGTCCACTTCGGACTGCTGCCCTGGGCCCATCTTGCCTTCGCCGAGGAGTGGCGACCCGCACCGCAGCCGGTTCCCGATCCGGACCGGTTCCCGGCCGAGGTCGCGTACGCACTGGTCGAGGGGGGCTGGCGGCCGGGCTTCGGGGACAGGCTCCTGGCCGGTGAGGCGATCACGAAGGTGTGCGGGGTGCCCGGCAGGCACCACCGGCACCAGGGTTTCGAGGCCGCCGAACGTACCCTGACCGCGTTTCCCGGACTGGTCTGCGGGCGGCGTGGGCCCGGCGAGCAGGTGTGGATCCGGCGTTTCGAAATCAACCCGCCCGGTGTCGCGCACAGCGCGGACAGCCTGGCCGGCCTCGGCACGGTGATCGGCGTACGACTCTTCCCAATCGGCACCGAGGGAGGTGACAGCATCCTCGCCGTCGACGAGCTGGGTCGGATCTTCGCCCTCGACGAGGCCGGCGAGTGGTTCCTCGGCGCCGACATCGACACCGCCCTGACCACCCTGCTGCTCGGCCGTGCGCCCGCCCGACTCCACGACGACGGCACCTGGTGAACCCGTCCCCACCGCCTACAGGTCGATGCCGGTGAGCACCATGACGCGGGGTTCGGTGTAGTCGTCCATCGCGCTGCGTACGCCCTCGCGCCCGACACCGCTGCCCTTCACCCCGCCGTACGGCATCTGGTCGGCGCGGTACGACGGCACGTCACCGACGATCACCCCGCCGACCTGGAGCGTACGGTGCGCGGTGAACGCGGTCTGGAGACTGTGCGTGAAGACCCCCGCCTGAAGCCCGTACGCCGAATCGTTGACCGCGGCGAAGGCGGCCTGGTCGTCGGCGACCGGGGCGACCACCAGGACCGGCCCGAACACCTCCTCGGTCCACACCTTGGCCGCACCCGGCACCCCGGTCAGCACGGTGGGTGGGTACGAGCTGCCCGTACGCGGGCCGCCGAGCACCGCGGCGCCTCCGGCGGCCAGCGCCTCCTCGACCCAACCCTCGACCCGCACCGCGGCTGTCTCGCTGATCAGTGGTCCCACGTCGGTGGCATCGTCGGACGGGTCACCGACCCGCAGCGCCTTCACCGCGCCGACCAGCCGGGACAGGAAACCGTCGTAGAGCCGCTCGTGCACGAACACCCGCTGCACCGCGATGCAGCTCTGCCCGGCCTGGTAGTTGGCGAAGGTGGCGATCCGCTGCGCCGCCCAGTCGAGGTCGGTGTCGCTGGCCCAGTCACCGCAGATCACCGCGGCGCCGTTCCCGCCCAACTCCAGCGTGACGTGCTTGTCCGGTACGGCCCGCCGGATCGCGGCGCCGACCGGACCCGAGCCGGTGAACGACACCACCGGCAGCCGCGGGTCGCCGGTCAGCTCGGCGGCCCGGTCGTTGGGCAGCGGCAGCACCGAGAACAGGCCCGCCGGCAGCCCGCCGCGCGGCTCGGTCACCTCGGCCAGCAGCTCACCGAGCAGCAGGGCGGTCAGCGGGGTCGCCGGTGCCGGCTTCACCACGATCGGTGCACCGACGGCGAGCGCCGGGGCGACCTTGTGCGCGACCAGGTTCAGCGGGAAGTTGAACGGCGTGATGCCCAGGACGGGGCCGCGCGGCACCCGGCGTACCAGGGCGATCCGCCCGGTCGCGGCCGGGTCGGTGTCCAGCCGTTGCAGTTCGCCGGAGAACCGCCGGGCCTCCTCGGCGGCCCAGCGGAAGGTGGATACCGCCCGGGTCACCTCGATCCTGGCCCACTTCACCGGCTTGCCGCTCTCGGCGGTGATCAGCCGGGCGAACTCCTCGGCCCGCTCGGCGAGGCGCCGGGAGACGTGGTCCAGCGCGGCGGCCCGGACGTGCGCCGGCAGCGCCGCCGCCGTCGCGGCGACGTCGTGGGCGGCGGCCACCGCCCGCTCGACCTGGTCCGCGGTGGCATGACTGGTACGGCCGACCTCCCGCCCGTCGTACGGGTGCGAGACGAGCACGACGTCGTCGCCACTGGCCTGCGTACCGGCGACGTAGAACGGGGTTGCCTTCATGCACTGCAGCGTAAACGACCACACGCTTGCACTAAAACAGTCGCTCAAGCCCTTGTCTGCCGCGAATTCAGTAGCCAGGATGGCAGACAGGTTGCGATTACCTCCGCGACACCGGCTCCTCCACGACAGCGCGCAGGCCACCCCCGGGAGACCCGACATGAGCGACAAGCAAGCACTGCGCAACTTCGTCAACGGCGAGTACGTCGAGACGATCGACGGCCACAGCGTCGACCTGATCGACCCATGCACCGGTGAGGTGTTCGCCCAGTCGCCGGTCTCCGGCGCGGCCGACGTCGACGCGGCGATGACCGCGGCCGCGACCGCCTTCGAGAGCTGGCGGGACGTCACCCCCGCCGAGCGGCAGCGGGCCCTGTTGAAGCTGGCCGACGCGGTGGAGTCGCGGGCGGCCGAGTTGGTCGACGCCGAGGTACGCAACACCGGCAAGCCGCGCCAGCTCACCGCCGACGAGGAGTTGCCGCCGTCGGTGGACGAGTTCCGGTTCTTCGCCGGGGCGGCCAGGATGCTGGAGGGACGTTCCGCCGGGGAGTACATGGCCGGGCACACCTCCTACGTACGACGTGAGCCGATCGGCGTCTGCGCCCAGGTCACCCCCTGGAACTATCCGCTGATGATGGCGGTCTGGAAGATCGCCCCGGCGCTCGCCGCCGGCAACACGGTGGTGCTCAAACCGTCGGACACCACCCCGGTATCCACCCTGCTGCTCGCCGAGATCGCCGCCGAGTTCTTCCCGCCGGGGGTCTTCAACGTGGTCTGCGGCGACCGGGACACCGGCCGCAGCCTGGTCTCCCACCCCACCCCGAGAATGGTGTCGATCACCGGCTCCACCCGGGCCGGCATCGAGGTGGCGGCCACCGCCGCGTCCGACCTGAAGCGGACCCACCTGGAGTTGGGTGGCAAGGCCCCGGTGGTGGTCTTCGACGACGCCGACATCGCGGCGGCGGCCGAGGCGATCGCGGTCGGCGGCTACTTCAACGCCGGCCAGGACTGCACCGCGGCGACCCGCGTCCTCGCCGGCCCCGGCGTGTACGAGGATTTCGTGGCCGCCCTGACCGAGCAGGCGCGCAACACCCGTACCGGGGCACCGGACGACCCGGACGTGCTCTACGGCCCACTCAACAACGCCAACCAGCTAGCCAGGGTGACCGGGTTCGTCGACCGCCTGCCCGACCACGCGGAGCTGCGCTCCGGCGGCAACCGGGTCGGCGAGCGCGGCTACTTCTACGCCCCCACCGTGGTCTCCGGCGTCCGGCAGGACGACGAGATCATCCAGGACGAGGTGTTCGGGCCGGTCATCACCGTGCAACGCTTCACCGACGAGGACGAGGCGGTCCGCTGGGCCAACGGCGTCGAGTACGGCCTTTCCGCCTCGGTCTGGACGAAGGACCACGGTCGGGCGATGCGGATGACCCGCCGGCTCGACTTCGGCTGTGTCTGGGTGAACACGCACATCCCGTTCGTCTCCGAGATGCCGCACGGCGGGTTCAAGCACTCCGGCCACGGCAAGGACCTCTCCATCTACGGTCTGGAGGACTACACCCGGATCAAGCACGTCATGCACAACATCGAGAGCTGAGCCGATGACCAGCGCAGCCCGGCCCGCGTCGCCGGCCAGTTCCGAGGACCTGCACAAGCGGCGGTCCGGCGCGGTCGCCCGTGGCGTCGGCAGCGTCATCCCGTCCTACGTGGACCACGCCAGCGGCGGCACCATCGTCGACGTCGACGGCCGGGAGTGGATCGACTTCGCCGCCGGCATCGCGGTCACCAACGTCGGCAACTCCGCCCCACGAGTCGTCGCCGCCATCCGGGAGCAGGCGGAACGCTTCACCCACACCTGCTTCATGGTTGCACCGTACGAGTCGTACGTGGCCGTCTGCGAACAGCTCAACACCCTCACCCCCGGCACGTACGAGAAGCGTTCGGCACTGTTCAACTCCGGTGCCGAGGCAGTCGAGAACGCCGTCAAGATCGCCCGCCACGCGACCGGCCGCCCAGCCGTGGTGGTCTTCGACCACGCGTACCACGGGCGGACCAACCTGACGATGGCGTTGACCGCGAAGAACATGCCGTACAAGCACCGCTTCGGCCCGTTCGCCGGGGAGATCTACCGGGTGCCGATGTCGTACCCGCTGCGCGACGGCGGCTTGACCGGCCCGGCAGCGGCGGCGAACGCCATCGAGCTGATCGAGAAGCAGGTCGGTGCGGAGAACGTCGCCGCGCTACTGATCGAGCCGATCCAGGGCGAGGGCGGTTTTGTCGTACCGGCTCCGGGTTTCCTGCCCGCGTTGCGGGAGTGGGCGACAGCGGCCGGGGTGGTCTTCGTCGCCGACGAGATCCAGACCGGCTTCTGCCGTACCGGCGACTGGTTCGCCCTCGACCACGAACAGGTCGAACCGGACCTGATCACCCTCGCGAAGGGGATCGCGGGCGGCCTGCCGCTCGCCGCCGTCACCGGCCGCGCGGAGCTGATGGATGCCGTACACGTCGGCGGCCTCGGCGGCACCTACGGCGGCAACCCGATCGCCTGCGCCGCCGCACTGGCCGCCATCGAGACCATGCACGAACTGGACCTCCCCACCGCCGCCCGGCACATCGAGTCCACCATGCTCCCCCGCCTGCACGCCCTGGCCGCCCGGGACCCCAGGATCGCCGAGGTACGCGGCCGAGGCGCCATGCTCGCCGTGGAACTGGTCCTGCCCGGCACCCTCACCCCCGACCCCGCCACCACCGCGGCCATCTCAGCCGCCTGCCACCGCCTGGGCCTACTCACCCTCACCTGCGGCACCCACGGCAACGTCCTGCGTTTCCTCCCCCCACTCGTCATCGACACCCCCACCCTCACCCGCGCCCTAACCCTCCTCGAAACCGCCTTCACCCCCACCGCCTAACACCCACCCCGCCCCTCCCACCCCCTCCCACCCCCGCCCTCCCCGCGTCACCCCCGCGTCACCCCCGCTCCTTCCCCGCGTCGATCTTGCAGTTGTGGTCGTAGATATAAGCCGCAAAGGGGATAGATCAGACGCCATAACTGCAAGATCGGCGGGCCGGGGCCGGGGCCGGGGCCGGGGCCGGGGCCGGGGCCGGGGCCGGGGCCGGGGCCGGGGCCGGGGCCGGGGCCGGGGCCGGGGCCGGGGCCGGGGCGGTTAGGGGAGGAGGGTGGCGCGGACTGTGGCGGCTATGTGGGCGGGGCGGCTGTAGAGGTCGCGGGCGGTGAAGTAGCGCATTTTCCAACCGTTGGCGGCGAGCCAGTTCATCCGGGCGCGGTCGTAACGGAGCCGCTCGGGGTCGAGGTGGGATGCACCGTCGTACTCCAAGCCAATCCGACGCTCCCGGTAGCCCAGGTCGAGCCGGTAGACCCGCGAGCCGTACCGGTCGCACGCCCAGATCTGCGGCTCCGGCACCGGCAGGCCCGCGTCGATCAGCACCAGGCGCAGTTGGCTTTCCTGCCTGCATTCGGCACGAGGGTCGGCGATCGGCACCAGGTTCCGCACCTGACAAACACCTCGCAGTCCGGCATGCCGACCGACCTCCGCCCACAAATCGTCGGTACCGCAGGCGCCGGACCGGAGTACGGCATCGAGCAGCGGCAGGGCATCCATCCGGCGCAACTGCCGCGCCAGGTCGATCGCACATCGGGCAGCCGGTACGCAGGGCACGCCGGCCAGTTCAACCGGGCCGATCACCGGCAGCACCGCCTCGTGCGCGACAACGCCCCGAATCCTGGGCATCGCTACACCCGCTGGCAGTATCACGTGGATCATCTCCGGAGCCGATGTCCCGAATCCGTGTAACGCGGCAGCCGACTGGTAGCCGAGCACCGCCCCGGCCGGAAGCCGCCGGAACGTCGCCCGCAACAGGTCCAGCCGGCTCGGGTTCGGGACGTAGATACCCCGGGTCACCCGTCGCAGATCACCTCGCGCGACCCGATGACGGACCGCCGCCCGTGACATGCCAGCCGTACGCAACTCCGGATAGCGAAACGTCCCCTCGATCTCCACCCACGCAACACTGACCACCCGCCCCCGCCCCAACCACCCCCACCCACTCCCCTGTGGACAACCACCCCACCTGTGGAAAACCCCCTGATCAACCACCCACCTGCTACACCCCCAGCCCCCGCCCCCGCGATCTTGCAGTTGTGGCGCCCACGATGCCGGATTCGGGGCCTTTGTCAGCCACCACAACTGCAAGATCGCCGAGGAAGGCGGGACGCGGGACGCGGGGAGGACGGGAGGGACGCCGAGGGACGGGGGGGGACGGGGTTAGCGGTCTTTGATGCCCCATGGGGAGTCGTACGTGGTGAGCAGGTCCAGGAATGGCTTCGGCGGCAGGGCCTCCGGGCCGAGTACGCCGACACCGCCCCACACCCCGCTGGCGAGCAGTTCGAGGGCGATCACCGGGTTGATCGCGGTCTGCCAGACGACGGCCTGATGGCCGTACTCTGCCATCGACCATTCGTTGTCGACCACGTGGTAGAGGTAGCTGCGGCGGGGTTTGCCGTCCTTCCCGGTGCCGGTGACCCAGGTGCCGGCGCAGGTCTTGCCGCGCATCCGGTCACCGAGGCTCGCCGGGTCGGGCAGGCAGGCGGCCACCACGTCCCGGGGAGAGACGGAGACACCACCGACCCGGACCGGGCGGGTCGAGTCGAGGCCGAGTTTGTGCAGCGTACGCAGCACGTCGATGAACTCGGCGCCGAGCCCGTACTTGAAGGTGACCTTGCGGGCCGGCACCCAGCGCGGGATGAGCAGCACCTCCTCGTGCTCCACGTGCACACACTCGACCGGGCCGATGCCCTCGGGGAAGTCGAACACCTCCGGTTCGGCGAACGGTTCGGTGGTGTACCAGCCCCGGTCGGCCTCCCAGATCACCGGCGGGTTGAGGCACTCCTCGATGGTGGTCCAGATGGAGAACGACGGGGCGAAGTCGTAACCGTCGACGGTCAGGTTCGCGCCGTCGCGTACGCCGATCTCGTCGATGTCAGAGAAGAGTTCGTCGGCGGCGTAGCGGGCGAAGATGTCGGACAGGCCCGGTTCGACGCCGATGCCGAGCAGCGCCAACCGGCCCGCCTCGGACCATTTCTCCGCCATCGCGAACTGGTCGTCCCCGAGCTTCACCCCGCACCGCTGGTAGGGATTGTCGGGGTGCGGGGTGGACAGCGACATCGCCATGTCGAGGTAGTCCGCGCCGGCCGCGAGCGCGCCTTCGAAGATCGGCATGACGAAGCGCGGGTCGACGGCGTTGAGCACGTGCGTGATCCCGTGTTCGCGGCAGAGCGCGGCGACCGCGTCGGCCGAGGAGGCGTCGACGGTAGCGGCGACGAACCGGGGCCGCCCGGCGACGGCTCGTTCGGCTCGGGCCGGGTCGTAGTCGGCGACCACGCAGAGGTCGAAGAAGTCGCGGCGGTCGGCTATCGCGGCAGCGGCGGAGCCGACCCCGCCGGCGCCAAGGAGGAGGATGCGCATGAAAAACCCTTTCCGGGTACGGATGGTCAGCGCCGTACCCGTAGTCGCCGCCCGACCGAGCCACCGAGCACCAGCAGCACGGCGATCGCGAACATCGCCGTGCCGATCACGTTGACCTGCGGCGGGATACCACGCTGGGCGGCTCCCCAGACGTACATGGGGAAGGTGACGGTGGTGCCGGAGTTGAAGTTCGTGATGATGAAGTCGTCGAACGAGAGCGAGAACGCCAGCAGGGCGGCGGCGACGATGCCGGGCAGCACCAGCGGCAGGGTGATCCGGCGGAACGTCTGCCACTCGTTGGCGTAGAGGTCCATCGCCGCCTCTTCCAGCCGGCTGTCCATGCCGGCGAGCCGGGCCTTGACCGTGACGACCACGAACGAGACGCAGAACATGACGTGCGCGATCAGTACGGTCCAGAAGCCGAGCGGCACCCCACCGGCGACGAACAGGGCCAGCAGCGAGGTACCCATCACCAGTTCGGGACTGGCCATCGGCAGGAAGACCAGCAGGTTGACCAAGCCCCGGCCGCGGAACCGGTGCCGGACCAGGGCGAACGCCATCAGTGTGCCGAGCACGGTGGCGACGACGGTGGCGAGGAAGCCGATCTGGGCGCTGCGGGCGACCGCCGAGCACAGTTCGGCCGGGCCGCACGGGTTGGCCCAGTTGTCCAGGGTGAACTCGTTGAAGTCGTACGACACCCGGCTCGACGGGCGGTTGAACGACAGTGCGCCGACGACCGCGATCGGCAGGAACAGGTAACCGAGTACGACCAGCGCGACCACCATCACCCAGTGGTCCGCGACCCAGCGCCCAATTCGATGACCCATGTCAGATCACCTCCTCGGTGCCGGAGCGGCGCAGGTAGACGAAGACGATGGCCAGGATCGCCGCCATCAGCAGGAAGGAGAGCGCCGCGCCCTGGGGGTAGTCGAGCCGGACCAGGAACGCGGAGTCGATCACGTTGCCGATCATGTACTCGTTCGGCGTACCGAGCAGTTCGGCGTTGATGTAGTCGCCGCTGGCCGGGATGAAGAAGAGCAGGGTGCCGGCGACCAGTCCGGGCAGCGACAGCGGCAGCACGACCGTACGGAAGGTGCGTACGGGACCTGCGTAGAGGTCCTTCGCCGCTTCCAGCAGCCGGCCGTCGAGCCGTTCCAGGCTGGCGTAGAGCGGCAGCACCAGGAACGGCAGGAAGTTGTACGTCAGCCCGAGCACCACCGCGAACGGGGTCGCGAGCAGCCGACCGTCGGCGCCGAGCAGGTGCAGGTCGCGCAGCACGCCCACCAGCGCACCGTTGTCGGACAGGATGGTCTTCCAGGCCAGGGTGCGGACCAGGAAACTGGTGAACATCGGGGCGATGACGCAGACCAGCAGCAGGTTGCGCCACCGCCCGGCGCGCTGCGCGATCGCGTACGCCAGCGGGTAGCCGAGTGCGATCGCGAGCACGGTGGCGATGCCGGCGTACAGGAACGAGCGGCCGAACTGCGGCCAGTAGGCGGCCAGCACGTCACCGTAGTTGCCGAACGCCCAGGTCATCGCGTACCCGGTGGCGAGCGAGCCGGCCGGGTCGTACAGGCTCGCGGCGGCGAGTTGCACCAGGGGTACGACGAAGAAGAGCAGCAGCCAGAGCCCGCCCGGCAACAGCAGCAGGTACGGCAGCGCCTTCCTGCTCATGACGGAAGCTCGACGGGCGTGTCGAGAATCGGTGCGGTCTGGTCGGCGGCGCCGGGTTCCCGGGGCAGCACGAAGGCGTGTTCACCGCGCCAGTGCGCCACCACGTCCGAGCCGACCGGCAGCACGCTGGTGGCGCCGCTGTTCGCCACGAAGACCGACAGTTCGGTGCCCCACCCGGTCCGGACCTGGTACTGGGTGCTCACCCCGAGGTACGCGGCGTCGCTGACCACGCCGCTGATCTGCTGGTGTCCGGCGGGGACCGGATCCTCCGCACCGACCAGGTGCAGCTTCTCCGGGCGTACGCCGAGGTAGACCGGTCCCTGGTCGACCCGGGACCGGGCGGCGGGCACCGAGAAACGCGAGCCGTACGCCTCGACCGGAACCTCGTCCCCGGCGCGCCCGGCGGCCTCGCCGGCCAGCAGGTTGGACTGGCCGAGGAAGTTGGCGACGAACGCGGTCGCCGGGAACTCGTAGAGGTCGGCCGGGGCGCCGAGCTGTTCGATCTTCCCGGCGTTCATCACCGCGACCGTGTCGGCCATCGTCATGGCCTCCTCCTGGTCGTGCGTGACGTGTACGAAGGTGATGCCGACCTCGGTCTGGATCCGTTTGAGTTCGAGTTGCATCTGCCGGCGCAGCTTGAGGTCCAGGGCGCCGAGCGGTTCGTCGAGCAGCAGCACCTGCGGCCGGTTGATCAGCGCCCGGGCCAGCGCGACCCGCTGCTGCTGGCCGCCGGAGAGCTGCGCTGGGTGACGCTTGGCGTAACCGTCGAGCTGCACCAGCGCCAGCATCCGGTGCACCTGTTCGGTCACCTCGCGGACCTTGCGGCGGCGCAGCCCGAAGGCGACGTTCTCGAAGATGTCCAGGTGCGGGAAGAGCGCGTAGCTCTGGAAAACCGTGTTCACCGGCCGCCTGTACGGCCGCAGCCGGCTGATGTCCTGCTCGCCGAGGAGCACCTGCCCGCTGGTCGGTTCGGTCAGCCCGGCGACCATGCGCAGGGTGGTGGTCTTGCCGCAGCCGGAGGCGCCGAGCAGGGCGAAGAACGACCCCTGCGGGACGGTCAGGCTGAGGTCGTCGACCGCGGTGAAGATGCCGTACCGCTTGGTCACGTTGGCCAGCCGCAGGTCGCCCGCAACCTGCTCTTTGGTTTCTTTGGTCATCGCCGGCTACGCACCGATGACCTGCTGGAACTTGCCCTCGTACGCGCGTTCCTGTGCCTCGGTCAGGGCCATGAACACCTTCGCCTTGGCCAGCAGCGCGGCATCCGGGAAGATCAGCGGGTTGGCGGCCAACTCCGGGTCGATCTTCTCCATCTCCGCCTGGGCACCCTCGACCGGGCAGATGTAGTTGACGTACGCGGCGACCTGGGCGGCCACGGCCGGGTCGTAGTAGTAGTCGATGAGTGCCTCGGCGTTGCCCTTGTGCGTCGCCTTGTTCGGCACCTCCATGTTGTCCGAGAAGAGCATCACCCCGGAGTCCGGCGCCACGAACTGGATCTTCTCGTTCTCGGCGGAAAGCTGGATCACGTCACCGGACCAGCCGATGCACGCCGCCACGTCGCCCTTGGCGAGGTCGGGCGCGTAGTCGTTGCCGGTGAACCGGCGGATCTGGCCGCTGTCCACGGCCTTCTGCAACTTCGCCAGCGCGTCGTCGAACTGGGCGTCGGTGAACTTCGCCGGGTCGTGCCCGTTGGACTGCAACAGCAGACCCATGGTGTCGCGCATCTCGCTCAACGCGGTCACCTTGCCCTTGAGGTCGGGGCGGGTGAGCAGTTCGTCGACCGTACGGATCTCCTTGGTGACACTGCCGTTGAAGGCGAGCCCGGACAGGCCGGACTGCCACGGCAGGGCGTACTCGCTGTTCGGGTCGAAGGAGCGTCCGCGCAGGGACTTGAGTAGGTTCTTCTCGACGTTGGGAAGTTTCGCCTTGTCGAGCTTCTGCACCCAGCCGAGCCGGATCAGCCGGGCGGCCATCCAGTCGGTGAGCACGATGATGTCGCGCCCGGTCGACTGACAGGCGGCAAGCTGGTTCTGCACCTTGCCGAAAAATTCGTTGTTGTCGTTGATGTCCTCGGTGTACGTAACCTTTATGCCGGACGTGGTCTGGAAGGCGTCGAGGGTGGGCCGCTTCGACTCGTCGGCCTCGTCGACGTCGAGATACTGCGGCCAGTTGGAGAAGGCGAGGGTCTTCTCGCTGCCGGAGAGGTCCTCGCTGACACAGCCGGCCTCGGTCTGCTGCGCACCCTTGGTGCCGCAGGCGCTGAGCGCCCCACCGGCGGCGAGCAGCGCCGCCGAACCGGCGGCACCGTGCAGCAGGGTCCGACGGGAGACACCGGGCAGCAGGCTCGGGCCGGAGACGCCGGGCGGCGGGGGGCGGAAACGGTTACGCATATGACGGCTCCTAGGGGTCGAGCCAGCGGTGCGGAACATGGGGGGTGGCGCCCGCCGGCCGGATGTCATCGCGACTGATTCAATGTGACGACGATCCTGGCATGCAGCACCGCTTGTTACAAGGGATTCCGTCGCGGAAGTAGCTGTTCGCAACGAAATGCGCCAGACTCACCGTGGTAACACAACAGGCATTCAATGCCTGGTCAGCGACTGGGGGAAAGATGGCCAACGGGCCCGCCGAAGATCGCCGCGCACGACGAGTCACCGTACGCGAGGGCGCGAACCACGCGCTGCTCGACGATGTCGCGAAACAGATCATCGAGCAGTTGCAGGAGGACGGGCGCAGGGCGTACGCGACCATCGGTCGCGCGGTCGGCCTCTCCGAGGCAGCGGTACGCCAGCGGGTGCAGCGGCTGCTCGACGCCGGGGTGATGCAGATCGTCGCGGTGACGGACCCGCTCCAGCTCGGCTTCCCCCGCCAGGCGATGATCGGCCTGAAGACCGACGGCGACCTGGAACAGGTGGCGGACCGCCTGGCCGAACTCGACGAGGTCGACTACGTCGTCATCACCGCCGGCTCGTTCGACCTGCTCACCGAGGTAGTCTGCCGAAACGACGACCACCTGCTGGAGATCCTGCAACGCCTACGCGCCGTTCCCGGCGTCGTCTCCACAGAAGCCTTCGTCTACCTAAAACTCCGCAAACAAACCTACTCCTGGGGCACCGCCTAACCCGTTCACCCCGTTGATCATGAAGTTAGCGACAGGATGGGGCCGATTTCCCGTCGCCAACTTCATGGTCAACTTCGTTGGGCGTGCGGTGAGAAGAAGGGGCCAGTGCGGTGATGTCCATGTCTGCGCCATATCCCTGATCAGCTCGATCGTCTGCCGACGGGACAGCGCTTCGCCAGTCAGGTTGTCCCAGCGCTTTTTGTGCATGACAATGTCCGCCGCCTCCTTCTCGATCTGACCGCGGAGCTGGTTGTCCAGGTAGGCCAGCTCCTTGCCGTCCCTGAGCTGGGCGAGGACGAACGAACCGGCCAGGCCGGTGTGCCATGGTGTGTCGCTGGGGATGACGCGGAGCTGCACACACGGCAACTCGGCCATTTTCGCGAGGTGTTCGAGCTGCTCGCGCATCAGGTCCCGGTTGCCGAGCAGCCGCCGGAGCACCACCTCGTCAACTACGACGTGGAACTGCGGGGGCTGGTCGCGCGAAAGTATCCACTGCCGTTTGAGTCGGCTCGCCACGATCTGCTCCACCGTCTCCGGCGGCAGCACCCGTCCCACGTCGAGCATCGCGCGCCTCGGTCTGGAGCAGGCCCGGCACGAGCAGCGGACGAACGACACGCCGACCATCGATCTTTTTTGGGGCAGGAGCGGGGCATTCAGGGATCAGCTCGGATCAGGCAAGGATCCCCGAACGGTCCCGGAAAGACCCTCAAGATGTCCCCAAGGACCTCCTTCCGACGGCGACACCCACCCCCTCCAACACCACCTACGGATTTCGTTGCAGACAGCAGCACGGCCAGCAGAAACCGTCGCCATGAGCGCGAATGAGTGGCGTTAACCCTTGCGTCACGGCGGCAGCCTGTGCGATAACCGTGGTCACAGCGGCCGGGATCCGGCCCGATCACGGAACAGGGGCAGGCAGCCATGGCCAACGCCACCGACCACCTCTGGATGCACTTCACCCGGATGTCCGGCTACCGCGACGCGGAGGTGCCGACGATCGTCCGGGGCGAGGGTGCATACGTCTGGGACAGCCAGGGGCGCCGCTACCTCGACGGGTTGGCCGGGCTCTTCGTGGTCAACGCCGGGCACGGGCGTGCCGAGCTAGCCGAGGCGGCTGCCAAGCAGGCCGCCGAGCTGGCGTACTTCCCGCTCTGGTCCTATGCGCATCCGACCGCGATCGAATTGGCCGAGCGGATCGCCTCGCTCACCCCGGGCGACCTGAACCGGGTCTTCTTCACCACCGGCGGCTCCGAGGCGGTGGAGTCGGCGTGGAAGCTGGCGCGGGCGTACTTCAAGCGCACCGGCAAGCCGACCAAGTACAAGGTGATCAGCCGGTACATCGCGTACCACGGGACCTCGATGGGTGCACTGTCGATCACCGGGCTGCCGGGCATCAAGACCGACTTCGAGCCGCTGGTGCCGGGTGCGATCAAGGTGCCGAACACGAACTTCTACCGGGCGCCGGAGCATGGCGACGACCCGGAGGCGTTCGGGCGGTGGGCCGCTGACGAGATCGGCCGGGCGATCGAACGGGAGGGGCCGGACACCGTGGCCGCGGTGTTCCTGGAGCCGGTGCAGAACTCCGGCGGCTGCTTCCCGCCGCCGCCGGGTTACTTCGACCGGGTACGTGAGATCTGCGACCAGTACGACGTACTGCTCGTCTCCGACGAGGTGATCTGCTCCTGGGGCCGGTTGGGTGAGTACTTCGGCGCCCAGCGGTACGGCTACCAGCCCGACATCATCACCACCGCGAAGGGCATCACCTCCGGCTACGCCCCGCTCGGCGCGATGATCGCCAGTGACCGGCTGATCGAACCGTTCCTCGCCAACACCGAGATGTTCGCCCACGGCATCACTTTCGGCGGGCACCCGGTCTCCTGCGCCGTCGCACTGGCCAACCTCGACGTGTTCGCCCGCGAGGACCTGATCGGCCACGTACGGGCCAACGAAAACGCTTTCCGGTCCACTCTGGAACGGCTGCACGATCTGCCGATCGTCGGCGACATCCGGGGCGACGGCTACTTCTACGGCATCGAGCTGGTCAAGGACAAGGCGACCCGGGAGACGTTCGACGAGGCGGAATCCGAGCGGCTGCTGCGCGGATTCCTGTCCACCGCGCTGTTCGAGGCCGGGCTCTACTGCCGGGCCGACGACCGGGGCGACCCGGTGGTGCAGCTCGCCCCACCGCTCATCGCCGACCAGCGCCAGTTCGACGAGATCGAGCAGATCCTGCGCAGCGTGCTGACCGAGGCGTGGCGGTTGGTGTGAGCTACCGGGACATCTCCTACTGGATGTCCACAGTAGACGATGGGCTGGCGCCGCGGGATCCGCTGCCCGGTGACCGGGACGTCGACGTCGCCATCGTCGGTGCCGGTTACACCGGGCTCTGGACGGCGTACTACCTCGCGGTTGCGGACCCGTCGCTGCGGATCGCCGTACTGGAAAAGGAGATTGCCGGCTACGGCGCCTCGGGGCGAAACGGCGGCTGGTGCTCGGCGCTGTTCGCCACCACCATGCCCAAACTCGCCCGCCGGCACGGGCGGGACGCGGCGATCGCCATGCAGCGGGCGATGCAGACGACCGTCGACGAGGTCGGCCGGGTGACCGCCGCCGAGGGCATCGACTGTGACTGGCACCGGGGCGGCACCGTCACCCTGGCCCGGAGCCCGGCCCAACTCTCCCGGGCCCGCGCCGAGGTCGACGAGGCCCGTGAATACGGCTTCGACGAATCCCACCTCGCCCTGCTCGGACCGACCGAGGCCGCCCGCCGCTGCAACGCCGAGGGCGTGCTCGGCGGCACCTTCACCCCGCACTGCGCCGCGATCCACCCGGCCAAGCTGGCCCGAGGCCTGGTCCGGGTGGTCCGGCAACACGGCGTACGGGTGCACGAGCGGACCCCGGTCACCGCGATCGGGCCGGGCAGGGTGCGGACTCCCGCCGGAACGGTCCGGGCGCCGATCGTGATCCGGGCCACTGAGGGTTACACCGCCGGCCTGCCCGGTCACCGGCGCACGCTGGCCCCGCTCTACTCGCTGATGGTGGCCACCGAGCCGCTACCCGCGACGGTGTGGGAGCGGATCGGGCTGGCCGAGCGGGAGACGTTCTCCGACTTCCGTCGCATGATCATCTACGGGCAGCGGACTGCCGACGACCGGCTCGCCTTCGGCGGTCGCGGGGCGCCGTACCACTTCCGCTCCCGGGTCCGCCCCGAGTACGACCACGAGCCGAGGATCTTCGACGCGCTGCGCGAGTGCCTGACCACCCTCTTCCCCGTACTCGGGCCGGAGGTGGCGATCGGTCACCGCTGGGGTGGACCGCTCGGGGTGCCCCGGGACTGGTCCACCTCCGTCGGGCTGGACCGGTCCACCGGGCTCGGCTGGGCCGGGGGCTACGTCGGCGACGGGGTGGCGACCACCAACCTCGCCGGGCGTACGCTCGCCGACCTGATCCGGGGCGTCCCGAGCGACCTGACCACGCTGCCCTGGGTGGGACACCGCTCCCGCCGCTGGGAGCCTGAACCGCTGCGCTGGCTCGGCGTCAACGCCGGGTTACGACTCACCACCGTCGCCGACGCGGCCGACAGGTAGGCGCGGGCGAGGAACGCGGCAGGCGCAGGAACGCGGCAGGCGCAGGAACGCGGCAGGCGCAGGCAGGAACGGGGCAGGCGCAGGAACGGGGCAGGTCAGTGGGTGGGCGGGATGACCCGGAGGTGACCGCGTCGGCCGGTCTGCTGCCCCGGCGGCAGGTCGATGTCGATGTCGTCCTGGCGCTGCACCGGGCGGGCCGCCTCGCGTACCGCCTCGGCGAGCGCGACCAGGTCGTCGGTGGTCGGCGGCGGCGGCTCGAACTCGCCCTCGTGCCGGACCACCTCCCAGCCGCGCGGGGCGGTCAGGCTGCGGGCGTGCTGCTCACAGAGGTCGTACGTGTGCGGCTCGGCGAAGGCGGCCAGCGGACCCACCACGGCGGTCGACTCGTTGTAGACATAGGTCAGCGTGGCGACGGCCTGTCGGGGGCAGCCGTTGCGCGAACAACGCCGTGGTGACCTCACGGCGGCACGGTATCTCTCTTACCGCCTCCAACACACCGCTTGCCGGTACGACACGCCGACCGTCCTGGCCACAATTCGGGCAACGGCCGGGCGCCACCGCGATCCCGGTCCCGACACGAGGTGGTCCGCGATCCGGGATCTGCCCAACCTGGGTCTACCCTGTGCACATGACCAGTCCGGACCATCGCCGGCCGGGGCCCGGGCGGCGTACCCGCCGGGACCGCCACGGCCGAGGCTTGCGCGGTCGGCTGGTGCCGGCGACGGTGCCGCTGGCGCGTACCAAGGCGGAGATATTCGACGATCTTGTGCTGGACACGGTGGAAACCCTGGAGCGGCGGTTCGCCAAGGAGCTGGCGGGTGTCGAGTTCGCCGTCGAGGACGTACCCCCGGATTTGAACGTCTACGACTCCGACGTACTGGAGGACGGCGAGGTGCCGCTGGCCCGACTGCTGCCGGGCCGACCGGGCCGGCAGGAGGTGCCGCCCCGGATCGTGCTGTACCGCCGACCACTGGAGTTCCGGGCCATGGACCGGGAAGACCTGGCCGACCTCGTCCACGACGTGATCATCGAACAGGTCGCGAACCTGCTCGGTGTCGATCCGGACGAACTCGCCTGAGCCGGGCGGCCCCCACCGCCCGGCCGGCGTACGTCAGGCCACCCGACGCTTGAGCTTGCGGCGCTCCCGCTCGGAGAGCCCACCCCAGATACCGAACCGTTCGTCGTGCCCGAGCGCGTATTCCAGGCATTCGGCCTTCACGTCGCAGCGCGAGCAGATCCGCTTTGCCTCACGGGTCGAGCCGCCCTTCTCGGGGAAAAACGCCTCGGGGTCAGTCTGCGAGCAGAGCGCCCGCTCCTGCCACTCCGGTGCATTCCCGAGCAGGTCGGCCACCTCGAGTCGGCCGTCCATCAGATGCCTCCTTATCGCGCGCCGGCAACGTGGCCGGCGCAACCCCCCACGCGGAAGGCGTGTTTTTGTCCGTACGGTGGCAGTTTGATGCGCTCCGTTCGAACGACCCCCACTGAAATTACACGGGTGTAATGCGTGCGTCGTCAAGCCGAACCTGATAAATGGGGTCACCCTTCCGGTACGCCTCGAACGACCTGCTGACCCATCCGGTGTCGCCGCCTGCCCTACCGATCGAGACCGGGCAGTAGTAACGCCTCATCGGCGAGTTGCCGCCGAAATCCGGCGTGGCGCGACGAGACACGCCAAGCAATCGATCGGCGTGTCGCCCGTGAACTGTCGGATATCCAACCCTGGATGCGGTCGGCTCCGCCCGATGGTCGGGACGGCATGCCGGGTGTCCGGCCGGGAGTCAGCCGGCGTGCCCGTAGGCCGTGGTGCGCCGCCGGGCGGGCCGTCCGGCCGCCGCCGCGATGGCCTCCAGCTGCGCCACCGTACGGGCCGAGCCGTTGTCGGAGCCGGCCATCCGGGAGATCGTCTCCTCCATCAGCGTGCCGCCGAGATCGTTGCAGCCGCCGCGGAGCATCTCCACCGTGCCCTCGTCACCGAGCTTCACCCAGGAGCACTGGATGTTGTCGATCCGCCCGTGCAGCAGCAGCCGGGCCATGGCGTGCACGACCCGGTTCTCCCGCCAGGTGGGGCCGGGGCGGGCGATGCCGGCCAGGTAGATCGGTGCGTTGGTGTGCACGAACGGCAGCGCCACGAACTCGGTGAAGCCACCGGTACGGTCCTGCACCCCGGCCAGCACCCGGAAGTGCCCGAGCCACTGCCCGGGGTGGTCGACGTGGCCGTACATCATCGTGGAGCTGGAGCGGATGCCCAGCTCGTGCGCGGTGCTGACCACCTCGACCCAGGTCGCGGCCGGCAGTTTGCCCTTGGTCAGGACCCAGCGCACGTCGTCGTCGAGGATCTCGGCGGCGGTGCCCGGAATGGTGTCGAGCCCGGCGTCACGCAGTTGGGTGAGCCAGTCCCGTACTGAGACACCCGCCTTGGCCGCCGCGGTGACGATCTCCATCGGCGAGTACGCGTGCACGTGCATGCCCGGCACCCGCGCCTTCACCGCGCGGACGATGTCGGCGTACACGGTGACCGGGAGCTTCGGGTCGATGCCGCCCTGCATGCAGACCTCGGTCGCGCCCGCCTGCCAGGCCTCCTCGGCCCGGTCGGCGACCTGCTCGACGGAGAGCCGGAACGCGTCGGCGTCCCGTTCCCGCTGGGCGAAGGCGCAGAAGCGGCAGCCGACGTAACAGACGTTACTGAAGTTGATGTTGCGGTTGACCACGTACGTGACGTCGTCACCGACGGCCGAGCGGCGGACGTCGTCGGCCAGCCGGCACAGCTCGTCCAGGGCGGTGCCGTCGGCGGCGAAGAGCGCCATCGTGGCCGCCTCGTGCCGGGGCTCCAGCAGGGCCGCCGGGTTCTCCGATGCCAGCCGCAGCCCGGCCAGCAGGTCGGCGGGCAGCCGCTGCGCCGCACCCCCACCGGCCCGCAGCGCCGCCGCGCCCTCGTCGACGTGTGCCGCGAGCTGCGCCCAGTCGCCGTAGACGCTGTCGAAGTCGCCGCGCCGGTCCTCGGTCCGCCCGGTGGTGTCGATGGTGCTGTGCAGATCGGTCCGGCCGCCCGGCACGTACGCGTCCTCGGGCTCCTGCCACGGCCGACCGACCGGCATCGCCGTCTCGACCGCGAGCCCGGTCGCCGGGTCGGACAACGCGCGCACGTGCGGCCCGATCCGGGGGTCCAGCCACGGGTCGCCGCGACGGACGTACTCCGGGTAGATGGTGAGCCGTTCCCGCAGGGTGAAACCGGCGGCGGCGGTACGGCTGGCCAGCTCCTCGATCTGCGGCCAGGGGCGCTCCGGGTTGACGTGGTCCGGGGTCACCGGCGACACGCCGCCCCAGTCGTCGATGCCGGCCCGCAACAGCAGGTCGAACTCACCGGCGATCAGGTTCGGCGGCGCCTGGATCCGGGCGCCGGGGCCGAGCAGAACCCGGGCCACCGCCACCGTCGCGGCCAGGTCGTGCAACTCGGCGTCGGGCATGCCGCGCATCGCCGTGTCCGGCTTGGCGCGGAAGTTCTGCACGATGACTTCCTGGATGT
Source organism: Micromonospora sp. NPDC049523 (assembly GCF_040676775.1). Lineage (NCBI taxonomy): Bacteria > Bacillati > Actinomycetota > Actinomycetes > Micromonosporales > Micromonosporaceae > Micromonospora > Micromonospora sp. NPDC049523. The sequence goes on along the minus strand of NZ_JBFAPP010000003.1, from coordinate 68,900 downwards.
GGCCGTACTCCCGGTGGGTGCGGCGGATCGCGAAGAGGGCGTCGACCCGTTCGGCCAGCGTCTCCCCGATGCCGATCAGCAGACCGGTGGTGAACGGGACCCCGACCCGGCCGGCGTCGTCGAGCACCCGAAGCCGTACGGCGGGTTCCTTGTCCGGTGAGCCGTAGTGCGGGCCGCCGGGCTCGGACCAGAGCCGGGTGGCGGTCGTCTCCAGCATCATGCCCATGCTCGGCGCCACCGGCTTGAGCCGCTGCAACTCGGCCCAGGAGAGCACACCGGGGTTGAGGTGCGGCAGCAGGCCGGTCTCCTCCAGCACCGCCACCGCGCAGGCGCGTACGTAGTCCAGTGTGGAGTCGTAACCGCGCTCGTCGAGCCACTGGCGGGCCGCCGGCCAGCGTTCCTCCGGGCGGTCGCCGAGGGTGAACAGTGCTTCCTTGCAGCCCTGGGCGGCGCCCTCGCGGGCGATCGCCAGCACCTCGTCGCGGTCCAGGTAGGCGGCGGGCAGCCGGTGCGGCACGGTGGCGAAGGTGCAGTAGTGGCACCGGTCCCGGCAGAGCCGGGTCAGCGGGATGAAGACCTTCTTGGAGTACGTCACCACGCCGGGACGGCCGGCGTCACGCAAGCCCGCGTCCCGGATCGCACCGGCGATCGCGAGCAACTCGTCCAGTGGTCCACCGCGCGCGGTGAGCAGCGCGACGGCCTCGTCGGTGTCCACGGCCCGGCCGTCGGCGGCGCGCTTCAACGCCCGGCGCAGACTCGCCTCGGTCGGAGCCACGGTCGGACCGGAGTCGATGCGATCAGCCACCAGTGCAGCCTAGGCGCTACCTCCGACGTGATCGCATGGTGCCGGTCACATCGGCTGCCCGGTCACACACCCGTGTGCCGGGCAGCGTCGCCGGAGCGGGCGCCCGCTGTCGGGTGCCCGCTCCGGGTCGACGGTCAGCGCTGGTACGGCTCGGTCGGCTCGTCGCCGTCGATCCGGGAGGCCGGCGGCTGGCCGCCCGCGCTCGGCTGCTGGCTCGCCGGGTTGATCAACTGGGTCCGCTCGCTGTTGTCGTCGCTCTCCGGTGACCGCTGGATCACCTGGGTCGGCTCCCCGGTGGCCGGCGGCGCGGACGTCGGAGCGGCGAACGGCGAGGCCACCGGACCCGGCGACTGGGCCGGCGGGACCGGCGCCTGGGCTCCGGAGGTCGGTGCCGAGGGCGGTGCCGACACCGGCGGCGCGGAGGCCGGCGCGGGTACGCCGAAGCCCCCGGTCGGCTGGCCGTAACCGGGCTGCGGGTAACCCGGCTGCGGATAGCCCTGCGGGTAGCCCGGCTGCTGCGGGTAACCCTGGGGGTAGCCCGGTTGCGGCTGTCCCGGCTGCGGCGCTCCCGGCTGCGGGTAACCCTGCTGGGGGTAGCCCTGCGGGTAGCCCTGCTGCGGGTAACCGGGCTGGCCGTAGTAGCCCGGTTGGGGCTGCGGCTTGGGCTTGGGCACGTAGTAGAAGGTCCGCCAGACCTTGAAGACCAGGAACGCCGCGACCGCGAAGATGGCCAGGAAGGCGATCTGCGTCAGCAGCCCGGTGAAGGCCTGCCGGAACTCCCCGTCGGCCAGCACCCCGACCAGCCAGGCGAGTACGGCCAGGGCCCCGAACAGCGCGGAGACGGCGTACTCGACCAGGGCGACCTGCGTGACCAGCTTCGCCTGGGCGACGACCGGCTGGAGGTGCGTGGCGAGCAGCACGGCGAGCAGCGGCAGCAGGATCGCGGTGAGCCCGACGAAGTCACCGAAGCTGCTCCCCGCCCGGCGGGTGAACTCGTCACCCTCCCCGCGCGGGATCAGCAGGTTGATCACGGCGACGAAGAGCAGCAGTGCGTTGGCACCCACCAGCACCAGCGCCGCCGGCTCCCGCAGTGGTTGTGTTATCTGTCGGACCTGCGCCGAGTCGGTCGGCGCGGGTCCAGGCTGACTGGTCAAAGCTCCCCCTGGGGCGGTTGCGGACGGGTGCCGCAGGTGAGCCTAGTCGCCAACCCGCTTCACGGCTCGGCACGCCGGGTGCGGGAGGATGGTCGTATGCACATCGTGGTACTCACCGGCGGCATCGGCGGAGCCCGCTTCCTGACCGGCGTACGGGCGTACGCCGCTGCGGCGGGCGACGAGGTGACCGCCGTGGTCAACGTCGGCGACGACGTGATCATGCACGGGCTGCGGATCTGCCCCGACCTGGACAGCGTGATGTACACCCTGGGTGGCGGCGCCGACCCGGAGCGCGGCTGGGGCCGGGTCGGCGAGACCTGGACGATCAAGGAAGAACTCGCCGGGTACGGCGCCGAGCCGAGCTGGTTCGGGCTGGGCGACAAGGACATCGCCACCCACCTCGTACGGACGAACATGCTCAACGCCGGTTACCCGCTCTCGGCGGTGACGGAAGCGCTCTGCGCGCGCTGGCAGCCCGGCGTACGGCTGCTGCCGGCGACCGACGACCGCCTGGAGACGCATGTGGTGGTCGACGCCCCGGCCGACGGCGAGGGCGACGGCGGCGGACAGCGGGCGATCCACTTCCAGGAGTGGTGGGTACGCCACCGCGGCGCGATCCCGACCCACCGGTTCGTGTTCGTCGGCGCCGAGGCGGCGAAACCCGCGGCCGGTGTGCTCGACGCGCTCGCCGGGGCGGACGTGGTGCTGGTGGCGCCGAGCAACCCGGTGGTGAGCATCGCCCCGATCCTGGCGGTACCGGGGCTGCGGGAGGCACTGACCACTGGCCGTGCCCCGGTGATCGGGGTGTCGCCGATCATCGGCGACGCGCCGGTACGCGGCATGGCCGACCGCTGCCTGTCCGTGCTCGGTGTGCCGGTCTCCGCCGCCGGGGTGGGTGCCCTGTACGGCGCCCGCGCGACCGGCGGGATCCTCGACGGTTGGCTGGTGGACACGACGGACGCGCAGACGTCGGTGCCGGAGCTGACCGTACGGGCCGCCCCGCTCTGGATGACCGACGAGACCGCGACCGTGGCGATGGTCCGGGCCGCGTTGGAGTTGGCGTGAGAACCGAATTCGGCATGATCGTGGAGTTGGCGTGAAACTGGAGATCCTGCCGGTGCTCGGCATCGGTGACGTGGCCGAGGGCGACGACCTGGCGGCGATGATCACGACGGCCGCGCCGTGGCTGCGCGACGGGGACGTACTGATCGTCACTAGCAAGATCGTTTCGAAGGCGGAGGGTCGGCTGGTCGACGTACCGGCGGCCGAGGGGCCGGAGCGGGACGCGGCACGGGAGGAGATCCTGACCGCGGAGACAGCGCGGCCGGTCGCCCGACGTGGGCCGGTCCGGATCGTGCAGACCCACCACGGTTTCGTGATGGCCTCGGCCGGCATCGACGCGTCGAATGTGGACCCGTCCCGGTTGGTGCTGCTGCCGAAGGACCCGGACGCCTCTGCCCGCGGGCTGCGGGCCGCACTGCGCGAGCGGCACGGCGCCGACGTGGCCGTGATCATCTCCGACACCATGGGCCGGCCGTGGCGCAACGGTCTCACCGACGTGGCGCTCGGCGTCGCCGGCCTGAGCGCGATCCGGGACCACCGGGGCGAGGTCGACCCGTACGGCAACGAGCTGAGCATCACCCAGATGGCCGTGGTGGACGAGCTGGCCGGCGCGGGTGAGCTGGTCAAGGGCAAGCGCGACCAGGTGCCGGTGGCGGTGGTGCGTGGTTACCTGAACACGACCGGGTCGGACGACGGTTCGGGCGCGACGGTCCTGGTCCGCGATGCCGAACTCGACCTGTTCTCACTCGGCACCGCCGAGGCGCGAGCCAGCGGACTGCGAGCGGCGGCCACCCTGCCCGAGGCGGCCACCCCGAGCGGGGCCGGACCGGACGGCACGTGGGCGGACCCGGTCGCGGTGGCCCGGGCGATCGCCGCCGTGGCCGGCGTGATCGCGCCCGGCACCGTCTTCTCCCCCGCCACCCACGAGGAGGTACGCGACGCGCTCGCGATACCGGACCGGCCGGCGACCGCCATCGCGATGGTGCTCTGCACCGCGCCGGAAGGCGGCACCGCGACCGCCGGCACGCTCGTCCGGTTCGGTGCCGACCTGCACCGGCTGCGCGCCGCGCTGGCCGCCGAGGGGATCGAGTCGTCGGTCGTCGCACCACCGGTCGGCAGCACCGCGACCGCCGCGCTCGCCCTCTGAGCCGGTACCGTCCGGCGGGCGGGCCGGACGGTTCACTGGTGCGGCATGAGCCGGTTCACTGGTCCAGCATGAGCCGGTTCACTGGTGCAGCATCGCCCGGCCGAGCGGGGTGAGCGTGTGCCGTACCGTGTTGCGATCGCGCTGGCTGACCAGCAGCCCGGCGTTGCGCAGTACGGTGGCGTGCTGGCTGGCCGCCGCGGCCGAGATGTGCAACCGGCGGGCCACCTCCCCGGTGGAACAGCCCTCGTCCACCACCTCCAGCACGTTGGCGCGGGTCCGGCCGAGCAGCGCGGCCAGCGCCTCGCGGCCGCTGCCCTGGCCGATCGCGGGTGCCGTGCCGGCGCCCTCGCCGGGAGCGGGGGTGAGCCCGCCGAGCCGGTCGACCGGGTAGACCAGCACCGGCGGCAGGTCCGGGTCGAACAGCGCCACCGGCGTACGGGAGCAGAAGAACGACGGGATGAGCGTCAGTCCACGATCACCGAGGTGCAGTTCCCGGCTGTACGGGTAGTCGAACACCTCCAGCACCCCGGCCGAATAGCGGACCGCCGGACGCAGACTCGCCAACAGCCCCTCGGCACCGCCGTCGAGCAGCGCCCTGGCCCGTCGGATCCGATCCGCCTCGACCGCCGCCTCGACCCGGTCCCAGTACGGTCCGAGCGCCACCGTCTGGTATTGGCGCATCGAGTCGGTGAGCTGTCGCAGCACCTCCGGCTCGCCCCGGGCGAGAGCGCCGGCCGTGCTGGGCAGCGCGTTCTCGGTGGCGAGCACGGACAGGTCGCGGTGCAGCAGCCGGGCCGGTGTGGACCGGATCGCGTCCAGGCCCGCGTCGAGTCCCTGCGATCCCTGCGACGGGGTGAGGAAGTCGGGGAAGTAGCCGCGCGGCGGGTTGAGCGCGAAGAGCAGACGCTGCTGACCGGTCGAATTCTCCCGGCGAAGACCCCGGTACACGTCCCGCCGCCAGCCGGACATCACCGGGTCGTGGGTGCGGCCCTGCAACAGGTGCAGGCTCAGGATCAGTTCCCAGACCGGGTCGGCCGCCGAGGCCACGCGGGTCCGGGCGATGTCCTCACTGGAGAAGAAGATTTTCAGCATCCAGGCGGCTCCCGACGGTGACGGCCAGGGGGCATTCCGACACCTGTCAGATCGTACCCGTCTCGATCCACCTGCATCTTTCAGCCTGAACTGAAAGACCTCGACGCCCCTGGTGCTGTCCCGGCATGCTCGCTATTGCCCAGCGCAACGCAAGTCTTGCCGGGGGTAAGGGGAGGTACGGACGTCCGGGCAGGTCACCACGAGGTTTCGCGGCCATCGATCCGCGAAGGTGCCGCCCGGACGTCCCACTCCGTTCCAGCGCTGGTCCAGAGCCCGATCCGCTGGTCCTCGTCGGTGACGTAGAGATGCCCGCCGGCCACCTCGGCCAGTCCTTCCACATTGCGCAGCGGCGCGAGGTCCGCCACCAGTTTCCCCGGCACCTCCCGCCGCCCCGGCCCGGTCACCGCGGGCAGCACGTCGGCATCCGCCGGCAACCGGAAACGTACGTGCCGTGACGTGACGTCGCCGCCGGACGGGTGGTCGTCGAGCAGCACCGAGCCCTTGCCGACCGCGTCGATCGAGCCGATCACCGCCGAGTACGACCCGTCCGCGTCGGCCGACAGCGCACGGAAGCCGGTCAGTGCGTCGGGCGGGGTGACCCCGGTCAGCGCGTACGCCCGGACCACCCGTGGCCAGGTACCCGACTCGAACATGCCGGTCATCCCGGTCACCTCGACCAGGATCGGCTCGCCCCGGTCGGTGACCGGGAACCGGAGCCCGAGCAGCAGCGATCCGCCAGGGGTGAACGCGGCCCCCTCGACGTTCAGCGGGTGGTCGTCCGGGGCCAGCCGGCTCACCCAGGTCTTCGCCCTGGCGGTGCCGCGGGCGACCGTCTCGGCGATGAACCGGTGCCGGACCCGGTCACCCGGCGGCAGTACGGTGATGTCCGCGCCGGCCAGCACGTCGTTGACCGCGCGGTGCAGGCGGAACTGGTTGCGTACGACCTCCAGCCGGACCGGTCCGGTGGCGGCGTCCGGCTCCCGGAACCGGGCCACGAACGCGCGCCGGGGACGCAGCGGACCGGCCTTCGAGCCGAAGTGCGAGCCGAACACGTAGACCCACTCGCCGAACCGGGCCAGCGCCTCGGCGTCCTCGGTCCGGCCCTGCTCCAGCCCGGAATCCGCGGCGAGCGGGTACGCGGCCCACCCGCCGCCACCGTCCTGGACCAGCAGTCCGATGCTGTGTTCGACCGGTGCCTCGTCGAGCACCGTCCAGAACGCCTGCCGGGCGCCGTACGCGGCGAGCACCGCGGGTGAACGTACGGGGAGCAGGTCGCTTGCCTCGTTACCGCCGAGGGCCAGGTCCACGGTGTGCACGGCGCCGGTCATGTCGATCAGGGTACGGACCGGCGCCAACGCCGGCCGGCTCAGACGTAGCCTTCCTCGCCCCGCTGCTTCAACTCGTCGACCAGCTTCTTCACGTCCTGGGCCCGGTCACGGGGGCAGATCATCAACGCGTCGGGGGTGTCCACCACGATCAGGTCCCGAAGGCCGAGCGCGGCGACCAACCGGCCCGAGTGCGGCACCACGACCAGGTTGGTGCTGTCCCAGAGCAGCACACCCGGCTTTTCGGTGTCCTCGCCGCCGAGCACCACGTTGCCCGCCGAGTCGGCCGGCAGTACGTCACCGAGGGTGTGGAAGTCACCGATGTCGTTCCAGCCGAAGTCGCCGGGGACGGTGGCCACCCGGCCCGCCGCGGCGGCACCCTCCATCACCGCGTAGTCGACCGAGATCTTGGTGAGCGTGGGCCAGACCGAGCCCAGCACGTCCTCCCGTTCGGGGGTGTGCCAGGCCTGGGCGATGGTGGTCACCCCGGAATGCAGCTCGGGCTGCTGTCGGGCGAGTTCGGTGAGGAAGACGTCGACCTGCCAGACGAACATGCTGGCGTTCCAGAGATACCGCCCCGACCGGACGTACGCCTCGGCGACGTCGGCGGCCGGCTTCTCCTTGAACTCCTCCACCATGCGCAGCGGGCCGCCCTCGATCAGCGGGCCGCACTGGAGGTAGCCGTAGCCGGTCTCCGGTCGGGTGGGGGTGATACCGACCGTCATCAGCAGGCCCTGCTCGGCGCCGGTGATCGCCAACCGGACCGTCTCGACCCAGCGGGCCGGGTCGCCGATCAGGTGGTCCGCCGCGAACGAGCCCATCACCGCCGCCGGCTCCCGCAGTGCGATCACCGCCGCGGCCAGCGCGATCGCCGCGCAGGAGTCCCGCGGCGAGGGCTCGACCAGGATGTTCTCCTCCGGCAGCCCGGCGAGCTGGCGGGCGACGGCGGTGACGTGCGCGACGCCGGTCACCACCATGGTCCGGTCGGGAGTGGTGAGCGGGCCGATCCGGTCGACCGTCGCCTGGAGCAGTGACGCGTCGGTGCCCGTGAGCGGATGGAGGAACTTCGGGTGTCCGGCGCGGGACAGCGGCCAAAGGCGGGTGCCGCTGCCGCCCGCTGGGATGACGGCGAAAAACATCAACACATCATGCCGGACGTTTTGCCCCTCATATGCATGCTTGCGCTCAGCTCGGAGTTCCGATTCATCCGCTGATCCGGCTCCAGGCCGCCAGGTGCACCTCGGCGCTGGACTCCCAGGTGAACTCCTTGGCCCGGTCCAGGCCGGCCTTGGCGAGCGCCAACCGGCGCGATTCGTCGTCGAGCAGCGCGGCCAGGTCGGTGGCGATCTGCCGCGGGTCCTCGCTGGTGTACGCGACGGCGTCGCCGCCGACCTCGGGCAGCGACAGCCGCGGGGTGGTGAGCACCGGGGCGGCGCAGGCCATCGCCTCCAGGATCGGCAGGCCGAAGCCCTCCCCGTACGACGGGTAGGCGGCGACCAGCGCACCGCCGAGGAAGCCGGGCAGGTCGGCGTAGCGCAGATAGCCGGGGCGGAGCAGGCGCAGGTGCGCGGGCACGTCCGCGACGGCCTGGTCGATGTCGTCGTCGTGGCCCTGACCACCGGCGATGACCAGTGCCGGCGGATCGTCCCGGTCCTGTACGGCGAGCACCCAGCCACGGATCAGGTTCGGTACGTTCTTGCGCGGCTCCTTGGCCCCGAGGAACGCCACGTAGTTGTGACCGCCGAGGCCGAGCCGGGCGCGTACCCGGGCCTTCTCCTCCTCGCTGGGCGCGTGGAAGGCGCTTTGGTCGACCCCGTGGTAGGCGACGTCGATCTTGGTCGGGTCGGCGTCGAGCAGCCGGATCAGCTCGTCCCGGGTGGCCTTGCTCGGCACGATCACCCGGTCGGCGCGGCGCAGCGAGGTCTTGATCGCGCTGCGGAAGAAGGTCCGCCGGGACTTGTCGTAGTGCTCCGGCTCGGTGAAGAAGGTCGCGTCGTGCACGGTGACCGTCACCGGACAACCCGCCCGCAGCGGGCAGGTGTAGAACGGCGAGTGCAGCACCTGCGCGCCGACCTGCTGGGCGAGCAGTGGCAACCCGGTCTGTTCCCAGGCCAGTCGGGCCGGTCGGTGGGCGACGGCGGCCGGCGCGGAGATCACCTCGACCGCCGGCAGCATCCGCGCGTAACGCTCCGCGTCGGTCCGGAGTCCGACCACGACCAGATCGACGCCACCGGATGCGCACAGTCTGCCCAGCGCGCCGAGTAGGCCATCGACGTATCGACCGACGCCGCCACGGTCGGCGGGGACGCTGGTGGCGTCGATGAGCACGCGGGGCGGGCGACCGGGGGTCACTTGGCGACTCCTCAAACTGCGGGTTGTGGGGAACAACACTCTTGCCAAGCCTACGCCGCCCCGCTGTCCCGGCGTCGACTGCGACCCGACAGCCCGTTGTCTTTCCGGCGACTGAACCGATACCGGCGACCGGACCCGGACCCAGCCGCGAAGGCTATCCTCAGTGGCGATGACGGACAAAACCACGACGGCCGACAACATCGCGCGCGTGCTCGCCGCGGCGGTCGCCGCCGACCCGACCAGACCGCTACTGACCTGGTACGACGACGCCACCGGCGACCGTACGGAGTTGTCCGGGGCGACGCTCGCGAACTGGGTCGCCAAGACCGCGAACCTGCTGGTCGACTCGGCCGGACTGGCTCCCGGAGACCGGGCCGGCGTGCTGTTGCCGCCACACTGGCAGACCGCGTCCGTGCTGCTCGGCTGCTGGTCAGCGGGGTTGGCGGTGCACGGGGCGGGGCTGGCCGTACCGGCTGTCGCAACGACGCCCGCCGATGCGCCGGCACACAGTCCCGAGCCGCCGCGCCCGGTCGACGTGCTCTTCGTTGCCGCCGACCGGATCGACACCGCGGCGGCCTGGCCGGCCGGCGACCGGTACGCGCTGGCGCTCGCCCCGATGGCCGCCCCGCTGCGTACGGTCCCGCCGGGCTTCGCCGACTACGTGGTGGAGGTACGCGGCCACGGCGACCACTTCAGCCCGCAACCGGGCGGTGGGCCGCAGGACGCCGGGCTGACCGGGCTCGCCGCCGGCTCTGCGGCAGCGCTCGGGATCACCGCCGGTGCCCGGGTGCTGATCGACGCGAGCACCCACCCCGATCCGGTGGACTGGCTGCTCGCGCCCCTGGTCGCCGGGGCCAGCGTGGTGCTCTGCGGCCACCTCGACCGGGCCCGGCTGGCCGACCGGCTGGCCTCCGAGCGGGTCACCCTCGACCTGTCCTGAACCGGCATCGGGTGTTCACAACTCGGACGGGAAGACTTCACGCAGCACGCCGTCCGGACCGCATCGGTAGAAGCCGGCGACGTCACCCAACCAGGGACGCGCCCGTGCCTGTGCGGGGGTGAGCACGGTGGCCTGCACCCGCAGCACCACGAACCGACCCCGGTACGCGGTCCGCCCCTTACCCACCACGCCGTCGACCAGGATCGCCCGCCGCCCGGACACGAGCGCGCCGTCGACCACCCAGTCCGCCGGCAGGTGACACCAGGCGGTACGCACCATCCGGGCCATCGGGCTGAGGGCTTCACCGCCACCGGTGCGCGGATCGACGGTGTCGGTGATGGTCAACTGTAGGTAAGCGCCCACGAAAGATGAAACGCTCTGGCGCCGCCCTCACGTTGTCGGTCGGGCGGACGGAGTACACCGTCCACCCGACGCGCATCGCCGGCCTACCGGTCAGCCCGCGCTCGCCCCTCGGCTGCGCCCTGCGCCCGCTCCTTGGCGAAGAGTTCGAAGGCGATCAGCGACTCCGGGTTCACCAGCGCCCCGGTGGCCGCCGCGGCGGCTACCGGCGTACCGGTAAGGATCTTCTTGACCGGGACCTCGAGCTTCTTCGCGGACAGCGTCCGGGGCACCGCGCGGACCTGGTGGATCTGGTCCGGTACGTGCCGGGGCGAGAGCGCGGTACGCAGCTCACGCGCGATCTTCGCCTTCATCGCGTCGTCCAGCTCCAGCCCGTCGGCGAGTACGACGAACAGCAGCAGCTCGCCGGCTCCGCCCTCGTTGTCCTCCAGGTGCACCACCACCGAGTCGGTAACCTCGTCCAGCCCCTCGACCACCGAGTAGAACTCGGCCGTGCCGAGGCGTACGCCGCCGCGGTTGAGGGTGGCGTCCGACCGGCCCGTGATCACACAACCGCCGCGCTCGTTGATCGTGATCCAGTCGCCGTGCCGCCAGACCCCCGGATAGTGGTCGAAGTACGCCTCCCGGTAGCGGCGGCCGTCCGGGTCGTTCCAGAAGCCGACCGGCATGCTCGGCATCGGTGCGGTGATCACCAGCTCGCCGAGTTCACCGACGACCGGCTGCCCGTCCGCCGAGCGGGCCTCCACCCTGGCCCCGAGCGCCCGGCAGGCGATCTCTCCGGCGTACACCGGCAGGAGCGGTACGCCGCCGACGAAGCCGGTGCAGACGTCGGTGCCGCCGGACAGCGACTGGAGTTGCAGGGTGGTGCTGACCTCGTCGTACACCCAGGTGAAGCCCTCGGCGGGCAATGGTGCGCCGGTCGAGCCGAGACCGCGCAGCCGGCTGAGGTCGGCGATCTCCCTGGGGCGTACGCCGGCCTTCCGGTTGGCCAGCAGGAACGGCGCCGAGGTGCCGAAGTAGGTGGTGCCGGTCTCCTCGGCGAGTCGCCAGAGGGCGCCGAGGTCGGGCTCGGCGGGGCGGCCGGGCTCGGCCCGCACGGCGGGGTTGCCGTCGTAGAGCACGATCGCCGCGCCGACCGCCGGCCCGGAGACCAGGAAGTTCCACATCATCCAGCCGGTGGTGGTGAACCAGAAGAACCGGTCGGCCGGGCCGAGGTCGTGGTGCAGGGCGAGCATCTTGAGGTGTTCGAGCAGGATGCCGCCGTGGCCGTGCACGATCGGCTTGGGCAGCCCGGTCGTGCCGGAGGAGTAGAGCACGTAGAGCGGGTGGTCGAACGGCACCGGGTCGAAGGCCAGCGGCTCGTCGGTGTCGGCCGCCAGGTCCGCCCAGGTCAGGGTGCCGTCCGGCGGCGCGACGTCCGGATCCAGATAGCCCAGGACCACCGTGTGTACGAGCGACGGCAGCGCGTCCCGGATAGCGGCCACCTCGGCGCGCCGGTCGACCGGCTTGTCCCCGTAGCGGTAGCCGTCGACGGCGACCAGGACCTTCGGCTCGATCTGCTGCCAGCGGTCGGTGACGCTGCGGGTGCCGAACTCCGGCGCACAGGAGGAGAAGATCGCGCCGAGGCTGGTGGTGGCGAGCATCAGCACGAACGTCTCGGGGATGTTCGGCGCGTACGCGGCGACCCGGTCCCCCCGGCTCACGCCGAGCCGGCGCAGTCCGGCGCGCGCCCGGCGTACGTCCTCGCGCAGTTGCGCGGCGGTGAGGGTGACCGGCGCGCGGGTCTGGCTGTGCGCGATGACCACAGGGGAGTCGTCGGCCAGGCCCGGCATCCGCAGTACGTGTTCGGCGTAGTTGAGCGTCGCGCCGGGGAACCACTCGACGCCCGGCATCCGGTCGCCGCTCAGCGTCGTGGTGGGCGGGGTGTGCGCGATGACCTCGAAGTAGTCCCAGATCGAGCGCCAGAAGGCGTCGAGGTCGGTGACCGACCACTGCCACAGTGCCGGGTAGTCGGCGAAGTCGAGGCCGCGGTGCTCCCGCAACCAGCGCAGGTAGTCACCGATCCGCGTGGTCTCGCGGACGTCGACCGGCGGCTCCCAGAGCACGTCACCCATGGTCCTCCCCTCCCCAGGCCTGCCACAACACCGTGGTGTGACCCAGCCGCCATCCTGCCGTACCCCAGGGGCCCATTCTGCGCACGCCCCGGTCCGACCGAGACGTGCCCGACCCACATGCTTCGGCCCGGTTGATGTGGGCCACCCACGGCCCACCGGAACGCCGGTCACAATGCGCAATTGCCCAGGTATCGGATGACCGATTGCTTCTCTTAAGTCGGATATTGACACGTGATCCGAGCGAGCCATAGCGTATGGTCGATCGCCCGTGGCATCGCCCTGGTCAACCCGACCAGCCACGCGCGGTCCGAGAGGACCCATCATGGATATCGGTACCCGTACGCCAGTCGCCAGAAGAAGACTGGTCCAACTCCTCGCGCTTTTCCTGGCGCTGATCTGCGTATCGTCCAGCCCGGCAATCGGAAATGCAAAGGCGGCTGCCGCCGCACCCGCATTCAACGTCATTGCCTTCTACAACGGCACCTGGGACGCGGCGCACATCAGTTTCGTCCGGGAAGCCAACCAATGGTTCCCGCAGATCGCGGCGCAGAACAACTTCACCTACACCGCGACGACCGACTGGAGCCGGCTCAACACGGCGAACCTGGCCCAGTACCAGGTGGTGCTCTTCCTGGACGACCTGCCTCCGGCCGCACAACGCCCGGCATTCCAGCAGTACATGCAGAACGGCGGGGCCTGGCTCGGCTTCCACGTGTCCGCTTTCAACACGAATCCGGGCGGCTGGGACTGGTACCACAACCAATTCCTCGGCACCGGAGCGTTCCGCAACAACACCTGGGGACCGACCACCGCCGTACTGCGGGTCGAGGACCAGACACACCCGTCGACCGTACGGTTGCCGCAGACCTTCACCTCGTCGGTGAGCGAGTGGTACAGCTGGAACAACGATCTGCGCAACAACCCGAACATCGACATTCTCGCCTCGGTCGACCAGAGCAGCTTCCCGCTCGGCACCGACCCGAACCAGACCTGGCGCAGCGGTTACTACCCGATCATCTGGCGAAACGTCAACTACAAGATGCTGTACGCGAACTTCGGCCACAACGCGATGAACTACGAGAACAACACCCCGCTCTCGTCCACCTTCGCCAGCGAGGTGCAGAACCGGTTCCTGATCGACGGGCTGCTCTGGCTCGGCGGTGGCGGCGGCACCACTCCCCCGCCGACCACTCCGATCTCACCGACCGCCTGGTACACGGTGGTGAACGCGGGCAACGGCAAGTGCGTCGACAGCCGCGCCGCCGGCACCGCCAACGGGACCGCGATCCAGCAGTACACCTGCAACAACAGCAACGCACAGCAGTTCCAGTTCCAGCCGACCAGCGGCGGCTTCGTACGCGTCAACAACCGTGGCAACAGCGCCCGGTCGATCGACGTGACGAACGTGTCCACCGCCGACAACGCGCCGATCCAGCTCTGGACGTACAGCGGCGGCAACAACCAGCAGTGGCAACCGGTCGCCGAGACCGGCGGCACCTACCGACTGGTGAACCGTCTCAGCGGCAAGTGCCTGGACGTGCCCGGCGCCTCGACCGCCAACAGCGTCCAGCTCGTGCAGTACGCCTGCAACGGCTCCGCCGCCCAGTCGTTCCGCCTGGTCCAGCAACCCTGACCCGTTCCACCCGTACGGCATGACGGCCGTGGCCCGCTGGTTCGGGTCACGGCCGCCGTTTATGGTCCAGCGGCACGCCGATCGGGCGATTTCCCGGTACGTGCCCGCCCGGTCCCGCCGCTTGCTTAACTTGGGCAGATGTGGCCGACTCCTTCGCCAACCTGAACCGTTCGGCCCGGCATGGGCGCAGCGCGGACCGGGGCGGATGATCGATGACGGACGAGGGCAGGACCGGGCTGATCCGCAGCTCCGACGCGCCGGAACGGGCCACCCTGCTCGAATTGCTCTTCGACGTGGCGTACGTCGCCGCGCTCACCCTGACGTCGATGCGGCTGGCCGAAGAGGTGACCCCGACCGGGGCCGTGCGGTTGCTCGTACTCGTGATGGCGATCTGGTGGACCTGGTCGATCACCGCGCTGCTGACCGACTTCTACAACCCGGAACGGCTGCCGATCCAGGCGATGATCGCCGGGAAGCTGCTCGGCAGCATCCTGCTCGCGGCCAGCATGCCGCACGCCTTCTCGAACCTGGGCTGGCTCTTCGCGACCGCGTACGTGGCCATGCACGTCGGTCGCGGGGTCGTGCTGGTGAGCGTGCTGCGCAGCACCACCGCGCGGACCCGGGCGGCACGCTTCCTGTTCTGGTTCGTGATCTCCGGGGTGCTGTGGATCGCTGGCATCTTCGTCGAGGGATGGGACCGGTTCGGCCTCTGGGCGCTCGCGATCACGATCGACTACGTCTCGGCGGCGCTGCGGTATCCCACGCCCATGGTCGGCCGGGTCCCGCTCGAGCAGTACGAGAAGGCCAGCGGCCATCTCGGCGAGCGTTACCAGCAGTTCCTCATCCTCGCGCTCGGCGACCTGCTGCTGGTCCCGACGCTGCGGATCGGTGCCAGCGAGTTCACCGCGCTGCGGGTCGCCGCCTTCGTGCTGGCCTTTGTCACGACCCTGCTGTTCTGGCAGATCTACGTGTTCCGGGCCGGCGCGTTCCTGCAGATGGCCCTGGACGTGCGGCCGGGCCGGATCACCCGCTGGGCGCCCTACACGCACCTGCTCATGGTGCTCGGTGTGGTAGCCAGCGCGGCCGGCTTCGACCTGGTCATCGACCGGCCGGACGGCTCCACCCCGGCCGGTCTGATCTGTGTCATCTTCGGCGGTCCGGCCCTGTTCCTGATCGGCCGGACCGCCTTCGAGTACGAGGTCTTCCGTACCGTCTCGCGAGCCCGGCTGGGCTGGCTGCTGGTCCTGGTGCTGGTCGCACCGGCGATGGTGTTCCTGCCGCCGGTGCTGGTCACGGCCACCACGTGCGTGGTCCTGCTCGGCATCGTCGTCTCCGACGCGGTACGCGCCCACCACGGCATGTCGGCCACGCCCGATGTCAGTCTCCGGGAGGGTTGACCGGTCAGGCCGGTGCCCGGAGCTGTTCGGCGATCTTCTGGCAGTTGTCCATGCCGTAGTCCCAGCCGAGGGCGACCGGGTAGCGGGTCATCACGCCCATCGTCCAGTCGCCCGAGATGGCCAGGCAGTTGACGTGGTACTCCTGCTCCTTGGTCCGTTCGACCCAGCCGTTCTTGATCGCGATCGTCTTGCGTTGTGCCGCCGGGAAGGCGTGCCGGATGCCGAAGTCGCCGACGCCGCGTACCAGGCGCATCTCGTTGAGCAGCCAGGTGGTCCACTTGTCGCCGGCCGCGCGGCCGTCGGCGATGCAGACGCCGAGCCGGGCGGTGTCCCGGGCTGACAGCGCGGTACGGCTCCAGCCGCCGTCCGCGGCCGGGCTGCTGTCGGTGAGCTTGCAGGTGCCGAGCAGCCGGTTGATCGACTCGATCCGACCCAGCTCGGTGAAGAGCGTCTCGGTACGGGTGTTGTCGCTGTCACGGATGATCTTGGTTAGGTCGGCGAGCTTCGCCTCGGTCGGGGTCACCCCGTCGGCCGCCGCCCGACGCAGGTAGTCGGCGGTGAGCCAAGCCTTGATCAACGACGCGGTGGTGCTCGTCTCGCCCATGTTGGCGGAACCGGAGACCGCGCCCGTACGCCGGTTGACGATGCTCCAGGCCCACCAACCCCGCAGGTCGAGCTTGACCGTCGTCGGTCGTACACCGAGCGGCGACAGCGGCGGGGCAGCCTTGCCGGTGGGTGAACCGGACGGCGACCTACCGGGTGACCTCGTCGGGGAGGCGGACGGCGTCGCGGACGGCAGCGCGGATGCCGAGCCGGTCGGCGTCGCTGTGCCACCCGCCGACGGGGCGCCGCCGGCACCGATCGGCCCGGCCGGCTCGTCCCACCGGGCGACCGCCTCGGTGTCCGTCGACCCGCCCGGCAGGATCCGGATCCCGACCAGCACCAGGAGGACCAGTGCACCCGCGACGGCCGCCAGCCACCAGGGCGACCGCCGGCTCGAACGGTGGGAGCGGGCGGTGGTGGTGCTGCTTTCCAACGTGTCAGCTCCCGGTCAGGGGTCGGGGGATCTTCAGCGCGGCGCCGACCCCCGGGGTGACCAGTTGGGCGGCGATGTTCGCGCAGACCCGCGCACCATATTCCAGACCGCGCTTGTCGGGATAGCGCTGCTGGACCGCCAGCACCCAGTTGTTACTGATGGCGAGGCAGTTGACGTGCCAGTTCCCGTCGTAGACGAGCGAGGTCCAGCCGTTCTTGATGCTGACCGGGTCGGCCTGGACGAGTTCCTTCGGCAGGCCGTCGACGATGCCCCAGCGACCTCCACCCCTGGTCCGTTGCTGGTCCTTCTTTGCCGCGCTGCCCCAGACGTTGCGCATCTCGTCCAGCACCCAGTCCGTCCACTTTGGACCGGCGGCGGTGCCGTTCCGGACGCACTCGCCCAGCCGTACCGCGTCCTGCGCGGTCATCTCGGTGAAGCTCCACCAGCCGACGTAGCCGGGCACGGTGCCGAGCCGGGTGTTGGTGAGCTTGCACATGCTGATCATCCGTTTGGTCACGGCCGTGCCGCCACTGGCGGAATAGAGCGCTCCGGCCGCGTCGTCGTCGCTGTACCGCAGCGCGGCGCTGCCCTGCTTCAGGCGCTCCGCCGAGGGGGTCTTGCCCGCTTCCGCCGTCCGGCGCAGGAAGTCCGAGACGATCCACACCTTGATCATCGACTCGGTCGAGTTGGTCGACTTGGCGCTGTTGGACGAGCCGCTGATCTGCGCACTCTTGCGGTCGAGCAGCGCCCAGGCGACGAAACCGTCCGCCGGCACCGAGACCGGCGCCGGGGCCAGGGTCGGCGGTGGCGGCGGGGTGAGGGCCGCCCGCGCCGCCGCCGCTGTGGTGGCGACCGGGTCCGGCGCCGCCGGATCGGTCGCGGTGAACTCGCCGTACGCGGCGGGCACCAGCAGGCCGCCACCGAGAAGGATCATCGCGGCGGCAAACACCATGATCATGCGGGGGCGCATGTGGCGGGCTCCAGGGGGGGCGGGGCCGAGGGGGTAAGGGGTGCCGACGAAGCGGTGCCGCAAAGCTTACGTGGCAACAACTTCTTCGGCTGCCCGCCCGATCTCCGGCCCCGCTCTATTCGGCCAGGGCCGAACCCTGCCCGTTCGCCGCCGACGGGTACCGCGGGGTACCGGCCCCTTACTCGGCCGCCGCCCGGTTGGCCTGGATCGCGTTCCGCTTGGCCAGCCGGTGCGCGCGGCGGATCTCCGCCTCCCGCCACCGCCGCTCGTCGTCCAGCGTCTCCGGCAGCACCGGCCGCACCTCGCGCGGATTGCCGGCCACGTCCACGGCGACGAACACCAGGTACGCGGTGACCACCCGCAACGGCTGGTCCTCGGCGCTGTCCCAGCGCTCGGCGACCACCTTCACCCCGACCTCCATCGAGGTGCTGCCGGTCCAGTTGACCTGCGCGTGCGCGTGCACCAGATCACCGACCCGGACCGGCTCGGAGAAGACGATCTCGTCGATCGCGGCGGTGACCGCCGTACCGCCGCTGTGCCGGGCGCCCGAGGCACCGGCCACGTCGTCGACGAACTTCATCAGCACCCCGCCGTGCACGGTGCCGTACAGGTTGACGTCGACCGCGGTCATGATGCGGCTCAGCGTCACCCGCGAGTACGAGGTCGGCTTGCCCGACAGCGGGGCCGGGGTCTGCTCGGTCATGCCCCGAACGGTACGGCCCCCCGCACCCGCCCCGTACGCGCACCGGCGGGTGGATGACCTGCGTCTCCGCTGGCCAGCCACCCGCCGGATGATCGCTACCGGGAGTTACTGGTAGACCCGTACGTAGTCGACGAGCATCCGGGACGGGAACGGCGTGGTGCCGTCCACCGGTCCGGGGAAGTCGCCGCCCACGGCCAGGTTGAGGATGATGTAGAACGGGTGGTCGAAGACCCACGGTCCGCGGGTCGTTTCCACCGTCTCCTTGCTGGCGTAGAAGACCGTCGTGCCGTCGAGCTTGAAGGTGATGCCACGGCTGTCCCACTCCGCCGACCAGACGTGGTAGTCCAGGGACAGGTCGGCGTTACCGGGAGTGGTGTACTTCTGGCCGTAGCCGCCACCGCCGTTGTACTGCGGCGCGTGCAGGGTGGAGTAGCCCTCGAAGGTGTTGCGGCCGAGGACCTCCATGATGTCGATCTCGCCGTTGTACGGCCAGGGGCGGCCGGTGAGGAAGTCGGCGCCCATCATCCAGAACGCCGGCCAGAGCCCGTTGCCCTTCGGCACCTTGACCCGCGCCTCGACCCGCCCGTACTGGGTGGTGAACTTGCCGCCGGTGTTCATCCGGTGCGACGTGTAGTCACGCCCACCAGCGGTCTCCCGCCGTGCCTCGATAACCAGCGAACCGTTGCCGTCCATGTTCGCGTTGTTGTTGTTCGTGTAGTACTGGATCTCGTTGTTCTGCCCGGTGCCGGGGTCGATGGTCCACTTCGCCGGGTCCGGCTTGCTGCCGGCGGCACCGTTGAACTCGTCGCTCCAGATCAGCCGGGTGGCCGGGAACGTCGGGTCGGCCGGCTGGGCCGGGGGCGTGATCGGGGCACCACCGGTGCCGAAGACCTTGAACTCCCAGAGCGAGTAGCCGTACGCGGTGCCCCGGGCGGTGCCGTACATCCGCACGTAGCGGCCGGAGCCGGAGACGTTGAGCGTCTCCTTGAAGCCGGCTCCGGTGGTGGTGGAGTAGATCGTGGTCCAGGTGGTCGCATTCGGCGAGACCTGGATCTGGTACGCCCGACCGAAGGCCGGGTCCCACTGGAGCACCACCTGCGAGATGGTCGCGGTGGCGCCGAGGTCGACGTAGATCCAGCCGGGGTCGACCCAGCCCGTGGTGGAACTGGTCGCCCAGCGGCTGGCCGGGTCGTTGTCGAACGCCTTGTCCGGCGTGCAGCCGTAACAGTTCACGTCGTTCTGGTCGGTCGACGCGACCGCCGGCTTGCCGTACGACAGCAGCCGGGTCCCGCCGGGCGGCGGGGTGGTCACGGGTGGGGTCGTCGGCGGAGTCGTCGGCGGCGTGGTGGGTGGCGTGGTCGGCGGGTTCGTCGGCGGGGTCGTCGGCGAGGTGCCGGTACGCACCTGGAACTCCCACAGCGAGTAGCCGTACGCGGTCGCGCGGGCGGTGCCGTACACCCGGATGTAGCGCCCGCTGCCGGCGGCGGTGATGGCCTGTACCCCGCCGGTGCTGGTGGTGGTGGAGTAGATCGTGGTCCACGGTCCGGTCGCGCCGGCCGAGACCTGGACCTGGTACGCGGTCGCGTAGGCCGCCTCCCAGTTCAGGGTGACGCCGCAGACGGACTGGGTCGAGCCGAGGTCGACCTGGAGCCACTGCGGGTCGGTGAACAGGCTGCCCCAGCGGGTGGCGGTGCTGCCGTCGGTCGCGGCGCTGGCCGGGGTGCCGGCGGCCTCGGCCGAGGATGCGGTGGTCGGCCGGTTCAGTGCCGCGTTGGTGGTGCCGCAGCCGGTGGGCGGCGCAGCCGGACCGAAGACCTGGAACTCCCAGAGCGAGTAGCCGTACGCGGTGCCGCGCTGGGTGGCCAGCATCCGGACGTAGCGACCGGTGCCGGAGACGGTCAGCGACTGGGTGCCACCGGCGCCGGTGGTGGTCGAGTAGACCGAGGTCCAGGTGGTGCCGTTGGTCGACACCTGGAGCTGGAAGGCGCGGGCGAAGGCGCCCTCCCAGACCAGGTCCACCCGGTTGATCGCCACGCTGGCGCCGAGGTCGACCTGGAGCCACTGCGCATCGCTGAACGCGCTGGACCAGCGGGTGCCGGCGTTGCCGTCGACGGCCGCGGAGGCCGGCATGGCCGCCGACTCGACCGAGGACGCGGTCGCCGGGCGGCCCTGGGACAGCGGTGGGTCGGCCGCCCCGGCCCGGTCGGCGGAAATTGCCACGTACGCGCTGAGCAGCGCGACGAGAGCGCTCAGCACGACGATCGGACGCCACCGGTTCATCCGGCGGCGCTGGACGTCGGGCAGCAACACGGCCCCATCCATCGTTCCTCCTTGGCGCAGGCGCAACCGGACCAGTGATTCGTTCTGGTTACGCGAAGGTGTCGAACATGTGTGAGAGCGCTCTCTTATTCGACACTTTCGCGCTCATGACGAGAGGAGTCAATGCCTCGCCGGTTCCGGAACTTGGCCGAGGTGCCCATGTCAGGGCACGGTTGGATGATCACCATCAGACAAGGGCAGAACCGGACACGCAGCGCGACCCCGTCATCACGGGACCGGGTCGTCTTTTCCCGGCAGCCGGGCGTACTCGGCTCGCCCCGACCGGAACCGGTACGGTGCGCGGATGCGACATCTCTGGAGCTTGCTCGCCGGAGTGGTGGCGGCACCGTTGACCTGGGTCCTGATTACTCTCGGTCAGGACGGGTCGACCCGCACAGTCACCCGTTGGCTGGAAATCGGCAAGTACAACACGGCCAACCTGATCGAGCCCTCGGTCTACCTCGCGGTCGCCGGGATCCTGCTCGGTCTGATCGGCACGCTGCGCGTGTCACCGCTCGGCCCGCTGATCGCCGGGCTGGCCCTGATCACCCCGTACGTCGGGCTGTTCGTCGACCCCTTCCGGGTACGCGACACGGTGCCGACGAACTGGAAGGTCTTCGGTGATCCGCTGCCGCTGCTCCACCCCGTGGAGAACGGCACCCTCTTCTTCCTCGGCGCGCTGCTGCTGATGGCGGTGTTCAGCGGTCAGCGCTGGCGGCGCTGGCCGGCACCGGCAGCCGTACCGGAATCGGCCACGACGACGACCGTCGACGAGGCCGACAGCACCGAGACGTTCACCCGCGACTGGTCGGCGTTGCAGCCGGACCTGGTGGAACGGGACACCGCACCGCCGACCCTGGGCTACCCCGATCCACCCGCGCCGACACCGACGCCGGCTCCCGTGGCGCCGACGCCGCTGCCCCGCCGCACCGACAGCGAGAGCCCCTGGTCGGCCCCGCCACGCAGCGCCGGCAAGACCGAAACCCCGCCCAAGTAACAACTCCCCCGACCCCATTCCCCCGCGTCACGCAAGAGCGTGGCTGTCCCCCGCCGGACAGCCACGCTTTCGCGTGTTCGGGGTCTGCTGCTCACGTTCGCGGCCCGGCGCACCCGGCTCGGCCAGCCGCTGGGTGCACACAGTGTCAGTGCGCCGACTGCCGCCGGGGCTCCGACGGCGGCTCGGGCTCTTCGGGGCGCTGCCACGCCTTCACCGCCCGCCGGACCAGATGGATGGCCTCGGTCCGCTCCAGCCCGGTGGCCCGGAGAAGATCACTCGCGGTGGTGCGGACCTGGGCGACCACCACGCTGCCGGAGAAGCCGACCCCCTCGGTATAGGCCCGACCCGCCTCGGTCACGGCCGCCAGTACGCAGGCACGGGTCTGGTCGGGAGTCGCCCGGGCGCCGAGTTCCTCGTAGAGCAGGCGGACCGCGTCACCCAGTCGACCCACCGCCGACGCCAACGACGCGGGCATCGGTTCCCCGTCCTCGATCGCGGTGACGGCTCGCCGTACCAGGGTGCCGGAGTTGTGCACCGCCTGGTTGACGTACTCCAGGCTCGCGGCGTACCTGCTGATCGCCCGCCGCCGGTTCCAGTACGCCGGTGACAGGATGGTCGCCTCCCGGCCGCTGTCCACCGCCTCGTCCCAGCCCTCCATCCGCCCGACGATGCGGCGCAGCCGTTCCAGCGCCTCCCTGGCCCGGTCCACGTCCCGGTCCGCCATCGCGGAGCCGGTCATGGACAGGTCGTCGGCCAGGGACTCCAGCACCGGTCGGGCCGCCCGGTCGACCGCACGACCGGGATTGAGCGGCAGTACGAGCGACGCCACCACCAGTCCGACGCCGCCGCCGACCAGCGCCTCCATGATCCGGGGAAACGCCGGGTCGGTCATCTTCGGATCGAACGCCACCAGCAGTACGGCGGTGGCCGCGGCCTGGGTCAGCGCCGCGACACCGCCGCCGAGGCTGATGGTGACCAGGATCGCCAGCGTGACGATCAGGCCGAGTTGAACGGGTCCGCTGCCGATGCCGCTGATCAGCAGGTCGCCCACCCCGATACCGACCGCGACTCCGATGACCAGCTCGACGGTCCGGCGGGTCCGGTGCCCGAGCGAGGCGGCGAGCGTGCCGACCGCCGCGACCGGGGCGAAAATCGGTGCCGCGGCATCGAAACCGTCGTGCATGATCGCCCAGGCCGCACCCGCGGCGACCCCTACCTGGAGGGCGAGCAGGAGATTTCCCCGTACGTCGTGGGCCCGCTCGCGCAACGTCGCACCGGAACGGTCTCCGACCCGGCTGACCAGGCCGCCGAGCCACGCGAAACCCCGACCGGCCGTCGATCCGGTCAGCCGGTCCTGCGCACCCGCCATGACCGGAACTACCCGCCACCCGTCCGGTAAATCCTCGTTGCGGCAAAGTCGCGGCCGGTGCCGCTTGTGGGCTGGTATCCGCGGGGAGGCCCCCGGCCGGGCCGCCGCCAGCCGGGCGGGACCGACCGGTACGCCGCCAGCCGCTACCGACCCGGTGCGGGTACGCCCTGTTGCAGCGCCTCGGCGAGATCCCGAAGCTCGGGTACGTCCTCGGCGTCACGCAGCGCCTGTTCGAGGGCCGCGTCGTGTACGGGGCGAGCCCGGTCCAGGAAGTCGCGGCCGGACGGGGTCAGTTCGGTGTAGATCCCCCGGCGGTCGTCGGCGCAGAGGATCCGGGTGAGCAGACCCCGCTCCTCCAGCCGGTTGACCAGGCGGGTGGTCGCACTGGGACTGAGCGCGGCGGCTCGGGCGAGCTGCTGCATGCGCATGTGCCAGCCGTCCTGGCGGGCCAGGGCGTCCAGCACGGTGTACTCGACCACGGAGAGTTCGACCGCGCGGGTGAGCGCCCGCTCCAGCGTCGTCTCGATGAGGCCGTGCAGGGCGGCGAGGGTCCGCCACCCCTGAGCGCGCACCTCGACGGCGTCGTCGCCGATCCCCATCCGAACCTCCCGGGACGAAGATAGTTGCGTACGCGCCCTAATGGCGTGTACAACTATAAAACCTAGCGCGTGCAACTACCAGCGTACGCGCTGTACCTGCCGACGTACAGACGGAGACATTCATGCCGCTCGGACTCATCGCCCTGGCGCTCGGTGGCTTCGGCATCGGGCTCACCGAGTTCGTGATCGCGGGCCTGCTGCCCGAGGTCGCCGCGACCTTCGACGTCTCCGAGGCCGCCGCGGGCTGGCTGATCACCGGGTACGCGCTCGGTGTCGTCGTCGGCGCGCTGGCCCTCACCGCGGCCACCACCCGGTTGCCCCGAAAGGCCGTCCTGCTCGCCCTGCTGACCCTCTTCGTCGCCGGCAACCTGCTGTCGGCGGTCGCACCCGACTACGGGCTCATGCTCACCGGACGGATCGTCGCCGCCCTCTGCCACGGCGCTTTCTTCGGCATCGGCTCGGTTGTCGCCGCCGAGATGGTCCCGCCGAACCGGAAGGCCGGCGCCATCGCGATCATGTTCACCGGGCTGACCGCCGCGAACGTACTCGGTGTGCCGCTGGGGACCCTGCTCGGCCAGCAACTCGGCTGGCGCTCCACCTTCTGGGCGATCACGCTCGTCGGCATCGTCGCCTTCGCCGGCATCGCCGCCCTGGTACGCGTACCGCACGGGTCGGCGGGGCCCGGCGGTCTCGCGTACGAACTGCGCGCCTTCCGCTCCCGCCAGGTCTGGCTCTCGCTGCTGGTGACGGTCCTCGGCTTCGGCGGGATGTTCGGCGCGTTCACGTACATCGCCTACACCCTCACCGGCGTGAGCGGCTTCCCCACCTCGGCGGTGCCGTGGCTGCTCATCCTCTTCGGTGGCGGACTCTTCGTCGGCAACATCGTCGGCGGCAGGTTCGCCGACCGGTCCGTCGACCGCACCCTGATCACCGTGCTCGCCGGCCTGACCGTGGTGCTGGTCCTGTTCGCACTCACCGCACGCAGCCAGCCCGCCACGTACGCGGCGCTGCTGCTGATGGGCGCGTTCGGGTTCGCCACCGTGCCCGGACTGCAGACCAGGGTGATGAGCTACGCCGCACAGGCGCCGACGCTCGCGTCCAGCGCGAACATCGCCGCCTTCAACCTCGGCAACGCGTTCGGCGCCTGGATCGGCGGGCTGACCATCTCCGCCGGCCTCGGTTACACCTCACCCATCTGGGCCGGCGCCGGAATCACCGTCGCCGCCCTGGTCGTCCTGCTCGTCGCCCGTACCGTCGCGGGGGTGGACCGGGACCCGGCGACGGACGCCGACCCGGGCCCCACGGTCCCGGCCCACTGACCGTCGCCCTCACTCCGTCGCGGACGGGCGTCCATAGGTTTCGAGCAGTCGCAGCCAGATCTCGTTGACCGTCGGGTAGGCGGGCACCGCGTGCCAGAGCCGCCCGAGCGGCACCTCACCGACGACCGCTATCGTCGCCGCCTGCAGCAACTCGCTGACGTCGGGACCGACGAACGTCACGCCGAGCACCACCTCGCGTTTCACGTCGACCACCATTCGGGCGGTGCCCGCATAGCCGTCGGCGTACACACTCGCGCCCGCGACGCGGCCCATGTCGTAGTCGACCACGCGGATGTCGTAACCCGCCCGGCGCGCGGCGTCGGCGGTCAGGCCGACCGAGGCCACCTCCGGGTCGCTGAAGGTCACCTGCGGCACCGCCGCGTGGTCGGCGGTCGCGACGTGGACACCCCACGGCCCGTCCGAGACCGGCCGCCCGTCCGCCCGGGCCGAGATGACGTCGCCCGCGGCCCGTGCCTGGTACTTGCCCTGATGGGTGAGAAGCGCACGGCGGTTGACGTCGCCGACGGCGTAGAGCCAGTCGAAGCCGGGCACCAGCATCGTGTCGTCGGTCTCGATCCAGTCGCCGGGGGTGAGGCCGATGGTGTCCAGGCCGATGTCACCGGTACGCGGCTTACGGCCCGTCGCGACCAGCAGCTCCCGAGCGGTGACCGTGGTCCCGTCCCCGGTTTCGACGGTCACCCCGTCCTCGCCGCGGCTGACCCGCGCCGTCGTGGTGTCGAGCAGCACGGTGACGCCCTGGTCGCGTAGCGCCTTCGTGACGGCCTCACCCGCGAACGGCTCCATGCCCTCCAGCAGACCGCTGCGGGAGATCAGCGTGACCTGCGTACCGAAGCCGGCGTAGGCGGTCGCCATCTCGACGCCGACGACACCACCACCGATGATCGCGAGGCTCGCCGGAACCGTCTTCGCGCTCGTCGCCTCCCGGCTGGTCCAGGGGTCGGCGGCGGCCAGTCCCTCGATGTCGGGAACCATCGGGTCCGAACCGGTGCTGACCACCACGGCGTGGCGCGCGGTGAGCAGGGTCTCCCGACCGTCCGGATCGGTGACCGTGACCGTCTTCGGGCCGGTGATCCGCCCGTGCCCGCGTACCAGCGAGATGCCCGCGCCCTCGACCCACTCCACCTGGCCCTCGTCGGACCAGTTGCTGGTGAACGAGTCGCGTCGGGCGAGCACGGCCGACACGTCGAGTTCACCGGTCACGGCCTGCGCGGCACCGGCAACCTGTCGGGCCGCGCGAAGCGCCTGCGCAGGGCGCAGCAACGCCTTGGACGGCATGCACGCCCAGTACGAGCACTCGCCCCCGACGAGTTCGTGCTCGACGAGTACGGCGCGCAGCCCACCCCGTACGGCACGGTCGGCCACGTTCTCGCCGACCGCGCCCGCGCCGAGCACGATCACGTCATATTCGGTTGTCTCCATCGACCCCTACCACTTCTCTCATCGCCCACCGGCTTGCCGACAGTCGCTGCCGGTGCCCCGTCTCCGGGGAGAAGCCTCTCGCACACCGGCCACCGAGTCACCACGCACGCCATTAGCCGGGCCGGGTGAGGTCTTCCCGGATGGAACGCGAACCTCCACGCCACCTTCACGTACGCCAAACCCGGATGTCCACAGTGGCAGTGATCGACTACCGTGCCGGGTCACGGGGATTCCAAGACTAGGTCCATGGAGCCCTCCAACCCCCCTCCTAGCACCCACGAGGAAGCATGAGCGGATCAACTCTGCGCGGGCTCGGGTCGGTGGTCGTGGCAGCGCTCGTCACCACCCTGACGGCTGTGGCGCCCGCGCACGCGGCCAACGCGACCGGCACCATCGCCGGCACCATCACCGACAACGGCACCCCGGTGCCGTACACCTCGATCTACGTCTCGTCCGACGACGGTACGTTCAACGACTCGACCACCACCAGTGAGACCGGCGAGTACGAGGTCCGGAACGTGCCGGCGGCGGTGTCGGCGTACCGGATCATGATCAGTGCACCCGGTCACCCCATCCAGTACGCGCCGAGCAAGACGAGTTACGACACCGGCACTCTGTACTCGGTCACGGACGGGGGCCGTACGGTCGTCGACGACACCCTGCTGCCCACCGGCACCATCAGCGGCCGTTTCACCGACAGCGCCGGCAACGGTGTCGGCGGAGTCTGGATCGACGTCACGGACGCGGTCGGCGGCAGCACCGCGTCCGGCGCTCCCGCCGACTTCGACGGCAACTATTCCGTGGCGGTGTGGCCGGGCACGTACGCGGTCGCCTTCTACTTCGGCAGCGGCCAGCGCCAGTACGCGTACGGCCAGCCGGATCGCGAGACGGCGACGCTGTTCACCGTCGCCGTGGGCCAGACGGTGACGGTCAACGACGTCAAGCTGGGCACCGGCACGGTCACCGGTCAGTTGACCAAGCCGGACGGCAGTCCGGCCGCCGGCTACTTCGTGCGGGCCGAGGGCGACGGCAGCTCCGGGTACGGCCGGACGAACGAGTCCGGGACGTACACGATCGCCGACCTCCTGCCCGGCAGCTACCGCGTCGCGTTCGAGCTGCCCTCGGGCGCCAACCAGTGGGCGCACCAGGCGGTTTCGCGGGACGCCGCCCAGCTGTTCGACCTGACCAGCGGCGTGACGACCGTCGTCGACGAGCAACTGCTGCCGACCGGCTCGGTCGCGGGCCGCTTCACCGACCAGGCCGGTCAGGGCATGGGCGGCGTCCAGGTCAGCCTCTCGGTCAACGACGGGAACATCAGCACCGAGACCGCCGCCGACGGCAGCTACCGGATCGACGACGTCCTGCCGGGCACCTACCAGGTGCAGTTCTACGACTGGCGGAGCAACCTCAACCAGTTCGCGTACGGCAAGCTGAGCCCGGAGACGGCCGATCCGATCACGGTCACCGCGAACCAGACCACCACGGTCGACGACAGCCGGCTCGCCACCGGGACCGTCCGGGTCACCGCCAAGGACAGCCTGACCGGGGCGGCGATCGACAGTTTCTGGAGTTCCATCGGCGACCAGATCGTCAACTCGACGGGCGGCGCGGTCGTCCTGACCGACGTCCCGGTGGGGACCCACCGGCTCTCGGCGAGCGCCGACGGGTACGTGTACGAGCACGACGCCGCGAGCGTGACGGTAACCGCCGGACAGCAGACCGACGTCCAGATCACGCTCCGGCCGTACGCGAAGATCAGCACCAGGGTGACCGACCGGGCGACCGGCGCCGGGGTGCCGAACGTCTGCGTCTCCGCCCAGAAGGTCAAGACGTTCGTGTTCCAGGACGGCTGCGAGCGTACCGACTCGACCGGCGCGGTGACGCTCTCGGTGGCCGACCCGGATTCCTACAACCTGTTCGTGCTGCCCAGCACCGGCAGCCCGTACGGCGCGCAGTGGGTCGGCCCGGACGGCGGAACCGGCGAGCAGGACGCGGCCCGTCGGATCACCGTGGCGACCGGCGAGACCAAGTCCGCACCGAAGATCAAGCTCGACCCCCGTGGCACCATCACCGGCACGGTGAGCAGCCACAACGGTGCACCGGTTCGCAACGGTTTCGTGGGCATCGTCGGCCCCGACACGGGCGTCGGCACGGACACCCGTTACTCGGAGGTCGCCGCCGACGGCTCGTACAGCATCGACTGGCTGGGCCCGTACCAGTGGCCGTTGCAGTTCAAGGCGGCCGACTACCCGTTCCAGTGGAGCGGCGGCGTCGGTAACCGGCTCAACGCCCAGACGGTGCTGGCAGGACAGAACCAGCCGACCGACTTCGACTACACCCTCAAGCAGGGCGCGACGCTGGTCGTCACCGTCCCGGACGATCCGGGCTGGGGCCGGGCGATCATCCGCAACGCGGTCACCCGCGATCCGATCGCGATCATCGACAGCGAGAGCTTCGCGACCGGGGCGCAGACCCTGGTTCTCGGCGGACAGAAGGTCAAGATCCAGTACGCCGAGAACCGCGACCGCTGGTACGGCGGTACGGATTTCGACAGCGCGACGGCGGTGACGATCCCGCGCACCGGCACGGTGCAGATCGCCTTCCCACCCGCGAGCTGATCCGGGTCGAACGGCACGAACGGTAGCGGGGGCGTCCACCTGGGCGCCCCCGCTACCGCGTTGCCCTGCGGTCGACCCACGACGCCGCTCCGATGGCGGCGGCGCCCACCGCTTCCCAGGCCGCCGCGCCGACAAAGGACCGGGGTGCCCGGCCGGTGACGGCCAACCCGGCCAACCCGCCTGCCATCAGCAGTCGCCGCGCCATCACGTACGCGGGAAAGCCCGGCCATCCCTTGCCGGCGCCGAACAGGTACGCCGCGCCCTCACCGATCGCGGCGAACGAACTGCTCCCCATGACGGCGGTGGTGTGGTCGCCCGGCCCATGTTCGGCCGGGGTTTCGAATCCCGACATACGCAACTGCCGATTCGGGCTGACCACACCCAGCGCGCCGAGAACGCCGCCGAGGACGCCCAGTGTGGTCAGCGTCCAGTAGGTCGCGCCACCTCGGTTCGTTTTCACCCTCTTCTCCGATCTTCGCCCGATTTCGTCATCATTCATGGTGTTGGGTACCTGTGGGTCAAACCGGGAAACTCACCCCCGTCAGCTCCTCCGAAATGGCCCACAGTCGACGTTGGCCGGCGACGTCGTACGACGCGGCGCTCGACTTCACCACCTTCGGGTGCCCCTTGCTCTCCATGAACCCCTCCGGGCCGTAGTACTGGCCGCCCTGCACGGCGGGGTCGGTCGCCGCGCGCAGCGTGGGTAGCGCTCCCATCTCGGCCGACTGCAGCAGCAACGGGCGTACCAGGGAGAACGCCGCCCGGAAGAGGACGGGCTGTCGGGACACCGATTTCCTGGACCCGCCGGTATCCGACCCGCCGGGATGGGCCGCCACGGCGATCGTCGGGGCCCGTACGGACAGCCGGCGCTGGAGTTCGTAGGTGAACATCAGGTTGGCCAGCTTGGAGTGCGCGTACGCGTCGACCCTGCGGTACGGCCTCCCGGCCCAGTTGAGGTCCGCGAGGTCGATGGGTCCGCCCTGCTTGTGCCCGGCGCTGCTGACGGTGACCACGCGGGAGCCGGGTACCCGCAGCATCGCGTCGAGCAACAGCCCGGTGAGCGCGAAGTGGCCCAGGTGATTGGTCCCGAACTGCAGCTCGAAACCGTCGTCCGTGGCGAGTTGCGGGGTGTACATCACGCCCGCGTTGTTGATCAACAGGTCGATGCCCGGATGGCTGTCCCGCAGTTGCTCGGCGGCGGCGCGGACCGAGGCCAGCGAGGTCAGGTCGAGCCGCAGCACGGTGACGTCGGCGCCCGGGACATCGGTGGTGAGCCGGGTGGCGGCCGTCTTGCCCTTCTCCACGTCGCGTACGGCGAGCACCACGGACGCGCCACGCGCGGCGAGTACCCGGGCGGTTTCGAAGCCGACACCGGTGTTGGCGCCGGTGATCACGGCGACCCGGCCCTGCTGACCCGGTACGTCGTCGGCGGTCCATCGCGACCTGGCCATGGTTCCTCCAGATATAATCGGGGCGTGCGTTCCGGTTCCCACCGTAGCGGAACGCACGCCCCGCTTAACAGGGAGGCTGGCGGCTTGACGGAGAGATCTCGACCACTACGCGCCGACGCGGCACGGAACCGGGCACGGGTGCTGCAGGTCGCATACGACACCTTCGCCACGGAAGGTGCCGGCGTCCCGATCGACGAGATCGCCCGCCGGGCGGGTGTCGGGGCGGGCACCGTGTACCGGCACTTCCCGACGAAGGAATCGCTGCTACAGGCGATCGTGGCCGACCGGCTGCGGCAGGCCGTCGAGCGGGCCCGGGCCCAGACGGCGGCCGACCCCGGAGAAGGGCTGTACGCGTTCCTGTGGCAGATGGCCGAGCAGGGCGCGAGCGACCTGGGGTTCTCCGACGCGTTGGCCGGCAACGCCTTCGACCTGGTGGCGGCGCTGCCGGACGCCGAGCACGAGTTCATGGGCATGGTGGCCGAAATCCTCGACCAGGCCCAGCGCGCCGGGACCGTCCGGCCCGACCTGGAGGCCAGCGACGTCAAGACGCTGATCGTCGGCTTACAGGCGATGCGACGCTTTCGCAGCGAGAGCGACCTGATGCTTCGTGTCTACCCGATCATCCGCGCCGGGCTGGCCCCGCCCCGGACATCCCCCGAGACCGGGCCGGATCCGGCAGCGACGGACTGACCGCTCACCGGAAGGCGTCGACGAGGGCCTGACCACACGGGTCGGGCTGTCGGGCGGGCAGAAGCAGGCGTACGGGTAGACGCAGCGGCGGGTCGAAGGGCCGGACGGCGACCGTACGGGCTCCGACGCTGCGCGCGCACGACGACACGTCGAGCAGGGTGTCGGGCAACACCGTCCAGGCACCCGAGCCCGCACCGATCTCGAATACGGTGTCCTCCACCGAGGTGAGGTCGCGGCCTCGGCGGACCAGCACGTCGGCCTCGGCACACCGGGCGAGTACGGCGTCGTGCAGCGACGGATCCTCGGTCCGCGAGGGCAGCCGCAGCCGCAGATCGGCCAGCGCCTCGATCCGTACCGTCCGGCCCTGCGCGGCGGGGTGGTCGGCGGGGAGAACAGCGGAGTAGGAGTCGTGCCCGAGCGGTGACGCGCGTACCTGCGGTGCCTCGACGTCGCCGCGGACGATGGCGGCACCCAGCTCACCGGCGCCGACCGCGGCGGCATGTGCCTGGCCGGGGCCGCCGACGAGGACGAGTTCCACGTCCGGCGCGAGCGCACGGAGCGTTGCGAGCCCACGGGGCAGCCGTTCTCCGAGTCCCGGGCTCGTACCGAGCCGCAACACACCCGTCCGGCCCCGGGAAAGCTCGTCGGCGACGCCCCGAACCCGGTCGACAGCCGCCAGCGCGGCCCGTGCCTCCACCAGCAGACGGCTCCCGTCCGAGGTGAGCGTGACCCGACGCGAGGTACGCCGGAACAGCCGTACCCCCAATTCCCGCTCCAGCCGCGCGACCTGCTGGCTCACCGCCGGCTGCGCCACCGCGAGCCGGGCGGCGGCCCGGCCGAAGTGCAGCTCCTCGGCGACGGTCACGAAGTAGCGCAACTGCCGCAGTTCCACGGGCACTCCGATCACGATCGCTTATCGCTGGAGAGGCTACTTGACCATTGTTCAACGCAGCCGGACGCGGTGAGCTGGCCGTATGCAAATTGGTTTGTCCAGCTACGGCACCGGCCCCCTCCCGGACCTACTGAACGAGATCGAAGACGCGGCGGCGCGCGGGTTCTCGCGTTTCTGGCTCGGCGAGCACGGCGGTTGGGATCCGCTCACGGTGTTCGCCGCGCTGGGCGACCGTGCGCCCGGCATCGAGGTGGCGACGTCGGTCGTGGGGATGTACCCACGCCATCCGCTCGCCCTGGCCGCGCAGGCCCTGACGACACAGGCCGCCACCGCAGGACGGTTGACCGTCGGCGTCGGCCCCAGCCACGCACCGGTCGTACGGGGCCGGTACGGGCTGGACTGGCACCCTCCCCTACGGCACACGCGGGAGGTGCTGGACGTCCTCGTACCGGTGCTTCGAGGGGAGGAGGTGCAGGTCGACGGCGCCGGGGTCAGCGCGGCCGGCGGTGTGGCAGCGCCCGGCACCACCCCGCCGCCCCTGCTGCTCGCCGCGAACGGTCCCCGGATGCTGGCCCTCGCGGGCGAGCTGACCGACGGCGCGCTGACGATGTGGGTGACGCCCCGCTTTCTCGACGAGGTGGTCGTCCCGACCGTCACGACCTCGGCCGCCGGACGCGTCGTACCGCGCATCGCCGTCGGACTGCTCGCGGCCGTGACCTCGGACGTGGCGGCGACCCGGGCGAGCGTCGCCGAGACCTTCCGCCAGGCCGCCACCCTGCCCACGTTCCGGGCCCTGCTCGACCGGCAGGGCTTCGGCGGACCGGAGGACACCCTGGTCGTCGGTGACGAAACGGTCGTCGAACGGACCGTGGCCCGCTTCGCCGAGGCCGGCGCGACCGAGTTGATCATCTTCCCGGTCGGGCTGCCGGAGGACCGGGAACGGACCGTCGCCCTCTTCGCCGACCTGGCGAAGAGGACCCCTCGGCCCGAGCCCGGCAGATGACCTAGGCGACGCCGTTCAGCAGCTGCCTCGCCATGACGATCCGCTGCACCTGGTTCGTGCCCTCGTAGATCTGGGTGATCTTGGCGTCCCGCATCATCCGCTCCAGCGGGTAGTCGCGGGTGTAGCCGTAGCCGCCGAGCAACTGGACCGCGTCGGTGGTGATCGCCATGGCCGCGTCCGAGGCGAAGCACTTGGCCGCCGCACCGAAGTAGGTCAGGTCGGCGTCACCGCGCTCCGATTTCCCGGCCGCCGCGTACGTCAGCTCGCGGGCCGCGGCCAGCTTCATGCCCATGTCGGCGAGCATGAACTGGATGCCCTGGAAGTCCGCCACCGGCTTGCCGAACTGCTTGCGCTCCTTGACGTACCCGAGGGCGTAGTCGAGCGCGCCCTGGGCGATGCCGAGCGCCTGCGCGGCGATGGTGACGCGGGTGTGGTCCAGGGTACGCATCGCGGTGGCGAAGCCGGTGCCGGGCTCGCCGATCAGCCGGTCGACGGGAATCCGTACGTTGTCGAGGTAGACCTCGCGGGTCGGCGAGCCCTTGATGCCGAGCTTCTTCTCCGGGGCGCCGAAGCTGACCCCGGCGTCGGACTTCTCCACCACGAAGGCGGAGATGCCGCGCGAGCGGGCGGTCGGGTCGGTCACCGCGAAGACGGTGTAGTACTCCGAGATGCCGGCGTTGGTGATCCACCGCTTCACGCCGTTGAGCACGTAGTGGTCGCCGTCGAGCACCGCGCGGGTGGTCATCGAGGCGGCGTCGCTGCCCGCCTCCGGCTCGGAGAGGCAGTACGAGAACATCGCCTCGCCGCGGGCGACCGGCGGCAGGTAGCGCTGCTTCAGCTCCGCCGAGCCGGCCAGCAGCAGCGGCATGGTGCCCAGCTTGTTCACGGCGGGGATCAGGGAGGAGGAGGCGCAGGCGCGGGCAACTTCCTCGATCACGATCGCGGTGGCCAGCGCGTCCGCACCGGCGCCGCCGTACTCGGTGGGGATGTGCGGGGCGTGGAAGTCGGCGGCACGCAGTGCCTCGTACGACGCCTTGGGGAACTCGCCGGTTTCGTCGGCCTCGGCGGCGTGCGGCGCGACCTTGGCGTCACAGACGGCCCGGACCGCTTCCCGGATCGCCCCGTGCTCCTCGGGCAGTTGGTAGACGTCGAACGCTTCGCTGCTCATCGCGGCCCTCCCCTGGGGAACACACTTCGTCGACCCAGTTGTACCGCGCCCGGGTGGGGCAGGGCTACTGAACGGTAACAAAGTTCACTAGCCCCGCCCCCCGGTGGACCCCGGTCAACCGGGGTCCACCAGTGTTCGGCCGGGGTCTCGCCGGTCGGCCGGAAGATCAGCCGACCGGCTCACCCGACCCGGTCAGCCGACCAGCGAACGCACCGGGATTCCGGCCGTACGCAGCTCCCGGACCAGGTCACCCAGGTACGGGTGCTCGTCGGCCTGAAGGCCGTCCGGGTTCGGGATGACCAGGTAGGTCGAACCGTTGGCGACCGACGCGCGGGCGTCACCGGTGTACTTCGCGATCACGGCCTCGGTCTTGGCCTGGTCGGCGGCGGCCACCTCGATGGTGATCGGCCGCCACTGGCCACCCAGGTTCTCCGGCGCGGGTGCGGCGGCAGCCGCGGCCCGCTCCGGCGACACCGCGTCGGTCATCCGGCGCAGCGTCTTGGGCGCGTCGCCGGACGGGTAGAGCAGCGCGTTCGCGACCAGGTGCAGGCCGCTCTCGTTGTACGCCCGGAACAGCGGGTTGAACGCGAAGAGCACCGCGTGCCCGTCCCCGGTCGGCTCGTCGACCAGCGCGACCGTGCCCTTGAGCAGGTCCTCGCCGACCGTGTAGCCGTTGTGCCAGAACCGGTCGTCCGACGGGTACGTGAGGACGTTCACACCGGTCGTGCTCGGCCGCAGGACCGAGTCGCCGTTGTTGAACTCGAAGTCCTCCGCCGGCCGGCCCAGCGCCACCGGGCTGTCGTGGTCCACGTCCACCCGCAGGTGCGAGCCGACCATGGTGTAACCCGCCGGCTTGGTCACCTCGGTGGTCGAGGTGAGCCCCGCCGCACGGGCCATCCGGGTGCCCTCGTTGCGCAGCCCGATGTAGGTGCCGCCGGCCGAGATCCAGGCCCGCAGGTTGGCCTGGCCGGTGGCGGTGAGCCCGCCGGTGGCGTTGCTGCCGTCCGGCACCAGCAGGGTGCTGCGGTCGGTGAACCGGGTCGTGTTGTCGTTGATGTCGGCGGTGGTCACCGTGGTGAGGTCGAGACCCCACTGGTCGCCGAGCACGAACCGGGCCTCGCCGTACGAGCCGGAGGTGGTGCTGATCCCGGTGCCGGCGTACAGGCCGACGTCGGGCTGGGTGAGCTTGACGCCCGTGGCCGGCTGGCGGTTCGGGTGCAGGGTCACGCCGTACGACGCGGCGAGTTGGTCCAGCTTCGGCGTGAGCCGGGCGGACCGCATGCCGACCAGGTTGGTGCTCAGGTCACGGACCAGCGGTACGCCCTTGTCGAGCAGTGCGAAGGTGAACTTGGCCGCCGCGGCCGAGTCGAGCTTCCACTGGTACGAGCCACCGTCCGGCACGATCGAGGTGGTGCCGCCGCGGTTCTCCTTGACCCGGTTGGCCCGGGGGTTGACCACGTCG
Source organism: Micromonospora sp. NPDC049523 (assembly GCF_040676775.1). Classification (NCBI taxonomy): domain Bacteria; kingdom Bacillati; phylum Actinomycetota; class Actinomycetes; order Micromonosporales; family Micromonosporaceae; genus Micromonospora; species Micromonospora sp. NPDC049523. Next base: position 33,483 of record NZ_JBFAPP010000003.1, on the reverse strand, counting down.
CCGGTGTAGATCGTGTTGATCCCCATCAGCAGCGGGTTGCTCCACGAAGACACGTCGTAGAAGTACGGGAACGGCGTGTACGGGTCCTCGCCCAGGGTCGCCTGGATCCAGTGCTTCTGCGGCTGGTCCATCTTGATCCAGTACGCGCCCGCGGGTACGACCACGTCGGTCGCCGTACGCCCACCGAAGACCCTGGCCGTCGGTACGGTCACCGGCTCCTTGAGCTCGTAGACCTCGACGTCCATCTTGCGCAGCCGCTCGACCAGCGCCCGGACGTCGGCGAGCTGCCGGTCCGGAAGCAGGAAGTACGACTTGATGTTGACGTCCGGCACCGGGAACTGGACCTCGTTGGTGGGCTGGACGACCTCGTTCGGGGAGAGCGTGCCGGCCACCCCCTCGGCCAGCGCGTCCTGCCAGATCTTGTAGTAGCTGTTCAGCACCTCGCGCTTGTTCGCCGCGGCCCAGCCGAGCGTCGCCCACTGCGTGTTGAACTGCTGCTGCACCCGGTCCTGTACGGCCGAGCTGCTGCCCTTCTCGAACGTCATCCCGGCGGCACCGAAGCCGGTCGCCGGGACGGTGTCGCCGTACCCCATGAAGAACAGGTCATAGGTGTCGTAGTTGAAGTAGCACTCGGTGGTGACCGTGGCGGTGCAGGCACCGTTGTAACCGAAGCCCGCCTTGTTGGCCTCGCCGATCCGGTTGATCCAGTCGACGACCTCGCTGGAGATCTCGTGGTGGATCGGGTCGGCGTTCGGCGGGAAGAAGTACTCCCGGCCGCCCATCTCGTGCGCGTCGATGTAGACCTGCGGCGGGTACTCCCGCAGCATCTCCAGCTTCGCGTCGGTCTCCGGCTGGGTACGGGAGAACCAGTCGCGGTTCAGGTCGAACCCGAACTCGTTCTGCCGCCGGTTGGCGTCGCGCCCGTCCGGGTTCTGGGTCGGCACGATCACCGTGACCAGTTCCTGGTTGCGCTTCTCCACGTCGCAGGAGAGCCCGGCGGCCAACTCGTACAGGGTCTTCAGGGCGGCGTCGGCACCGCTCTTCTCGCCACCGTGCACGTTGCCGGTGACCCAGACGATCGCCGGGCCGCGCAGGGCGGTACCGGCGGCCGTTGCCGGGCTGGTCCGGCGCGGGTCACGCAGGTCCTTGATCCGCTCGGCGATCGCGTCCAGCGCGGCGGGCTTGACGTTAGCCGAGTTCGACACGATCGCGTACGGCAGCGCCTGCCCGGTCACGCTGGTCGCCATGGTGCCGGAGACGACCCGGTCGGAGGCCGCGTCGACGGCTCCGAGGTAGGAACGGATCTCGTCGGTGGTGACCACCCGCTCCTGCCCGGTGCCGAGCGGGAAGCCGAGGGCGGCCTCCGGGCTGGGTACCGAGTCGAGGTGGGCGGTGGGGTCGGGGACACACGCCGGCGACGGGGTGGTCGCGTGTGCGGCGGTAACGTTGAGCAGGGGTAGCAGCGAGGTCGCCAGGGCGATCGCTGCCCCGGCGGCCAGCCGGCGACGGGCCGGCAGGTAGTTAGCGCGGGATATTCTCATGTAGTACTTTTGTCCCCTTCTGCGAAGCGGGCGTCAGGTGGATCGGAGCCTAGGTGCCTTACATAGAGGGGGCAAGATCAATTTGGGCGAGGTGGGATCGGGCGAACGGCGGCACCACGCGACGTACGCACATCCGGACCCACGTCGCGCGGGATTGTGAAGATGCCGACCGAACGGGAGATGGCCGGACCCGGCCGCGTAAGCTCTGCCTCTGTCGTTGCCTGCGCAGTCGGCGTTCCAGCCGAGCCCTCGCAGTAGCGCACGGAAAAAGTAGTACCAACTGATTTGTCCCAATTGGCGTCGTGGTGACGCCGCCCTGCCCACCGCGACGCAAGGAAGCGCCGCCCAGTGCGAGCGGAGAGAAAAGGCGTGACAATCCCGTACCCGAGCACACAACCCAAGCCGGCAATCGTCGCGGTGAGCCCTCCATCCGGCGCGGCGCGGCCGCGGCTGACCTTCCTCGGCACCGGCTACCTGGGTGCGACGTACGCCATCTGCTTCGCCGAACTCGGCTATGACGTGATCGGGTTCGACGTCGACGCGGAAAAGATCGCCAAGCTCTCGGGCGGCGAGGTGCCGTTCCACGAGCCCGGCCTGGACGAGCTGCTGCGGCGCAACCTGGCCGCCGGCCGGCTCCGGTTCAGCACCTCCTACCAGGAGACCGCGGACTTCGGCGACGTCCACTTCATCTGCGTCGGCACCCCGCAACGGGCCGACGGCATGGGCGCCGACCTGTCGTACGTCGAGACCTCCGTCACCGGACTCGCCCAGCACCTGACCCGCAAGGCGCTGATCGTCGGCAAGTCGACCGTCCCGGTCGGCACCGCCGAGTGGATCGAGCAGCTGGTCGGCAAGCACATCCCGGCCGACCTTGGTGTCGAGGTCGCCTGGAGCCCCGAGTTCCTCCAGGAGGGCTTCGCCGTCGAGGACGTGCTCCGCCCCAACCGGATCGTCGTCGGGGTCAAGAGCGAGTGGGCAAACGGCATGCTCTACGCCGCCCACAAGGGCGTCTTCGACCTGGCCGCCACCGAGGACCGCGAGGTTCCGCTGGTGGTCACCGACTTCGCCACCGCCGAACTGGTCAAGGTCGCGGCCAACGCCTTCCTCGCCACCAAGATCTCGTTCATCAACGCGATGGCCGAGGTCTGCGAGGTCGCCGGTGGCGACGTCACCCAGCTCGCCCGCGCGATCGGCTACGACCCGCGCATCGGCAACCGGTTCCTCCAGGCCGGCGTCGGCTTCGGCGGCGGCTGCCTGCCCAAGGACATCCGGGCGTTCCAGGCCCGCGCCCAGGAGCTGGGTGCCGGCGAGGCGCTCCGGTTCCTGCACGAGGTCGACCTGATCAACCTGCGGCGGCGTACCCGGGTGTTGCAGCTGTCCGCCGAACTGCTCGGCCGCCGCTACGGCCCGGCCGGTCCCGACCTGTCCGGCACCCGGATCGCGGTCCTCGGCGCCACCTTCAAGCCCAACTCCGACGACGTCCGCGACGCGCCGTCGCTGGCGGTCGCGGCACTGCTCGCCAAGGCCGGCGCCGACGTGCGGATCTTCGACCCCGAGGGGATGGAGAACGCCCGCCGGGCGCAGCCCGACCTGAACTACGAGGCCAGCATGAACGACGCCGTCACCGGCGCCGACCTGGTCTGCGTGCTCACCGAGTGGGCCGACTTCCGCAACGCCGACCCGGTCGCCCTCGGTGAACTCGCCGCCGGTCGCCGGGTGGTCGACGGCCGCAACTGCCTCGACTCCGGACTGTGGACCCAGGCCGGCTGGGAATACCGAGGCATGGGTCGCCCCTGACCCGGCAGCACTCCCGGACGTGAATTACCCGGCCGGTCACGGATCCATCCCGGATCCGTGACCGGCTTTTTCCGATCTCCCACCGGCGAGGGTCTGTTCAACGGTTGCCTGCTTTCGGCATGCTTCCAGTTGAGTCCACATTGCTGGCCCCGGCTCGGGAGGTTGCATGAGTACGTACCGGTGCTCTTCGTGCGGCCGGGAGATCGAAGCCGCACCCCGCTGCCCGCACTGCGGGGCCGAGCAGGGCCAGTGGGCCGACGACCTGGCCCGGATCGAACGATCCATCGCCGAGATCAAGATGCGGGACGCGGCCATCGCCAGCGAGCAGCGCCAACTCGCCGCCAAGATGCAGGCCGCGCTGTTCCAGCGGGACATCCTCACCCACGCCAACGACGAACGACTCAAACAGGCGACCAAGCCCCGGCGGGTGCTGCGCCGCCGCGCCGGGCGACGCCCCCCGACCGCCGAACCGGGTCTGCCACCACCGCCCCGGGTGCCCCGCTCCGCCCCGAGCGGCGGCGAAGCCCCACCGCCACCGCCCCCGCCGCCACCACCACCACGTACCGCACCGGCCGGGATCCGCCGTCCCACAGGCCGCCCCGGCGCCACGCCGCCGCCGGCCAACCAGCCGGAAGCCTCCTCGCGTGAGGTGCAGAACATCCTGCTCGGCCTCGGCGCGCTGCTGCTCGGCGTCGCCGCGGTCGCCTTCGCCGCGGTCGCGATCAGCTCCCAGAACGACTTCAGCCGGGTGGCGATCCTGCTCACCGCGACCGCGCTGATGCTGATCGCACCGCCGGTGGTGGCCCGGCGCGGGCTCACCGCCACGGCCGAGACGATCGCCGCCGTCGGCCTGCTCCTGGTGCCGCTCAACGGGTACGCCGTCTGGGCCATCGACGCGGTCTGGACCAGTGGCCTGTCCGGCAGCGTCTTCGCCGGCCTGACCTGCCTGGTCACTGCCGGCGTCGGCTGGCTGTACGGCAGCATGACCGGCCTGCACGTCGGCCGGTACGCGACCGTGATCGCCGGACAGCCCGTACTGCCCCTGCTCGCGTACGAGTGGATCAACGGGGCGACCGGGTGGGCCCTGGTACTCGCCGCGGTTGCCGCGATCGACCTGATCCTGGCCCGGGTGTTCACCCGCGACGGCCGCCTGGTGGCGCCGCCGCCCCCGGCACAGCGGCGGCCCGGTGCCTCCCGGACCGGTCCCGCGCCCGTCGACGACGCCCCGGGCACCGGCGACCCGCAGCGGCGTACCGACGACGACGGCGACGGTGGGCTGGACCGGCCGGAGTCCGCACCGGAAGAGGCGGACGCCGTACTCATCGTGCCCGGCTCGCAGCGGGACGGGCGGACCGGCCGTACGCCCCGCGAGCCGCAGCAACCGGACCCGCCGCGCCCCGCCCGTACCGCCGCCTCCTGGACCGCCACCGCCGTGCCGAGCACACCGTGGCTGCGCGAACTGACCTGGGCGCTGCACGGCCTGGCCGTCGGCGGCGCCCTGCTCTACGCGGTGGTCGCCCTGGTCGGCACCGAGACCGTGCCGGGCGCCTTCCGCGCCGGTGTGGTGCTGGTGCTGGCCGCCGCGATCGGCCTGGCCGGTGCGCTGATGATCGGCCGGGCGCCGCTGCCCGCGCTCGCCGCCGGCATCCTGACCCTCGCGGTGATCGGCGCGGCCGGCCGGATCGCCGCCGTCGCGCTACCCGGCCGGGCACTGCTCCTCATCGCCCTCGTCGTCGCCCTCACCGGCCTCGGTGTACGCGCCGTGCCGGCGGCGGCCCGACGCGGGCCCCAACTCGCCTCGGCGGTCGCACTGGTGGTCATCGGTGTGGTCGTCGCCGGTGGCGCGCTGCGCGCGGCGCTGGCACCGATCCAGGCCGCCCTGCCGGTGTGGCGAGCCGACCTCGACGACTACTCGGCGACCCTCGCGGACACCGTCGGCCCGGCCGCCTGGCAGCTCGCCGCGACCGCCTTCCTGCTCACCATCGCCGCGGTGCTCGCGCTCCCCTCCGAGGTACGCCGCGAGTTCGCGGTCACCGGCGCCGCGCTGACCGCACTGGCCGCCCCGGCCTCGCTCGGACTGCCCTGGATGGCCGCACCGTGGCCACCGGTCCTCGTCGCCATCGGCATCGGTGTCGTCGGCCTCACCGCCGACACCCGCCGGGCCGCGCTCGCCCATACCTGCGCGGCGGCGGTGCTCGGGCTGGCCGGGGCCGGAGCGGCGGCGGCCCGGCCCAGCCTCACCGCGGCGGTGCTGTTCACCCTGGCCGTCGCCGGGCTGCTGATCAGCCTGGCGCCGCGCCTGCCCGCCATCTCACTCGGCGAATCGGCCCAACTGGTCACCGCATGGGCCGCGGGTGGAGCCGCGTTCGCCCTGCCCGGAGCGGTCGCCGCGTTTGTCGCCGCGACCGTACCGGTCGACCCGACGCCGACCGCGATGTCCCTGCGCGACGCCACCGAGCCGGTGCTCGCGGCCAGCTACCTGGCCGTCTGCGCGACCCTCGGGTACGCCGCCATCGCCCAGGTCTCGCAACGTCACATCAGCCTGCCGCTGACCCTCGGCACCGGCTTCGGCGCGCTCGCCGTCACCGCCGCCGCGTTCGGCGCACCCGGCGCCACGGTCGCCGACGCGTGGGTCGGCGCGCTGCTCATGGTCGCCGCGGTACTGCTCTTCCTCGCCCCGTCGATCGACTCCGGGCGGCGCGCCGACCGGCTGCTCGACGGCTCCGACTTCGCCGCCGCCGCCGCGACCGCCGGCCTGGTCGGCGCACTCGCCCGGATCGCCGGCATCCTCGCCCCCGGCGCCGAACTGGCCGCCGCCGCCGGGCTCGTCCTGGTCGTCGCGGTCGGCGTACGCGCGCTGCCGGAGGACTGGCGCCGCGGCCCGATCCTCGGCGTCGCGCTCAGCGGTGGCGTGATCGCCCTCATCGCCGGCTACACCGCGCTCAGCGGTGGGCTGCGGGTGCTGGCGACCCCGGGCCGGATCTGGGCCGCCGACCTCGACGCGTGGCCGATGGGCAGCACCGGCGGCAGCGCCTGGCAGGCCCCGATCGCGCTGGTCCTGCTCGCGGCCGCGGCCGCCGCCGCGCTGCCCCGACCGTGGAAGTACGACATCGCCGGTGTCTGCGTCGGGCTCGCCACCATCGGCACCCCGGCCGCCCTCGGCCTGCCCTGGTGGTCCCCGATCGTCGTCGGTGGGGCCGTGGCGATCGCGTACGGGATGGCCGCCGCCGCTGCCGCCGACCCCCGCGCCGGTCTGACCCGGGCCACCGTCGCCGCCGTGGTGGCCCTGCACGCGGTCGGAGCCAGCCTGGTCCGGCCCTGGACCACGGCAGCCGCCCTCGGGGTGATCGCCCTGGTCGGGCTCGTGGTGGCGGTGCTCGCCCGGGTCGTCGGCAACTACTCCACCGCGCCCGACACCGCCCGTACGGACCCCGACGACCCGGACGACGACGACCTCGGGTACGACGAAACCGACCGTCATCCCGACCGACGCGCCGAACCCGTCGACGACATGCCGCCGCACCTCGGCCAGATCGGCGGCGCCGCGACCGGTGGCGCGCTGCTCGCCCTGCCCGGAGCGTTCGCCGCCCTGGCCGCCGCCCTCGGCTCCCCGGCCGAGATCGTGCTGACCAGCGCCCTGGCCGCGTCGAGCCTGGGCGTCGCCCTGCTCACCCTCGCCCGCCGGTGGGTGCCGCGCTACCTGCCGTACGCGACCCTCGGTGTGGTCGGCGGGGCGACCATCACCGCCTGCGCCTCCATCCCGACCGACCTGCCCACCGGCGTCTACGCCGCCGCGGCCGCGCTGCTCGGCGTACTCGCCGAACTGGCCCGGTCGGCGACCCCGCCGCCCGGTTCCGGGATCCGGCCGATCCGGCGCTGGTCGGTGATGCTCGGCGGCACCGTACGCCGGATGCCGGACCAACCGCGCGGGCGCTGGGCGATCAGCCCGGCGGTGGGGGCGATGGCCGCCGCCGTACTGCCGACCCTGGTTGCCGTGGCGACCCTGGGACCGGTGCTGGTCGCCGCGCTGGTGGAGCCGTACCAGGTGCTCTACGGGATCTGGGACGGGGCGCCGGAGACGATCGCGAACCCGACCGGCAGCGCGGTCGACCCCACCCACGTACTCGCCGCGCTGCTGCTGACCGTCGCGGCGGCACTGGCCGCCACCGGCTTCACCGGTGGCCGACCCGCCCGTGCCATCCCGGTCGTCCTGCCCGGAGCGGCGATCACCGTGCTGATCGCGCCGATCTCGATCGGGCTGGGCTGGCCGAACAGCACCATGGCCGCGCTCGCCGTCTTCACCATCGCGATGCTCGGGCTGGCGCTCACCCCGCCGCCACCGGACGTGGAACGGGCCCGGTCGCTGCGACTCGCCCGGATCCTGGTCTTCGCCATCGGGCTGGCGGCCGGCGGTGCGGGGCTGGCCGGTGCCCTGGCAACCCGCGAACTGACCCTGTTCACGCTGGGTGCCGCGGTTGCCGTCGGTGCGATCGCCGCGTTCGCCGGCCGGACCCAGGCGGCCAGGATCCTCGGCTGGCTGTTCGCCTCGGTGATGGCCCAGCTCTTCGTCTTCACCGTCGGGCTGGTCGCCGGGCTGGACCCGGTCTGGTCCGCGTTCGGCGTACTCGCGGTCGGTGCGGCGCTGCTGCTGCTCGCCGCGACCCTGCCCCGGCTGCGCCAACCCGAGTCGCTGCGCGAGGCCGCCACGGTCGAGTGGACCGGGTACGGAGCCGCGCTCATCGCCGGGGCACTGGCCTTCGACTCGCCCCGGCACATCGCCGCCCTGCTCGCCGCCTGGGGTGCCGTACTCGGGGTGGCCGCCACCCGTCCGGGACGGCGGGTGATCGCCCGGCGGATCCTGTTCTGGGCCGCGGTGGCGTGCGAGATCAGCGCCTGGTGGTTGCTGATGAGCGTCGCCGACGTGGCCCTGCCGGAGGCGTACACACTGCCGTTCGCGGCGCTCGCGCTGCTGGTCGGCATCCTGGAGTTGCGCCAGCGCCCCGACCTGAGCAGTTGGGTCGCGTACGGGCCCGCCCTGGTCGCCGCGTTCCTGCCCACACTGGTGATCGTGCTGGGCAGCGAGGGCGGCGACCTGCGCCAGATCCTGTTGCTGCTCGGCGGTGTCGCGGTACTGATCTTCGGCTCGTGGCGGCGGCAGCAGGCGCCGGTGATCATCGGTGCGGCGGTGACTGTCGTCGCCACCCTGCACCTGCTGACGGTCTTCGGGCCGTGGCTGGTGCTGATCCCGGTCGGCATCGTGCTGCTGGTGCTCGGCGCGAGCAACGAACGGCGTACGCAGGCCCAGGAACGCCTCCGGGGTGCCCTGCGCGGCATGCGTTGACCGACCAGGCTCGGCGGGTTACCGCTGCCGTGCTCTCCTGAATTACGCCTGGTTCACGTTGCCGACGGGCGGGTAGGTCGTTCGTTCAGATGTGGACGCCGCCGTGACCAGGAGGACCCGATGAGCTCGACCTCGACCGTTCCCACCACCGCCCGGACCCTCGAAATCCCCGGCGCCCGGCTCTACTACGAGGTACGCGGTGAGGGCCCACTGGTGGCGCTCGTCGGCGCCCCGATGGACGCCACGTCGTTCGCGCCGCTGGCCGACCTGCTGGCCGCCGAGCACACCGTGCTCACCACCGACCCGCGAGGGGTCAAACGCAGCGTGCTGGACGACCCGGAGCAGGAGTCGACGCCGCAGTTGCGCGCCGACGACCTCTCCCTGCTGCTCGCCCACCTCAACGCCGGCCCGGCCACGGTGCTCGGCTCCAGCGGCGGCGCCGTGACCGCGCTCGCCCTCGCCGAGGCGTACCCCGAGTTGGTGCGCACCGTGGTCGCCCACGAAGCGCCGCTGATCGAGCTGCTGCCGGACCGCGAGCAACTGCACGCCCAGACCGAGGACATCATCGCCACCCACCTGGCCGGGGACGTCCGCGGGGCCTGGGCGAAGTTCCTCGACCAGGCGAACATCGACATGCCGGAGGAGATGTTCGAGACGGTCTTCGGCGGCAAGCGCGAACCGCAGCAGGCCGCCGACGAGTATTTCTGGTTCGCGCACGAGTTGCGCGGGACCACCCACTGGCGGCCCGATCTCGCCGCCCTGCGCTCGTCGGGGGTCGGGATCGTGGTCGGCATCGGCGAGGGCTCCACCGACCAGATCTGCGACCGTACGTCGCGTGCGCTGGCCACGGCGCTCGGCATCGAGCCGACCATCTTCCCCGGTGACCACCTCGGCTTCGTCGAGGAGGCCGACGCGTTCGTCGTACGGCTGCGCGAGGTGCTGGGCGAGAGCTGACCGAACCGCCCAGGTCGCGACTACGCGAAGAGGAGCGTACGGCTGGCGGTGACCCGCTCAGCCGGCGAGGCTGGCCTGGAGGGCCTTTTCCTTCTGCTCGACCAGTGCCTCCAGCGACTCCTGGAACGCACTCACCTTGGCCAGCAACGCGTCGTCGCCGGTGGCGAGGATGCGTACGGCGAGCAGCCCGGCGTTGCGGGCGTTGCCGATCGAGACCGTGGCGACCGGGATACCGGCTGGCATCTGCACGATCGAGTAGAGCGAGTCGACGCCGTCCAGGTGCTTGAGCGGCACCGGCACACCGATCACCGGCAGCGGGGTCACCGAGGCGACCATGCCCGGCAGGGCGGCCGCGCCACCCGCGCCCGCGATGATCACCTTGAGGCCACGTCCGGCGGCCTGCTGGCCGTACTCGATCATCTTGACCGGCGTACGGTGCGCCGAGACGATCCGTACCTCGTAGCCGATCCCGAACTCGTCCAGGACCTCGGCGGCGGCCTTCATGGTGGGCCAGTCCGAGTCACTGCCCATGATCAGGCCAACCCGGGTCGCTGCTCGCGCAGCCGTCATCGCCCCTCCTGGAGCCACTGTGCGGCGCGCGCGGCGCGGGCGCGTACCTGTTCGAGATCGTCACCGAGGACCGTGACGTGGCCGATCTTCCGGCCGGGACGGACCTGCTTGCCGTAGAGGTGCACCTTGGCGCCGGGATCGGTGGCGAAGAGGTGGTGCAGCCGCTCGTCGATCGAGATGCCGCCCTCGACCCCGCCGAGCACGTTGGCCATCACCACCACCGGTGCGGTCAGCGCGGTGTCACCCATCGGGTAGTCGAGCACCGCCCGCAGGTGCTGCTCGAACTGCGAGGTCCTGGCCCCCTCGATGGTCCAGTGCCCCGAGTTGTGCGGCCGCATGGCCAGCTCGTTGACCACCAGCGCCGGACCCCCGTCCGGGCCGGCGACCTCGAAGAGTTCGACCGCGAGCAGGCCGACCACGTCGAGCGTGGTCGCGATGTCGATGGCCAGTTGCTGGGCGGCCAGGGCCAGCGGCTCCGGCAGGTCCGGGGCCGGGGCGATCACCTCGACGCAGATACCGTCCCGCTGCACGGTCTCCACCACCGGGTACGCCGCGACCTGCCCGAACGGCGACCGGGCCACCTGTACGGCCAGCTCCCGACGCAGCGCCACCCGCTCTTCCATGATCAGCGGGGTGCCGCCGTCGAGCAGCTTCGTCACCAGGGCGGGCCCGTCGGTGGCGTCCGCCACCACCCAGACCCCACGGCCGTCGTAGCCGCCCCGGGCCGCCTTCAGCACCACCGGCCAGCCGACCTCGTCACCGAACCCGGTCAGGTCGGCGGGCTCGGTCACCGGCCGCCAGCGCGGTACGGGCGCGCCGAGCGCGCTCAGCCGCTCCCGCATCGCGTGCTTGTCCTGCGCGTAGAGCAGGGCGTCGGCCGACGGGTAGAGCTTCACGTCCTCGGCGGCGAGCGCGCGGATGTGTTCGCTCGGCACGTGCTCGTGGTCGAAGGTGACCACGTCGCAGCCCTTGGCGAAGATCCGCAGCGCGGAGAGGTCGGTGTGGTCGCCGTACCGGACGTCGGCGGCGACCAGCGCGGCACCGTCCTCCGGGGTGAGCGCCAGCACACGCAGCGACTGGCCGAGGGCGATCGCGGCCTGGTGGGTCATCCGGGCGAGCTGACCGCCCCCCACCATGCCGACAACGGGCAGACCGGTTCGGGAATCCATAACGCCGGCAAGCCTAGCGGGCGGTCCCGCCAGCGACCGCCGCACCCGGCGCCCAGGTGCGGCGGCGCACGTCGGTCACCGCCGGGAAAGCTGGGCGACAAGGTCCTCGACGGTACGAACAGGTCGATCGCAGACAAAACCCCGGCAGACGTACGCGGTGGAGCCGCCGTCCAGCATCGGCCGGTCCGCCAGCAGCGGCACCCCCTCCTGGTCCGGAGCCCCCGCGACAACCACCGCCCCCGGCGGTGCGTGCCGACGGGCGGCGGCCACCAGCGGGTCACCGACCGGGTCGGCGGTGACGACCGCCACCTCGTACGGCCCGGAGAGCAGCGCCTCACCACTGGTGGCGGCGTACCCGGTGAAGCGGGCGTGCCGGGCCACGATCGGTGCCACCGTGGCCAGCGCCGCCTCGGCCACCTCCCGGTAGCGCGGCTCACCGGTCAACGCCGAGTACGCCACCAGCCCCGCCACCACCGCCGACAGGCCGGAAGGGGTGGCGTTGTCGGTCGGATCGGCCGGGCGGGCGATCAACTGCTCCGCGTCGTCGGCGGTGTCGTAGAAGCCGCCCTGCCCGGTCGCGAAACGGGTGAGCGCCACGTCCAGCAGCTCCCCAGCCAGCGTCAGCCAGCGGCCCTCGCCGGTGAGCTGGTGCACCGCGCAGAACGCCTCCGCCACCGCGCCGTAGTCCTCCAGCACCCCGGCCGGCTCACCGACCTTGCCGTCCCGGGACACCCGGCGCAGCCGCCCGTCGACGATGTGCCGCCCCGCCAGCACCTCGGCGATGTCCACCGCCGCCGCGGCGGTCACCGGGTCGCCGGTCAGGGTCGCGTACTCGACCAGGGCGGTGACGGCCAGCCCGTTCCAGGCGGCCACCACCTTGTCGTCCCGGGCCGGCTGGGGACGCAGGTCGCGTACGGCCCGCAGCTCGGTGCGTACGCGCTGCCAGCGGTCGGCCACCTCGGGGTCGACGTCGTCGACGTCGCGGCCGAGTTCCAGCACGCTGGTGCCGTGTTCGAAGGTTCCCGCCTCGGTGACCGTGAACAGGTCGGCGGCGAAGCGGCCGTCGTCGGTGCCGAGCGCCTCGACGAGCTGGGCCGGGGTCCAGGCGTACGTGGCGCCCTCGACGCCCCCGGTGTCCGCGTCCAGGGCGGACGCCAGCCCGCCGGCGGGGGTGCCGAGATCGTTCAGCAGGAACGCGGCGGTCTCCCCCGCCACCCGCTGGGCCAGCCGGTCCCCGGTGAGCCGCCAGAGCTGGGTGTAGACCCGCAGCAGCAGGGCGTTGTCGTAGAGCATCTTCTCGAAGTGCGGCACGGTCCAGTGCGCGTCGACCGAGTAGCGGGCGAAACCACCGGCCAACTGGTCGTAGATGCCGCCCCGGGCCATCGCCTCGGCGGTGTGCCGGACGATCTCCAGGGTGCGCTCGGAACCGGTGCGCTGGTAGTGCCGGAGCTGGAACAGCAGGTTCATGTGCGGCGGGAACTTCGGGGCGCCACCGAACCCGCCGTTGACGGAGTCGTACTCCCGGCCGAGCTGTTCCGCGGCGGCGTCGAGCAGTTCGGCGGTGAGCGGGGCGGTCGGACCGCCGACGGCCTGCGCGCCGCCGATCGCCTCGACCACCGCGGCGCCCTGCCGCAGTACCGCCTCGCGCTGGTCCCGCCACGCGGTGGTGACCGACTCCAGCAACCGGACGAAGTTGACCCTCGGGAAGTACGTGCCGCAGAAGAACGGCGTGCCGTCCGGCGCGGCGAGTACGGTCATCGGCCAGCCGCCCTGCCCGGTCATCGCCTGGGTGGCGGTCATGTAGACCGCGTCTACGTCCGGCCGTTCCTCCCGGTCCACTTTGATCGACACGAAGTTGTCGTTGAGCAGCTTCCCGACCGCTGGGTCCTCGAACGACTCGTGCGCCATCACGTGGCACCAGTGGCAGGCCGCGTACCCCACCGAGATCAGCACGGGTACGTCGCGCCGCCTCGCCTCGGCGAACGCCTCGTCGGACCACGGCCACCAGTCGACCGGGTTCTCCGCGTGCTGGAGCAGGTACGGGCTGGTCGCGCTCGCCAGTCGATTCACCCGACGACCATATCCAGCGGCGGCCGGCGGCGGGCGGGTGTCCCCCGGCTCTAGGACGCGCCGTCGGCGTGCAGGGGGAAGATCCGGGCCTGTTGGGAGTTGTCGAGCTGGGTCTGCAACACCGTGACGATCTTGTCCGAGCCCATCGGCCGGAAGAAGTGGTAACCCTGGGCCGCGGTGCAGCCCAGCTCGGCCAGAGCGGCCCGCTGGTCGGCGGTCTCCACACCCTCGGCAACCACCCGCAGGCCCAGTTCGCGGCCCAACCCGACGGTGGACCGGACGATCGCCGCCGCCTCCGGCGAGTCGGCCATCGCCATCACGAAGGACCGGTCCACCTTGAGCTCGTCGACCGGGATGCGGGTCAGGAAGGTGAGCGAGGAAAAGCCGGTGCCGAAGTCGTCCACGGCGAGCTGGATCCCCATCGCCCGCAGTTCGGAGAGCACCTCGTCGATCACGCCCAGCTCGCTCATCACCACCGTCTCGGTGATCTCCAGGACCAGCCGGTGCGCCGGAACCTGGTGCCGGCGCAGCGACTCGGCCACCTCCGACGGGAGCCGGGGGTCGAGCAGGCTGCGCGCGGAGAGGTTGATCGAGATGGGTACGTCGAGTCCGTGCCGGGCCCAGTCGGCGGCCACCGCGAGGGCCTTGTCGACCACGTACCGGGTGAACGGGCCGAGCAGTTCGCTGCCCTCGATGGTCCGGACGAAGTCGACCGGGCCGAGCCGGCCCCGACGCGGGTGCCGCCAGCGGATCAGCGCCTCCACCCCGGTCGGCGCGCCGGTGGCGAGGTCGACCGCGGGCTGGAGGGCGAGCATGAGCTGGTCGTCGGCGGCGAGCGCCTCGCGTAGTTCGGCGAGGAGCGCGAGCTGGTCGGTGCTGGCCGCGTCCTGGCTGCTGTCGTAGCTGGCGACACTGCCGCCGCCCGCCTTGGCCTGGTACATCGCGATGTCCGCCCGGCGCAGCAGTTCGGTCATGTCGGCGGTGCCCGCCCCGGCCACCACCACACCGACCGACGCCTCGACCGACATCCGTACGCCGGCCACCTCGGTCGGTGCGGCCAGTTCCTCCACGATCTCGCGGGCCCGGCGCAGCGGGTACGGCAGCGAGGCGGGCCATTCGCCGAAGACGCTGAGTTCGGTGGCGACCGGCAGTTGCAGCGCCGGTACGGCGGGCGTCGGCAGTGGGGTGGCCGGCAGCGAGGTGACGAGCAGGGCGAACTCGTCGCCACCGAGCCGACCGAGCACCTCGCCGTCGCGGCGCAGCTCCTGCAGCCGGCGGGCGGTCACCTGGAGCAACTCGTCCCCGGCGGCGTGTCCCAGGGTGTCGTTGACCTCTTTGAAGTTGTTGATGTCGAGCAGGAGCAGCGCTACCGGGTGGTCGTGTCCGAGCCGGTGCAGCGCGAGGTCGCCCTTGCTCAGCATCGCGGCACGGTTGACCAGTTTGGTCAGTGGGTCGTGCACCGCCTCGTACGACGACTGGGCCGCCATGATCCGCAGTTCCTGGTGGGTGGCGGCGTCGTGCAGCGCGGCGGCCAGGGCGTCGGCGAACGCGGACAGCACGTCCCGGTCGCGCTCGCCGGGCTGCACCGAGCGGGGGAACCGTACCCGGAGTTCGCCGACCGGTTTGGCGCCCACCTCCAGGGTGCGGGACAGCAGGTGGGGGCCGCTCTCCGGTTCCGGTGGTGTCACCAGGTCCAGGTCGGCGACCGGCTCGCCGCCACCGCCGCGGTAGCGCCGCCAACGGCCGCCGCTGCGGGCGACGTGGAGGTCCACCCGGTCCGCGCCGAACACGGCGAGTGCGCCCTGCACCCCGGCGGTCGCCACGCCGCGTTCGTCGAGCTGGTTCAGCGCGCCGGTGGCCTCGGCAAAGGCCCGCCAGGTACGCCGCTCGTCGTCGGTACGCAGCCGCTGGCTGTACGTCTGCTGCAACAGCCACCACAGCGGTGGCAGGAGCAGCAGCCAGCGGAGGCTGTGTTCGAGGATGGTGACGACGGCCAGGCCGACCAGCACGTTGCCGACGAACATCGGCAGCTTGCCGCGGAGCGCGCGCAGCAGCAGCGGTCCCATCGGCAGCCGGTGGCGCAGCGACATGGTGAGCGAAGCCAGCCAGCCGGTGGCGAACAGGTAGGTCAGCGAACCGAGCACGAGCGCGACGGTGAGCGCGGGTGTCAGCGGCGCACCGAGCGGCTTGCCGAGGGCGGTGGTGACGGCGGTGGCCAGCGCGACGGCGGCGGTCAGGGAGGCGGCGATGTGCACGACCTCGACGGGCGAGCGCCGATCAGGGAAGATCGACAGCAGTCCCCAGCCGAGTCCGGCCCCGACCAGGGCGCTGACCGGCAGCCAGCCGGCGGGCGCCAGGTAGAGACCGATGACGAGCGCGGCCTCGCCCCAGGTGACGTTGACGGTGCCGGAGGCGACCCGGAAGCGGAGCCGGGCCAGCTGTGCGAGCGCGAAGACGCCGGCCACGATCGCCAGTCGGCCGAGCGGGGTGACGGAGTTCAGCGGGTCGTCCGGCGGCAGGTCCGCCGGTACGGCGAGACCCACCACCGCGGCGGCGAGGGCGGCGGCGAGCACGGCTGCGGTGAGGACGAGCATCCGCCGAGGAGTTTCGGAGATGCCGACCAGGGCCGCCACCCGTGCGGCGGCCGGCCGGCCGGATGTCACGGGCCGCCTCCGCCCGCCGTCCACCGACGCGGCGCCTGCTCGGGCCGCGCACCGCCTCGGGCGTCGGGTCTGACTCTCATCGGCGCCCCCTCCCGCGCACGGTGCGGGGACTTTTGGTCCCCGGCGGAAGGCTAAGCCAAACCGGTTTGGCGCAACAGGGGGCGCCTGGCCGGTTTAGCCGTGATCATGTCGTCGAGTGACCGTTACTGCGCAGGTGGGAGGCCCTGGGAGCGTTCCCATCAGATTCCTCTGCCAAGTCCGGTTCGACGGCTCCCGGAACGGACGAATCGACCCGGCCGAGCGGTTCGTCGCCGCGCTGGTCGGGGAACCGGTCGGGCAGCCTGCGCAGTCGCGCGTTCATGTTGCGGATCAACAGAACGGTGGCGATGGCCAACACCACGATCAGGAACAGGCCCATCGGGCCGGCCAGGCCACCGGTTCGGGTGTCCCCGAAGTTGTTCGCGGCAAGCACGTCAACAGCGGTCAGCATGACTGGGATCCTTCGATAGGCGAGCTGCCACCACAGTACGCCCCGGCGAGGTCAGCGGGCACGGGCGGTCTCGCGTACTCCGGCGAACAGGTCGGATTCCGGCACCGGACTCTCCACCAACGACTTGACCAACTCGAAGTCTTCGGTCGGCCAGGCCCGCTGCTGGATCTCCATCGGCACCTGGAAGAAGAAACCGTCCGGGTCGATCTGGGTGGCGTGCGCCCGCAGCGCGTCGTCGCGTACCGGGAAGAACTCCGCGCATTCCACCCGGGTGGTGACCCGGGGCCCCTTGTCCGGGCGGTCCTCCCAGTTCTTGAGCCACTCCTCGTACGGCGACTCCCGCCCGGCCGCCAGCACCGCCTCGTGCAGCGCCATGAAGCGCGCCTTGGAGAAGCCGATGTCGTAGTAGAGCTTCAGCGGCTGCCACGCCGGCCCCAGCTCGGGGAACTGGCTGGGGTCACCGGCGGCCTCGAACGCCGCCACGCTGATCTTGTGGCACATGATGTGGTCGGGGTGCGGGTAACCGCCGTCCTCCGGGTAGGTGGTCACCACGTGCGGACGGAACTCCCGCATCAGGCGGACCAGCGAACCGGTCGCGACGGCGACGTCCTGCAGCGCGAAGCACCCCTCCGGCAGCGGCGGCAGCGGGTCCCCCTCGGGCAACCCGGAGTCGACGAAGCCCAGCCAGGCCTGCTCGACGCCGAGGATGCCCCGGGCCGCGTCCATCTCCGCCCGGCGGATCTCGCCGATGTTCGCCCAGACGTCCGGCCGGTCCAGCTTGGGGTTCAGGACGCTGCCCCGCTCACCGCCGGTGCAGGTCGCGACGAGCACGCTCACGCCCTCGGCGACGTATTTCGCCATGGTCGCCGCGCCCTTGCTCGACTCGTCGTCGGGATGCGCGTGTACGGCCATGAGACGCAGTTGCTCTGCCAACGAATTGCTCCTCGTCCGTGCTGCCGCCGAGCCCCCGCGGCTCGACCGGCTGACCTGCCGGTATCGTTCGGTAACCGTTTGCGAAGATGGACTCTGCCATTCTGGCCGATGCCACCGACAACGCCCCGCAGGAGATGTGCCCGGTGACCGAGACGAACGCCACTCGTTCTTCCGACGCGCCGGTCTTCCCCGCTGGCCGGTACGGACACCGGCGCGCGCCCCGACGTCGCCGCCCGTGGCTACGCGTACTGCTGGTGGTGGCCCTGGTGGCCGTCCTCGGACTGGCTTCCGCCCGGCTCTACCGACAGTACGGCGACCCCACCTACGACGCCCAGGTGATCACCTACACCGACATTACCGACAGCCAGTTGCGGTTGGTCTTCCGGGTGACCGTGCCGGCGGGTGGCTCGGCGATCTGTGCCGTACGGGCCCGCTCCCGCGACGGGGCCGAGGTCGCCCGCGAAGAGGTACGGGTCGACGCCCCGCCCGGCGAGCGGCAGCCGGTGGTCGAGCACCAGCTCGCCACCACCGCCAAGGCCCTGGTCGGCGAGGTACTGCGCTGCCGGGCGGCCGACTGAGCCGGGGCCGGACCAGCCCCGAACCGCCGCGCCGCGAGGCCCCTGGACACCGGCTCTGAGCCGATCGGGGCCCTTCAGTTCAGTTCGGCAATAAATCATCACCCGTCCGGTGTGTAGCGCACTGGTAACTTGGTACTTCGTTCCTGTCCGCAGCAGTCCGTTTACCCAAGGAGATCGTCTGTGTCCACGACCGACCGCGAGGCGCCCGCCACCTGGCTGTCCCAGGACGCGCACGACCGCCTGCAGGCCGAGCTCAACGAGTTGATCGCCGGCCGGCCGGTGATCGCCGCGGAGATCAACGCCCGGCGCGAAGAAGGCGATCTGCGGGAAAACGGCGGATACCACGCCGCCCGCGAGGAGCAGGGCAAGCAGGAGGGGCGCATCCGCTACCTCCAGGAACTCCTGCGTACCGCCTCCGTGGGTGAGGCGCCGACCGCCGACTCGGTCGCCCCGGGCACCGTCGTCACGATCCACTTCGACGACGACGAGGAGGACAAGGAAACCTTCCTGCTCGGCTCCCGGGAGATCGCGGCCACCACGGACCTGACGGTCTACAGCCCGGAATCCGCGCTCGGCAAGGCCATCCTCGGCACCCGCGCGGGCCAGACGGTCACATACACCGCGCCGAGCGGTGCGGACATCAAGGTCACCGTGGTCGGCTTCGAGCCGTTCGCCGGCTGACCGGTCGATCTTCCGATCGTGATTCGACCGGGGTCGGGCTCCCCGATCCCGGTCGAACCTCACCGCCCCGGGGGCCGCCGGTCCCTAGCCGGCCGCCTCGCCGAAGGCCACCTGGTAACCACTGGCCCGCAGCGCGCTGATCAACCGGTCGGAGTGCTCCGCTCCCCTGGTCTCCACCGAGAGCGCGACCTCTACCTCACCGAGCCGCAGGTGCGGGTTGTGCCGCTGGTGCACCACGTCGACCACGTTGCCCCGGTGCTCGGCGATCTGGCTGAGCAGCAGCGCGAGCTGACCCGGCCGGTCGATGCAGCGCACCGTCAGGCGCAGGTAACGCCCGGCCGCGGCGAGCCCGTGCTCGATCACCCGCAGCAGTAGCAGCGGGTCGATGTTGCCGCCGGAAACCACCGCGACCACCGGTGTCTCGACCTTCACCACGCCGGCCAGCAGCGCCGCCACCCCGGCCGCGCCGGCCGGCTCGACCACCTGCTTGCCCCGCTCCAGCAGCATCAGCAGGGCCCGGGAGATGTCCTCCTCGGAGACTGTCACCACCTCGTCGACCAGCTTGCTCACGTGGGCGAAGGTGAGATCGCCGGGGCGCCCCACGGCGATGCCGTCGGCGATGGTCGCGAACGCCGGCAGCCGGACCGGCCGCCCGGCGAGCAACGAGGGCGGGAAGGCCGCCGCGCCGGCCGCCTGCACCCCGATCACGCGTACGTCGGGGCGAAGCGCCTTCACCGCGACCGCGATCCCGGAGACCAGTCCGCCGCCACCCACCCCGGCCACGATCGTCTTCACGTCCGGGCACTGTTCCAGGATCTCCAGCGCCACGGTGCCCTGGCCGGCGATCACGTCGGGGTGGTCGAACGGGTGGATGAACACCGCCCCGGTGCGTTCGGCGAAGTCCCGGGCCGCGATCAGGGACTCGTCGACGGTGTTGCCGACCAGTTCGATCTGGGCGCCGTACCCCTTGGTCGCCGCCACCTTGGGCAGCGGCGCGCCGACGGGCATGAAGACGGTCGAGTCGATGCCGAGCAGGCCGGCGGCGAGCGCCACCCCCTGGGCGTGGTTGCCGGCGCTGGCCGCGACCACACCGCGCGCCCGCTCCTCCTGCGACAACCGGGCGATCCGCACGTACGCACCGCGCACCTTGTACGACCCGGCCCGCTGAAGGTGCTCGCACTTGAGCCAGGCCGTCCCGCCGAGCGCGGCGCTGAGCGGCCGGGACGGCTCCAACGGGGTGGTACGGGTGATGCCGGCGAGCAGTTCCCGCGCGGCGTGCACGTCGGCGAGGCCGACCAGGTCCGTCATGTCCAGATCGTCGCACCCCGCCCCGGACCCACCCTCCGGGGCGCCCCGACGATGCCCGCCATCACAATCCCCCCACCCCCACCCCCCCGGGTGGCAGGGCACTCTTTCTCTACCTGAGCGCGGATCTTGGGCGGGTGGGGTTAGGCGGTGGGATGCGGGACTCGGGGCCAGGTGGGGGCGTGGCGGGGCCACGGGGCGGCCATCTCGAACTGGCCGGCGACGCCGAGCAGCAGCAGTTCCGAGCCGGGCGGGCCGACGAGTTGCACGCCGACCGGGAGCCCGTCCGGTCGCAGGCCGACCGGGACCACCAGCGACGGCAGGCCGGCCATGTTCCACGGTGCGGCGTACGGGGCGTACCGGATGTTGGTCACCATGTTGGCCCGCCAGGAGCGGCCGGCCCAGCCTTCCGCCTGCGGCGGGGTCGCCGCCAGCGCCGGGGTGAGCAGCAGGTCGACCGAGTTGTCGGTGAAGAAGCCGATCGACCGCTCCCGCCAGCCGGCCCGGTCGGACTCCCGGACGTAACCCCGCCGGTACGCCCAGGCCCCGAGCCCGGTGTGCCGCCGGCTGCGCGGTTGCAGGGTCCGCCGGTCCAGTCCGGCGCCCTCCACGTCGCGGGCGGCGGCGGCCAGCCAGGTGGCGATGCCGCGCAGGCCGAGCGAGGTCGGGTAGACCGGGTCGACGGTGACGGTGTCGTGGCCGGCCGCGGCGAGCAGCCTTGCGCCGGTGGCGACCGCGTCGGCGTTGGGCGCGTCGGCGCGTACGCCGGCCACCGGCGAGCGCAGCGAGACCGCCACCCGCAGCCGCTGCGGCGGCACCAGTTTGTCCGGTCGCCGGCCGGCGAGTACGGAGAAGCCCACGGCCGCGTCGGCGACGGTGGTGGCGAGGATGCCGTGTTCGGTCAGCCCGAACCAGTCGTCCGCGCCGAGTTGGCAGGGCACCACACCGGAGCCGGGCTTGAGCCCGACCAGCCCGCAGCAGGCGGCGGGGATGCGCAACGAGCCGAGCCCGTCGTTGCCGTGCGCGATCGGCACCAGGCCGGAGGCGACCGCTGCCGCCGCACCGCCGGACGAGCCGCCCGGGGTGCGGTCGAGCTGCCACGGGTTACGGGTGACCGAGCCCTCGTCGTCGGTCAACGCCCAGAGGCCCAGTTCCGGCATCCGGGTCACGCCGACGATCACCGCGCCCGCACCGCGCAGCCGCCGGACCACCTCGTGGTCGTCCTCGGCGACCGCGGTACGGGCCGCGGCGGAGCCGTTCCAGGTGGGCAGGCCGGCGACCGCGGTGTTCTCCTTGACCGCGATCGGCACCCCGGCCAGCGGCAGGTTGGCCAGGTCGTCCTGCTCGTCGACCTTTTCCGCCTCGACGATCGCCTCGCCACCCCGGACCACCCGGAACGCGGCCAGCTCGGCGTCGCTGCGGGCGATGTGGTCGAGGTGGTCCGCCACCACCTGGGTGGCGGACGCGTCACCACGGCGGACCGCTCGCGCGATCTGCTTCGCGGTCGCGCCGACCCAGGACGGCATGAGCTCCTGCACTCCCCACCCCTCCCGAAAGGTCAGCCGAGCGCCTGCTCCAAATCCGCGAGCAGGTCGTCAGCCGTTTCGATGCCGACAGACAGTCGCACGAGATCGGCGGGAACTTCAAGCGGCGAGCCGGCAGCACTCGCGTGTGTCATCCGGCCGGGGTGTTCGATCAGCGATTCCACCCCGCCGAGGGACTCGGCGAGCACGAAAAGCTTCGTCCGGTTGCAGATGTCGACCGCCTGCGCCTCGCCGCCGGCCGCGCGGAACGAGATCATGCCGCCGAACCGACGCATCTGCTTGGCCGCCACCTCGTGGCCGGGGTGGTCGGGCAGGCCGGGGTAGCGGACCTCGGCGACGGCCCGGTGCGCGGAGAGGTAGTCGACGATCCGCTCGGCGTTGTCGCAGTGCCGGTCCATGCGTACGCCGAGGGTCTTGATGCCGCGCAGGGTGAGCCACGCGTCGAAGGGGCCGGGTACGCCACCCATCGCGTTCTGGTGGTACGTCAGCTCCTCGCCCAGGCCGCGGTCGGCGGCGATCAGCGCCCCGCCGATCACGTCCGAGTGGCCGCCGAGGTACTTGGTGGTGGAGTGCACCACCACGTCGGCGCCGAGCGCCAGCGGCTGCTGCAGGTAGGGCGAGGCGAACGTGTTGTCGACCGCGAGCAGCGCCTGGGCCTCGTGGGCGATCGCCGCCAGGGCCGGCAGGTCGGCGATGTTGAGCAGCGGGTTGGTCGGCGTCTCCACCCAGATGACCTTGGTCTGGCCGGGGCGGATCGCGGCCCGTACGGCGTCCGGGTCGGAGAGCTTCGCGGCGGTCCAGTTCAGCCCCCAGCGGTGCAGCACCTTGGCGAAGAGCCGGTACGTGCCGCCGTACGCGTCGTCCGGGATCACCACGTGGTCGCCGGGGCGGCAGACCGTACGCAGAAGGGTGTCCTCGGCCGCGAGGCCGCTGGCGAAGGCGAGCCCGACCTGGCCGCCCTCGATCGCGGCGAGGCATTCCTGCAGTGCCGTACGGGTCGGGTTGGCCGACCGGCTGTACTCGTAACCGAGCCGCGGCGCCCCGACCTCGTCCTGGGCGTAGGTGCTGGTCGCATATATGGGTGGTACTACCGCGCCGGTACGTGGATCAGGTTCCTGACCGGCGTGGATGGCGAGCGTCTCGAAGCCGTAATTCATTGGGGTGACGTTAGTCTGCCGGGGTGAAGCCTTGCGTGTTCTGTGGCATTGTCGCGGGTTCCGTGCCGGCCTTCACCGTCGCCGACGAGCCGGCCGGGGTGGCGTTTCTGGACACCAGACCGGTTTTCCGGGGCCATGTACTGGTCGTACCTCGGGAACATTACGAGGTTTTGGCCGATTTGCCTGTTTCTTCGCTTTCTGGATACTTCGGTCTGGTACAGCGGATCGGCGTCGCGGTCGAGACCGGACTCGGCTCCGGCGGCACCTTCGTCGCCATGAACAATCGGGTCTCCCAGTCCGTCCCGCACCTGCACACCCACGTGGTCCCCCGGACCAAGGGCGACGGCCTGCGCGGCTTCTTCTGGCCCCGGACCACCTACGACGACGCCGACTCGGCGACCGGCTACGCCGCCCGGATCGCCGCCGCACTCCCGCCCGCCTGACCGGCCTCCCCACCCACCACCGACCACCTGAGCCGCCCACCCACGGGGCAGCCCCGGGTACGCCCGCAGGTAGCCCGGGTACGGGACGAGCCGGGTAAGGATCTTGACGGGCGCGTGGTTACACAGGGCAGAGGTATGAGAGGAGACCTACCGTGTTCCTACGGCGAATGAAGGCCAGCCTGCCCAGCCCCGACCAGGTGCTGCCCGGACGTGACTTCCCGATCTCGGTGGCCGACCGGCACGTCGTACTCGGGACGCCGTTGCAGGGTCCCTGGCCCGAGGGCAGCCAGACGGCCGTCTTCGGCATGGGCTGTTTCTGGGGCGCCGAGCGACTGTTCTGGACGCTTCCGGGTGTGATCTCCACCTCCGTCGGTTACGCCGGCGGACAGACCCCGAACCCCACGTACGAGGAGGTCTGCTCGGGCTTCACCGGGCACACCGAGGCCGTACAGGTGGTCTACGACCCCACCGAGATCAGCTACGAGGACCTGCTCAAGGTCTTCTGGGAGAACCACGACCCGACCCAGGGCATGCGCCAGGGCAACGACGTGGGCACCCAGTACCGCTCGGCGATCTACAGCACCACGCCCGAGCAGCTAGCGGTGGCGCAGGCGTCCCGCGAGGCGTTCGCCCCGGTGGTGGCCAGGGCGGGCCTGCCCGAGATCACCACCGAGATCGGCGAGTTGGGCGACTACTACTACGCCGAGGACTACCACCAGCAGTACCTGGCGCCGACCAAGAACCCGAACGGCTACTGCAACCACGGCCCGAACGGGATGAGCTGCCCGGTCGGCGTGGCCCGCACGCCCAGCGACGCTCACTGACCGCGATCGCGTCAACCGACAAGGCCACCGGGTTTGGACCCGGTGGCCTTGTTCGGTGTTGGGGTCGGCCGTGACGGAC
Source organism: Micromonospora sp. NPDC049523 (assembly GCF_040676775.1). NCBI lineage: Bacteria > Bacillati > Actinomycetota > Actinomycetes > Micromonosporales > Micromonosporaceae > Micromonospora > Micromonospora sp. NPDC049523. The sequence continues at coordinate 9,344 of NZ_JBFAPP010000003.1, read as the reverse complement.
CCGCACCGCTCCCCCGCCAACATCGACGTGAAATTTTCGCCCGAGGTGTCGGATTCGCCCGGCGCCGTTCGTGGCGAGGATGAAGGCAGACAAAGGTCCGCCCGAGACGAGGGAGCAGACATGGCCGAGTACCTCATCTACTTCAACCAGCAGTGGGTGGGTGACCACACTGAGGAGTGGTTTCGCGGGCGCGGGCCACTCGCGAAGGCGGTCGTGGACGAGATCAAGGCAGCCGGGGCGTACGTGTTCGCCGGGGGCCTAGAGGAGGACGGCCCCGTCTTCAGTGCCGACGCCACGAGCGGGAAATTGATATTCACCGACGGGCCCTACGTCGAAACCAAGGAGTGGCTGGGCGGGCTGACCGTGGTGGACGTGGCCGACGAGGAAACGGCCCGAATGTGGGCCGGCAAGATCGCGGAGGCATGCGGCTGGCCTCAGGAGGTCCGACGGTTCGGCCGCGGCCCCGGTGACGAGTGAGTGGGGAGTCGGCGGTCCGAGCGTGGCCCGCGCAAGCGTCTGATCAGTGATCTAAAACCATTGGCGGACCGGCCCGAAGGTGGTTAACGTGGCCGTACACGTGAGAGGAGGTGGTCCAAGCTTTGTGTAGCAACGGGACTCGTGAGGTGGCTGTCCGCTAGCCGCTGTCCTTGACAGTGCAACATCGTCGAGACCGTGTGGCAGCGGTGCGGCGAATACGAGACAGCCACCCGACCCCCGGGGTGCCGGCTTTGTCCAGCCGGCCCGCGCACCGCGCGGAAGCCCCGGGGGTCGTTCCATATCCGGCGCACCTTTTCGACCCCGGAGGCCCCGGTGACCCGTGAACTGGTCGTCCTGGGCACCGCCAGCCAGGTACCGACCCGGCAGCGCAACCACAACGGTTACCTGCTGCGCTGGGACGCCGAGATGATCGTCTTCGACCCCGGCGAGGGCAGCCAGCGGCAGATGCTGCGGGCCGGGGTGTCGGCCACCGACCTGACCCGGATCTGCATCACCCACTTCCACGGCGACCACTGCCTCGGCCTGCCCGGGATGATCCAACGCCTCTCCCTGGACCGGGTGCCGCACCCGGTACCGGTGCACTTCCCGGCCGGCGGCACCGAATACTTCGACCGGCTGCGGCACGCCAGCGCCTTCCACGAGACCGCCGACATCCGGCCGGAACCCGTCGAATCCGACGGGCAGACCATCCCGATCAGCGGTGCGACGATCACCGCCCGCCGGTTGGACCACCCGGTCGAGGCGTACGGCTATCGGCTGGTCGAGCCGGACGGGCGCCGGATGCTGCCGGAACGGCTGGCCGCGTACGGCATCTCCGGGCCGGCCATCGGCGAGCTGATCCGCGCCGGGGAGATCGAGGCCGGCGGGCGTCGCGTGCCCCTGGACGCGGTCAGCGAACCGCGCCGGGGGCAGCGGTTCGCCTTCGTCATGGACACCGGGCTCTGCGACGCCGTGTACGACCTCGCCGACGGCGCCGACCTGCTGGTGATCGAGTCGACCTTCCTCACCGAGGACGCCGCGCTGGCCGCCGAGGCCGGGCACCTGACCGCAGCGCAGGCCGCGCGGGTGGCCACCGAGACCGGCGTACGCCGACTCGTGCTGACCCACTTCTCCCAGCGCTACCCCGACCCGGCCCGGTTCGCCGCCGAGGCACGTGAACACTTCACCGGCGATCTGGTGGTGGCCGAGGACCTCGGGCGGGTACGGGTGCCCCGACTATCCTCGGCCGGGTGACCGTCACCCTGCGCCCGGCCACCGCCGACGACCTGATGGCGGTCGGTGGGCTGCACGCGCGCTCCCGGCAGGCCGCCTACCGGGACTTCGTGCCCGCCGAGGCGCTCGCCTCGGACTCCGGCGACCTGCTCGGCCAGTGGTGGAGCGAACGCTGGAAGTGGGAGCGGGACACCCACCTGATGACCGTGGTCGACGCCGGTGACCGGCTGGTCGGCTTCAGCTACGTCGGACCGCACGAACTGGACCCGACCGGGTACGGCGAACTCTGCGCCATCCACCTGGAGCCGGACCAGCAGGGCCGGGGCCTGGGCCGGGCGTTGATGGTCGACGCCCTGGGCACCCTGCACGGGCGCGGCTGGCGTCGTGCCGCCCTCTGGGTGCTGGCCGACAACACGCACGCCCAGGAGTTCTACCGGCGCGGCGGTTGGACCGCCGACGGGGTCGAGCGGACCGAACACGTCGGCTCGGCTCTCGTGCCACAACTGCGCTACGTACGGGACCTGCCCTAACCGGGCGCCGGCCGCCCGTACGCCGCCCGCGCTCGGTGTTCGCTGTCAGCGGAGCCCGGTCGGGCATCGAAGCGCACCGCTGGGCGTTGTCCGCGACATGGACGGCGAACAGATCCAGCCACCTCCCACCGAAGCCGATGCCCTGGACGCGTACTCCCGGGTGGTCAGCGGTGTGGCCTCCCGGGTCCTGCCGAGCGTGGCCGCACTGGCGGTGCGCTCCGCGCGGGGCAACGGGGCCGGCTCCGCGGTCACCTTCACCGCCGACGGCCTCCTACTCACCAGCGCCCACGTGGTCGACGGAGCAGAGGGCGGTACGGCCACCTTCGCCGACGGCGCCGAATCCCGGTTCGACGTGGTCGGCACCGATCCCCTCTCCGACCTGGCCGTACTCCGGGTCCGGTCGACCAGCGTCCCGCCGGCCGAACTCGGTGACGCAGACCAGCTCCGGATCGGCCAGCTCGTGGTGGCCGTGGGCAACCCGATGGGGCTGGCCGGATCGGTGACCGCCGGGGTGGTCTCCGGCCTGGGCCGTTCCCTGCCCGCCCGCGACGGCCGGCTGGTCCGGCTGATCGAGGACGTGATCCAGACCGATGCCGCCCTCAATCCCGGCAACTCGGGCGGGGCGCTGGCCGACTCGGCCGGCCGGGTGATCGGGGTGAACACCGCCGTGGCCGGCTACGGGCTCGGGTTGGCCGTACCGATCAACTCGACCACCCGCCAGATCATCGGCGACCTGGTCTCCACCGGTCGGGTACGCCGTGCCTGGCTCGGCGTCGCCGGGGTGCCGGTGCCGCTGCCTCCGGCGGTGGCCGAACGCACCGGCCAACGCCGTGGTCTGCGGGTGGTCGAGGTGGTGCCGGGCAGCCCCGCCGGCAGTGCCGGGATCTACCTCGGTGACGTGCTCGTCTCGGCCGGCGGCCGGCCGGTGCAGAGCGGACAGGGGTTGCAGCGCCTGATGCTCGGGCCGGCGATCGGCAGCCGCCTGCCGGTCACCCTGCTCCGCCGGGGAGCGTTCGTCGACGTGATCGCCGTCCCGGCGGAGCTGAGCCGCTAGCCGACCCGCTAGCCGACCCTCAGCGGGGCCGCCAGCCGGCTCTCAGCGGGCGCCGAGGTGGGCGAGCAGGTCCTGTCGGGTCAGTACGCCCCGAGGCTTGCCGTCCACCAGGACGAGCGCGGCGTCCGACTTCTCCAGCAGGCCGACCGCCTCGCTCACCGGCTGCCCACCGCCGATCATCGGCAGCGGCGGACCCATGTGCCGCTCGATCGTGTCGTGCAGGTGCGCCTGGCCGGTGAAGAGCGCGTCGAGCAGGTCCCGCTCGGCGATCGAACCGGCGACCTCACCGGTGACCACCGGCGGTTCGGCCTTGAGCACCGGGAGCTGGGAGACGGCGTATTCGCGCATGTAGTCGATCGCGTCCCGGACCGTCTCGGTCGGATGCACGTGGATCAGCTCCGGCACCCCGCCCGGCTTGCTGGACAGCGCGTCCGCGACGGTCGGCTCGGCGTTGCCGGTCTCCAGGAAGCCGTACCGGGCCATCCACTCGTCGTTGAAGATCTTCGACAGGTAGCCACGGCCGCCGTCGGGCAGCAGCACCACCACCACGTCGTCCGGGCCGGCCTTGCGGGCCACCTCCAGCGCCGCCACCACGGCCATCCCACACGACCCGCCGACCAGCAGGCCCTCCTCGCGGGCCAGCCGCCGGGTGAGGTCGAACGACGCCTTGTCCGACACCTCGATGATCTCGTCGGCGACCGAACGGTCGTAGGTGGTCGGCCAGAAGTCCTCGCCCACCCCCTCGACCAGGTACGGCCGACCGGTGCCGCCGGAGTAGACCGAACCCTCCGGGTCAGCGCCGATGATCTTCACCGTGCCGCCGGAGACCTCCTTGAGGTAACGGCCGATCCCGGAGATCGTGCCGCCGGTGCCGACCCCGGCCACGAAGTGCGTGATCCGCCCGTCGGTCTGCTCCCACAGCTCCGGCCCGGTCGTCTCGTAGTGCGACCGGGGGTTCGCCGGGTTGGAATACTGGTCGGGCTTCCAGGCGTTCGGGATCTCCTGGGCGAGCCGGTTGGAGACGTTGTAGTAGGAGCGCGGATCCTCGGGCGCCACGCTGGTCGGGCAGACCACCACCTCGGCGCCGTACGCCCGCAGCACGTTGCGCTTGTCCTCGCTGACCTTGTCCGGGCAGACGAACACGCACTTGTAGCCCCGCAACTGCGCGACCAGGGCCAGCCCGACCCCGGTGTTGCCGCTGGTCGGCTCGACGATGGTGCCGCCAGGCTTGAGCAGACCGGCCTGCTCCGCCTCCTCGACCATCCGCAGTGCGATCCGGTCCTTCACCGAGCCACCGGGGTTGAAGTACTCCACCTTCGCGAGCACCGTCGCGGTGATGCCGGCGGTGACCTGGTTCAACCGCACCAGGGGTGTGTGCCCGATCAGGTCGACGACATTGTCGTAGTAGCGCACCTCGATGTGCCTTTCCGCGTGGCCCGTCCGGCTCGTGGCCGGGTGGTGGTCCGTGGCTGTGCCAGGTCAGCCCCGATGGCTGCGCAGATCAGCCTACGTGCCGTCAGGGCACCTCGTGACCGGGGACTCAGGGCACCACGTGGCCGGGTACCACGCTGTCCCGGCGCGCCTCCCAGAGCAGGAAACGCTCGGTCTCGGCGAGCACGCTGCCGGCCAGCCAGGTCACCATGAGCGCGTCGTCGGCGAGCCCGAAAACCGCCAGCAACAGCTCGGGCGCCAGGTCGATCGGCGACACCACGTACGCGGTCGCCGCCGCCATCAGGGCCAGCCGCAGGCCGCCGTCGTACTCGCCGCGAGCCGTCGCGCGGATCATCCGGGGCAGCGCCGCCAGCCGGGCTCCCAGCGACGGGCCACCCCGCGTACCGGATGTCAACGCCCGGGCCAGCGCCGCAAACGCCGCGGTCCGCTTCAGTGTCTTCGCCATGTCCGCACCCTCCTTCCGCCCATGATGCACATGGGGGCAAGTTCCCCGCAGCGCGAGAAAGGGGACACCGGCGGCATCCCGACGCGGGAGGAGCCAAAACGCCGACAGCGCGGGACGCCCCACCGAGATAGCCTCGAAGGCCGCAGGATGTCCGCGAAGGCGGGGGGCGCTTGATGAGTACGGCCGGTTCGGTGGCGCGGCAACGGGTGCCGTGGCACACCGCGCGCCGGGTCGCGAAGCTGACGATCCTCGGTGCCGGGGTGACGGCGGCGAGCACGGCCGCCGCCTGGGCGGTGCTGATCGGCCAGGCCCGGCAGGCCCGGCGGATCATCCCGCTCGCGCAGGCGCCGCCGCCGCGCGGTGACGGGGTGTACGGGGCCAGGTTCCCGGGCAAACCCCTCACCATGGTCATCCTGGGCGATTCGTCCGCGGCCGGGTACGGCGTACACCGCCCCCGGGAGACGCCCGGCGCCCTGCTCGCCACCGGTATCTCCCGCCGCCTGCGACGGCCGGTACGACTGCACCGGTTCGCCGTGGTCGGCAGCCGTTCGGCCGGGTTGGCACCGCAGGTCGAAGCGGCCCTCGAACTGGAGCCGGACCTGGCGGTGATCCTGGTCGGCGGAAACGACGTGACCGCGCGTACACCACTGTCGATCGCCGTACGTTATCTGGTCGACGCGGTCCGCGACCTGCGCGGCGTGGGCGCCGAGGTGGTCGTCGGCACCTGCCCCGACCTGGGCGCGATCCGGCCGATCAAGCCGCCGCTGAGGTGGCTGGCCCGGCGCTGGAGTCGGCAGCTCGCCGCGGCGCAGACGGTGGCCGTGGTCGAGGCCGGCGGCGCCACCGTGTCCCTGGGTGACCTGCTCGGTCCCCGATTCGCGGCCGAACCGACCCGGATGTTCGCCTGGGACCACTTCCACCCGTCCGCCGAGGGCTACGCGGTCGCCGCGGCGGCGCTGCTGCCGACGGTCCTGGTGGCGCTCGGCGCGGCCGAGGAGCGCCGGCCGGCTCTTGCCGAGGGCGAGGGTGTCCGTTCGCTGCCGGCGGCCGCACACGAGGCGGCCCGCAACGCCGGTACGGAGGTCAGCGGGACCGAGGTCGGCGGACGCGAACGCGGACCGGCGGGGCGTTGGGCGCAGTTGCGGCGGCGTCGGGCCTGGTTCGGCCACCAGCGCGGCGAGGAGCCGGCCGCGTCCGCACCCGTCGCAGGCTCGGCCGGTGCGACCCCAACCGGAGCCGAGCCGTCCACAGTGGAGGAACGAGCATGACAGCGAGCGGGACCGGGCGCCAACGGAGCGGTACCGCCGGCCAGATCGGCCGGAGTGCCGCGCTGACCCTGATCGCCGGCACCGTCGGCGGCGCGGCCCTGCTCGCCGGCGAGGTGTTACTGGCCCGCAACCGGCACTACGCCCAGCCGGAACTGGGCCTGGCGCTGCGTTCCGTGGTCGGTCGGACCGGCGCGCCCGTACTACGACTGGTCCTGCTCGGCGACTCGTCGGCGCTCGGCGTCGGGGTGAACCGGGTCGAGGACACCGTCGGTGGTCAGCTCGCCCGGCTGTTGGCCGACGGTACGGGCCCCACCAGCGGAAACCTGGCCGGCGAGGGCCACCGGCTGGTGCACCTGTCCAGCGTCGGGGTGTCCGGCTCCCGGGCCACGGACCTGGCCACCCAGGTGGCGCGGGCACTGCTCGGGGAGCGCCCGGACGTGGCGGTGATCCTGATCGGTGCCAACGACGTGACCGCCCTGCGTCGACCGGGCGAGACGGCCGCCTACCTGGGTGCCGCCGTACGCCGACTGCGCAACGCGGGGGTGGAGGTCGTCGTCGGCACCTGCCCCGACCTCGGTGCCGTACGCGCCATCGCACAGCCGCTGCGCCAGGTCACCGGCCTGCTCGGTCGACGTACGGCCAGGGCCCAGGCGCGGGCGGTGCTCGCGGCCGGCGGCGTCGCGGTCGACCTGGCCGCCGAGACGGGTCCGGTGTTCCGGGCCGACGCCGGCACCCTGTGCCACGACGGCTACCACCCCTCGGCGGACGGGTACCGGGTATGGGCCCACGCCCTGCTGCCCGCCGTGGCCGAGGCGGCAACGGTCACCCGGCAGCACTGACCCGTCCCGGTTCGGGCCGGAATCATCACAGCCTCGGTCACTTCCGCGATAAGTTACCGGCCGGTTAAGTTAGAGATATGTCGACCGATCCGTCTCGCACCGCCGTCATCGTCGCCACCGCCCGCTCCCCGATCGGCCGAGCCGGCAAGGGCTCCCTGCGCGACCTGCGGCCGGACGACCTCGCCGCCACCATCGTCCGGGCCGCGCTGGACCAGGTACCCGAACTCGACCCCACCCAGATCGACGACCTCTACCTCGGCTGTGGCCTGCCGGGCGGTGAACAGGGCTTCAACATGGGCCGGGTGGTGGCCACCCTGCTCGGCCTGGACACCCTGCCCGCCGCCACGGTGACCCGCTACTGCGCCTCGTCGCTGCAGACCACCCGGATGGCCTTCCACGCCATCGCCGCCGGTGAGGGGGACGTCTTCGTCTCCGCCGGGGTCGAGTGCGTCTCGCGTTTCGCCCGTGGCAGTTCCGACGGACTCCCCTCCGAAGCTCAGGCACTGGTCGGCGGCGGCTGGCAGAACCCTCGGTTCGCCGAGGCCCAGGCGCGGTCGGCGGCGCGTACCCAGGCCGGGGCCGAGCGCTGGACCGACCCCCGGCTCGACGGGGAACTGCCGGACATCTACCTGACGATGGGTCAGACCGCGGAAAATCTGGCCCAGGTGTACGACGTCACCCGCGCGGATATGGACGAGTTCGGCGTACGCAGCCAGAACCTCGCCGAGCAGGCCATCGCGGCCGGCTTCTGGGCCCGGGAGATCACCCCGGTGACCCTGCCCTCCGGTGAGGTGGTGAGCGCCGACGACGGTCCCCGTGCCGGGGTGACGCTGGACGGCGTGGCCGGGCTCAAGCCGGTGTTCCGCCCCGACGGCCGGATCACCGCGGGCAACTGCTGCCCGCTCAACGACGGCGCGGCGGCGGTGGTCGTGATGAGCGAACAGCGCGCCCGTGACCTCGGCATCACCCCGCTGGCCCGGATCGTCTCCACCGGGGTCACCGGGCTATCGCCCGAGATCATGGGGCTGGGCCCGGTCGAGGCGTCCCGGCAGGCGCTGAAGCGGGCCGGGATGAGCATCGACGACGTCGACCTGGTGGAGATCAACGAGGCGTTCGCCGCCCAGGTGATCCCGTCCTACCGGGAGTTGGACATCCCGCTGGAGAAGCTCAACGTGATGGGCGGCGCGATCGCCGTCGGACACCCGTTCGGGATGACCGGCGCCCGGATCACCGGCACGCTGATCAACTCGTTGCGGTGGCACGACAAGAGCATCGGGCTGGAGACCATGTGCGTCGGTGGCGGGCAGGGCATGGCCCTGGTCCTCGAACGCCTCAGCTAGGTCCGTCCGGCTCGCTGCCGGGCGGGGCGCGTCAGCTTCCCGCCTGGCAGAGATCGATCGACTTCCCGCCTGGCAGGGACCGGTCGACTTCCCGCCTGGCAGGGACCGGTCGACACCACAGCGCCTCGGCTGCCCGTCACAGAGCCCGGTGTGGGTGGCGAGGACCTCGGCTACCGGTCAGAGAGCGCGGCGGGTGGCGGTGACCTCGGCTGTGGCTTCGGCCAGCACCGGCTCCGGCGGGTCGGCGGCGAGCAGGTCGGCGGCGACCACCCGGAGCTGGTCGGGCAGGGCAAGATCGTTGTCGAGCCGGGGTACGGTGCGTCGCGGCTCGCCCTCGGCATCCGCGGCCAGGTTCGCGACCTGCTGGACCAGCCGATGCATCAGGTCGGCCCGGGACACGTTGCCCGCAGTGGCCGCAGCCGCCCACCTCGGCGCCATCCAATGCGCCACCTGCCCGACCAACAGCTCGACCGCCCGCCCCAACTCCCCCACCCCACTCATCCCCCAAACCCTAGTACCCCACCCGGCAGGCCTCGTTGATCATGAAGTTAGCGACGGTTTTCGACGCCCACGGGCGCGCTAACTTCATGATCAACGCTTGAGGTGGCGGGTGTCCTGCTGAGCCGGAGCCTCGGGATCACCGTCGCCTCGTAGTGCACGACGAACCTGCCGTCGCTCGGCCGGGGCAGGCGTACCACGATCACGT